>JAUQVI010000077.1:0-13080 GCA_039794885.1 Thermostichus sp. DG02_5_bins_236
TGTATGTACGTGTTTCTGTTTTCCGCAGAAGGATCCCTGCAAAGGAGCTAAGAATACTCCGTATCCGGATATGGGCAGGATCCCTTCTCCCTCAAGTGGGCCAGGGCAACGGGATCCCAAAGTAAGGCTCTGTTGTCTAAGAAACAGCAGCAGTTTGAAAAGACCTCTAGCAGAAAACCCAAAGCAGGTAAGTTAGCCTGCTGCCCTCTGTTAACGTTCCTTCAGCTCCCGTTGGATATCCCGCTGGGTTTGCCGATCTTTGATGGCTTGGCGCTTGTCGTGTAGCTTTTTGCCGCGAGCCACTCCGAGATGGGCTTTGATCCAGCCGCGGTTGAGCACCAGTTTCAGGGGAATTACAGTCAGCCCCTTTTGCTCCACCAAGCCCATCATGCGGTTGATCTCTTTGCGGTGTAGCAGCAGCTTGCGCCGCCGGGTGGGCTCATGGTTAAACACCTTGCTGGCAGTACCATGGGGGGAAATGTGCAAATTGTGTAGCCAGGCTTCCCCATCCCGAAACAAAGCAAAGGCATCCTGCAGGTTGGCCTTCCCCGCGCGGATGGATTTCACCTCCGTCCCGGTCAGTTGGATCCCGGCTTCGTAGGTTTCCAGAATCTCGTACTCGAAACGGGCGCGGCGGTTATCAACAATAGTTTTAACATTCGGATCGACGGCCATAGGCTTGGACTAGGAATGAACTCCATTTGGAGAGAGGGAACTTGTAAACACTTCCATCTTGGCCTAGCGAGGTGACGGGGATCCCTCTAATTTCTGCACAGCCCGCCCCACCGAACGTTCAGATTTGCCCCGCCAACGAAAGCGAATTGGGGTACCTGTAAAGTCAAGGTTTTGCCGAAAATGCTTTTCCATGAAGCGCCGGTAATTATCTTTGAACAGATCCGGATCATTGACAAACAACACAAAGGTGGGAGGCCTATCGGAAACTTGGGTGCCGTAGTAGATTTTTCCCTGTTTCCCTTGGCGATTGGTGGGTGGAGACTGCCAGGAGAGGGCATCTTGGAGCACTTCGTTCACCACTGCGGTGGAGATGCGTTTGCGATGGGCGGCGACAACAGTATCCACCTGTTCAAAGATTTTGTGGGTACGTTGGCCAGTGAGGGCACTGACAAAGAGGAGCGGTGCCCATTCCAAAAAGTAGAGCTTGGCGCGGATGTCGCGGGTGAATTCGTTGAGGGTGTAGGTGTCTTTATCTTCGACGGCATCCCATTTGTTGACCACAATCACACAGGCGCGGCCTTCTTCTTCAATACGGCTGGCCAGCTTTTGATCCTGCTCCGTTACCCCATCCAAAGCGTCGATCACCAGTAACACGACATCTGAGCGTTGAATCGCTTTGAACGCGCGGTTGATGCTAAAAAACTCCACCCCATAATCGACTCGGTTTTTCTTACGGATCCCGGCGGTATCGATCAACCGGTAGGCTTGTCCCTCCCACTCGATCACTGTATCGATGGCATCGCGGGTGGTGCCGGCAATCGGACTGACAATGGCCCGTTCGGATCCCACCAAACGATTCAGTAGGCTGGATTTCCCGACATTAGGCCGCCCCAACACAGAGATGGCAATCGGTTCTTGCCCTGAGACCTCGGGAACCGACTCCGGCAGATGCGGCAACACCGCCTCTAGCAGCTCCGCCACCCCATTACCATGAATGCCGGAACAGGGGATGGGTTCCCCTAGCCCCAGCTCCCAAAAAACAGCAGCTTGGGCCAAGCCCATTTGCCCCGATTCGCACTTGTTCACGGCCACCACGACTGGTAGAGGCTGTTTGCGCAGCCAATTCGCCACCTCAGCATCGGCAGGGAGCAAGCCTTCCATACCATCCACCACAAAAATCACCGCTTGAGCCTCGGCTATTGCCGCCATCGCTTGCTGACGAATATGGGGCAAAAATTCGCTATCATCGCCAAAAATGAGGCCGCCGGTATCCACTACCCGCAGGCGTCGTCCATTCCACTCCACCTCCTGGTACAGACGATCCCGCGTCACTCCAGGCTCGTCATGCACAATAGCCGAACGGGCCCCTGCCATGCGATTGACGAGGGTAGATTTGCCCACATTTGGGCGACCGACAATAGCTACAAGCGGTAACGACACCGTTCAACCCATTGAAAAATCCGGAGCACTCATCCTAACTGTTTGGGATCCCAAATGCCCAAGCCAGCCATTGATTTGGATCCAGCTCTGGCAGTAAGTTGAGTAGTTAACCCCAAGTGAGCCCCCGGCTGCACCGGATCCCCTAGTCTTTAATATGAACCGCGCCCTCATCCCTGCCCAACGGCTCAATAAACTGCCCGCCTATGTCTTTGCCCGTTTGGATGAGCTGAAGGCCCGTGCCCGCCAGCAGGGATTGGATCTGATTGATTTGGGTATGGGAAATCCTGATGGCCCCACCCCTCAGCCGGTGGTGGAAGCAGCCCAAGCGGCGATTGCGGATCCCGCCCACCATGGCTACCCACCGTTTGAGGGCACGGCCAGTTTCCGTCAGGCGATTACGGATTGGTACTACCGCCGCTACAGGGTGGAACTGGATTCCAATGGGGAGGCGTTGCCCCTTTTGGGATCCAAAGAAGGACTCACCCATTTGGCTTTGGCTTATGTGGATCCGGGGGATTTGGTGCTGGTGCCTAGCCCTGCCTACCCGGCTCATTTTCGTGGGCCGATGATTGCCGGTGGACAGATTTACCCGATGATGATGCGGGCCGAAAACGGGTGGCTGATTGATTTGGATGAAATTCCCACAGAAGTGGCCCAGCAGGCACGGGTGCTTTATTTCAACTACCCCAACAACCCGACGGCTGCGGTAGCACCCCGCTCTTTTTTTGAGGCGGTGGTGGAGTTTGCCCGCCGCTACGATCTGATTTTGGTACACGATCTCTGCTACGCAGAGCTGGCCTTTGATGGCTATCAGCCAACGAGCCTGCTGCAGATCCCCGGCGCTAAAGAGCTGGCGGTAGAGTTTCACACCCTCTCCAAAACTTACAATATGGCTGGCTGGCGGGTGGGATTTGTGGTGGGTAATCGCCAGATTATCCAAAGTCTGCGTACCCTAAAAACCAACCTCGACTACGGGATCTTTGGGGCGATTCAGAAAGCAGCCGAGACTGCTCTGCGCTTGCCCGATAGCTATTTGCATCAGGTGCAGGAGCGCTACCGCACCCGCCGTGATTATTTAATCGGTCGATTGACGGAATTGGGCTGGTCTCTTTCTCCTACCCAAGCGACGATGTACCTCTGGATCCCGACCCCCCCCACTGCCAATGGCACAGCCGAAGGCTCCACCGAGTTTGCCCTGCGGGTGTTGGAATCGACAGGGGTGGTGGTTACTCCCGGCAATGCCTTTGGGGAAGGGGGCGAGGGCTATGTGCGTATTAGTTTAATTGCCGATTGTGAGCGCATGGGCCAGGCGATGGATCGCTGGCAGGAAGCTGGGATCCGCTATAGCTAGGCGACAACACAAGGGATCCCGGCTACTTCCCTTGCAATGATGGATACACTCTGAAGACAGAGAAAACAAACAAACATTTATCCATGCATTCCGTACGTGCCTGTATAGCCGAACACGTTTGAGCACATTGGATACAGTCTGGACGGGCCTGGCCCCCTACAGTTGAGGGTCATGCCAATCTTTCGAGGTTGGTCTTTGACCCTTTGCTTTGTGAGGAGTGTTCGTTATGAGTTCTAAGAATGAACGGGGTTTCCGTTGGATTGGGGTAATCGGATCCCTGGCCTTGCTGTTACTGAGTGCCTGTGGCAGCAGTTCACCCACCAGTCCGGTGTTCAGTCCTTTGCCCTTGGGGCGGCTGTTGGTGGGCAATACCCGTGGCAATAATGTGGTGCAGTTTGATCCGGAATCGGGGGCCTTTCTGGGTGAGTTCATCCCAGCGGGATCCGGGGGTTTGTTCTCTCCCGATGCCATCATTCTTGGCCCAGATGCCAATGGCGACGGGATCCCCGATCTCTACATTTCCAGCGGCAATCAACCGGCGGGTAGCTCAGAGGCAGCCTCTTCCGTGTTGCGGTTTGATGGGCTGACGGGATCCTTTCTGGATGCTTTTGTGGCCAATGACCCCGCCACCGATGCGGATGAAACCGGCGGACTGTTGCGTCCTTATGGAATTGCCTTTGGGCCAGATGGCCATTTGTACGTCTCCAGCTTCTTGACGGATCAAATTTTGCGCTATGACGGCTTAACCGGGGCTTTCTTGGATATCTATGCTCAGGGAGATGGCCAGCCGGGAGGCTTGAATGGCCCGAATGGCCTGCTGTTTGGCCCGGATGGTGCTCTCTATGTAACGACGCAGGGCAGTGTGGCTGTGGATGGAGAGCCCGATTTCAGCCGTGGGTTGCCCAGTCAGATTTTGCGCTACGACCTCAGCAGCGGTAGCTCCAGTGTGTTTGCGACACCGGATCCTCTGGAGGATGGAGCTGGGTTTGTTAGCCTATTGGGCTTGGCGATTGGGCCGGATGGCGCTCTGTATGTCAGCGATTTTGGCGGCGGGATCCGCTTCTACGATCTGAGCAGCGGTGCGGAATTGGGTTCTTTTTC
The DNA here is from genome assembly GCA_039794885.1 of Thermostichus sp. DG02_5_bins_236. Lineage (GTDB taxonomy): Bacteria > Cyanobacteriota > Cyanobacteriia > Thermostichales > Thermostichaceae > Thermostichus. Next base: position 4,568 of record JAUQVI010000077.1, read on the forward strand.
CACCGATTTCACCGGTGAGGATCCCAGTGGCAACTTTGTCGGTAGCCTTAGCTTTGGCCGTAACGGCATTCTTTACAGTGTTGGATTTGATTACCGTGAGGGAGCCAACAACATTGGGGCAATCCTACGCTACAACATCACCGCTGGCATCCCGGCTGGAGATCCAGGGGCAACCTTTGTAGCACCAACGCCTGTGCTAGAGCGTCCGATTGGGATCCTGTTCTATTGATTGAGTGGGATCCCTGAGGGGACAAAGTAAGGGTCTGGATCCCGGTTGGATCTGGGCCCTACCAGCGACCGGGTCGGCGATCCAAATCGAGAGGCGAACGGGATAACAGTCGCAACTAGGAACCAGACTGGAAAAAGGGCTGCATCTCAGCTTGCACCTGGCGCAAGGCCACGTCGGGATCCAGTTGATCTGTAATCACCTGATTCACCACCAAGCCCAGCGCATCCTGCAGACGAGAATACTGGGGTATCCGTGGGCGGAAGTCGCCATCTCCCTGTTCCAAAGAGGGCAAGATCTGAGCAAAGTAGGGAAACTCCGCTAGCAACTCGGGATCGGTGAGGGTGCTACGGCGAATCGGCTCGGATCCCAAGCGAACAAACTCCTTCTGGATATCCGGCTGCGCCAACCAGCGCAGAAACTCCCAGGCTGGCTCAATGTTCGGAGAGGTACGGTTAATGCCCAAGCCCCAGCCCCCGAAGGGATATTTCGGTTCTACCCCCTCTGCCAAAGGCAAGCCCGTAATGCCTAGCTCCCCGGCGATGCGGGAAGTTTCTGGGTTGAGTTTGTCCCGTAGACCCGTTGACCAGGCCATTTGCATCATCGCCCGACCTTCGTTAAAGGCTTGTTCCCGTTCCGGCCAGGCATAGGAAATCGCCCCCGGTGGGGTAAAGCGAAACAGATCCCGAAAATAGTCCAAAGCTGCAATATTCACCTCCCGGTCGATGCTGGGTTGACTGTTCCCATCCAGTAGGCTACCCCCATGGGCCAGCATGTAGTACATCCAATCCTGGGCAACGGCAGCTCCCCGTGCCCCGTTGATGGCGATCCCGTACACCTCCCCGGCAGTCAGGGCTTCAGCAGCTTCTCGCAATTCTGTCAAGGTTTTGGGACCTTCTGGATAGCCCACCCCAGCGAGGGCAGAACGGTTGTAGTTGAGCATTCCGGCATAGCCCGCCAGCGGAAAGGCATGTTGCCGACCCTGCCATTCCCCCAGCTTCCACATCACCGGCAGAACATCCTCCAATTCCAATTCTGCGCGAAGGGCATCGAGGCGCTCGGTCAAATCTACCAGGTAGTTGTTTTCCGCCCATTCTCCAGTCCAGACGATGTCCACCGCGTACAGATCTGCCTGGGCCGTGCCGCCAACAAAGTCAGAAATAGCCCGTTGGTAGAGTTCTGGATAGCCATTGATGGTGACCGCAATGCGAATGCCCGTAGCCGCCTCAAACTGGGAAACAATTTGCTGTAAAGCGGTGCCAAAGCGATCCGAGACGGTGAACAGGTTGAGGGTGGGTGTCCTGTCGCCGGAAGGGATCCGATCGAGAGCGGCACAAGACCCCAACACTGCGGATCCCCCAGTGAGGGCGGCCCATTTGAGCAGAGTACGGCGGGAAATCCCAGAAACGAACCCAGAAGTAGACATAAAGGGTACAGTTGAACGCCCGAGAGTGAATGAGACCCTGCACAGGGATTCCTATGCTGACACAAAGCTGCTCCCCTCTGTCTGTCGGGATTCAGATTTGGCTGTGGGGATCCAGATCTGCTTTACTGTAGCGAGGTTAGTGCCGCCGAATACGATCAAGGGGTCTAAGTTCAGGCACCCTGAGGGTGGACTTTCTCTCCAGCATCATTTTGGGAGCCGAGTATGGCGGATGGGGAATACAAACCAGGGCTAGAGGGCGTTCCGGCTACACGCTCCAACATCAGTTTTGTGGATGGTCAGGCAGGGATCCTGGAATATCGCGGTATCCCCATTCAGGAGTTGACGGCCCACAGCACCTTTTTGGAAACAGCCTATCTGCTCATTTTTGGAGAGCTGCCGACGCAATCGGATCTGCACAGTTTTGAGCAGGCGATCCGGGGTCATCGGCGGGTGAAATACCGCATCCGCGACATGATCAAATCCTTCCCAGAATCCGGCCATCCGATGGATGCGCTGCAAACCTGTGTGGCGGGCTTGGGTTTGTTTTATCCACTGCAGGATGTGGATCCCAACTATGTGTTCGGCACAGTCACCCGCTTGCTATCGAAGCTGCCGACGATGGTAGCGATGTTTCATCAGATGCGTCAAGGTAATGACCCGATTCCTCCGGACGATAGTCTGGATCATTCGGCGAATTTCCTATATATGCTCTCGGGTAAGAAGCCGGATCCCTGGTTGGCCCGCATTTTCGATACCTGCCTGATTTTGCACGCCGAACACACCGTTAACGCTTCTACTTTTGCCCTTTTGGTGAGTGCCTCCACCTTGGCTAACCCCTACAGCACTCTGGCGACAGCGGTGGGTACCCTTTCGGGGCTATTGCACGGGGGGGCCAACCAACAGGTGATGATGCTGTTACGGCAGATCGGCTCGGTAGAAAATGTGCGCTCCTTCATCGAAGATAAGCTGGCCAAAAAACAACGCATTATGGGTCTGGGGCACCGGGTTTACAAGGTAAAAGATCCCCGTGCTATTACTTTGCAGCGAATCGCGGAAGAACTGTTTGAGCGCTATGGCCATGACAAATACTATGACATTGCCGTGGAAATTGAGCGGGTCTGTGAGGAGCTGCTCGGGCCGAAGGGGATTTACCCAAATGTGGACTTCTACTCAGGGTTGGTCTACGCCAAGTTAGGGATCCCAGAAGATTTGTTTACGCCGGTGTTTGCGATTGCCCGTGCGGCGGGATGGCTGGCCCATTGGCGGGAGCAGTTGTCGGATAATCGCCTGTTCCGACCGACGCAGGTGTACACAGGTGAACGGCAACAGCGCTATATCCCTTTGGCAGAGCGGGGTTGAGGTCTATTTGACAGGCGGTAGAGCCGGGATCCACACTCAATAAGGCCGAAATTGTGTGTGAGGTGGTGCTTTGAGTCTTTTGGACTCTCCCCTTTGGCGGGATGGATTTACCCTATTCCTGAGCATTGTGGTGCAGGCGATGCCATTTTTGCTCTTGGGGGTCTTTCTTTCGGGGCTCCTGGCAGTGTTTGTGGATGGATCCCAGTTGGCCCGTTTTTTGCCCAAAGGCAAGGTGGGCAGCGCGCTGGCCGGTGGGGCTTTGGGGTTCTTTTTCCCGGTGTGTGAATGTGGCAACCTGCCGGTGGCCCGTCAACTGGTGATCAAAGGGATCCCGCCCCATGTGGCGGTGGCTTTTTTGTTGGCGGCACCGGTGTTTAATCCGGTGGTGATCTTTTCTACTTGGATTGCCTTTCGTGCCATGCCGGAGATTGTGGTTTACCGGATTCTCTTTTCCTTTGGGATTGCGGTGGCCATCGGCTTACTTTTTAGTCTACAAAAAGATCTCCAGCCTTTGTTGCACCCAGCGGTCTGGCGGGAACTAGAGCGTAACTCATCCCCCACCGTCACCCCGACTTCTACAAGCGGCTCGCCCCTGCTCCAGGGGGGCACCTTCTGGATTGGATCCCGGCCTCAACAGCGGAGTACCGCACCTCAACTGGCCCCTGCCGGATCCCTGTTGACCCTACAAACTGCAGAAGAAGTTTATCAATCGGCCCTCGCCTCTGCGCCTGCGATCCCCTGGCAACAAAAAGGAACTGTGCTGCTGCAAACTTGGGCCAGAGAGATCCGCGAGCTGGGATCCGTGCTGATCCTGGGTTCGGCGATGGCAGCCCTGATTCAAACGGTGATCCCCCGGTCGTTCCTGTTGGATTATGGCCAGGATGCACTGGTGTCAATCCTGATCATGATGGCGTTAGCAGCGATCATCTCCATTTGCTCAACGGTGGATGCCTTCTTTGCCCTCTCCTTCGCGGCTACGTTTACGCCGGGATCCCTGTTGGCCTTTATGGTGTTTGGGCCGATGGTGGATTTGAAGGCGATTGGCCTGATGCTGACCCTGTTCAAGCCCCGCGCTATTTTCTATTTGGTAATCCTGACCTTGCAATTCACGTTGGTGGGGGCTTTGGCTATCAACTACTACGGCGGCTAAGAAGAGCATTTTGAGGTTTCGGGATTCACGAATGCCAAGCCTGAGCTGCTTATTCCATTCTCAATGTATTGCAGCCAGTTGGCTTACAATGAACACTAATCGGGTAACTGTGAAGTGAGCCAATGAATACTACCGATAATGCTCCGATGGATGATGGGTCTTCACTAGATTTGGCAGATTTGGCAACGGCAAGAGAGTTACAGAACCGGCTGAATGACTTGCTAAAACAACTGTCCCCTGAGCGACTACAGGTGCTTGCTGATTTTGCGGCCTACTTAGCAAATATTGAAAGCGAAGCTTCGACACAAGAGCTTTTGGCAATTCCTGGATTGCTAGAGCGAGTTAAGCAAAATCAAGCGACCCCTAAAGCTGAGTACACAAACTGGAGAGTTCTTCGCTCCGATGTATGAAGTTCTTCTCCATCCTGATGCCCAAGAAGTTTACGTTAATGCTGACAAAGCTCTAGCGAAGAAAATTGCTCGATGTTTGCAGCAGCTAGAGCAAACTCCTCGGTCACACCCTAACATCAAAGCCCTCAAAGGAGATTATACAGGCTACTATCGCTACCGTATTGGAGACTACAGGGTAATCTACTCTATAGATGATGAGCTGGTTCAGGTATTTGTCGTAGCGATTGCCCATCGTAGTGAAGTGTATGAACCTTAGAAAAGAGAACGTTAAACGATGAATCTAGGGGATCCCTGCGCGAAGAGGGGCTAAGACCTTTATACTTGCGGCTGATCCGAGCGCAAGGCTAAGTATGATCCCACCGCCAACCGTTGTGCCTCAAGGGGCTGAGATCCTCTGTATTGGGACGGAGTTGCTCCTGGGGGAAATCACCAATACCAACGCCCAGTACCTGGCAGCTGAACTGGCGCAGCTGGGGATCCCTCATCATTATCAAACAGTGGTGGGGGATAACGAGGCTCGCATTCACCACGCTCTAGAGGTGGCCTGTGGCCGTGCCAACCTGATTTTGACCACAGGGGGCTTGGGGCCAACACCAGATGATCTCACTCATGAGGCACTCGCCTCCTTCTTTGGAGTGGAGATGGTGGAGCACCCGCAGGTATGGGAAGAGATTGTGCAAAAGTATGGGCAACGGGGGATTGTCCCTTCCCCTAGCAATCGTAAGCAAGCCTTTTTACCGGAAGGAGCGGTGGTATTGCCCAATCCGGTCGGCAGTGCTTGTGGCCTGATTTGGCAACCGAGGCCCAATCTGCGCATCCTCACCTTTCCGGGGGTGCCGCGAGAAATGCACAGAATGTGGCAGGATACTGCCGTGCCCTATTTGCGCTCGGTCGGTTGGGGGCAAGAGGTCTTTCACAGCCAAGTGCTGCGCCATTGGGGCATTCCCGAATCCACCTTGGCGGAACGGGTGGGATCCTTGTTGGCGGGCGAAAACCCAACGGTGGCACCCTATGCGAGCCAAGGAGAGGTGCGCCTGCGGGTGACCGGACGTGCCCCCACTCGCGAGCAAGCCCAAGCGTTGATCGCCCCGGTAGTGGAGCAAATTTTACAGATTTCCGGAGAAGATTACTTCGGTAGCGACGAAGCCACTTTAGCCAGTGTGGTCGGGGACTTATTGCTCAAACGGGGGCAAACCCTGGCGGTGGCGGAATCCTGCACAGGGGGGTTGCTAGGGCAATTACTCACCGGGATCCCGGGCAGCTCCCGCTATTTTCTCGGGGGAATGATTGCCTATGACAACCGCATCAAAACCCAACTGTTGGGGGTGAAGCCGGAAACTCTACAGCAACATGGGGCTGTCAGCGAACCAGTTGTTGCCCAAATGGCCTTGGGTTGCCAACGCGCCCTCGCCGCCGATTGGGCCTTGAGCATTACGGGTATTGCCGGGCCGGATGGAGGGACAGCCACAAAGCCGGTGGGCCTGGTGTACCTGGGTTTGGCGGATCCCGAGGGGCATACAGAGGCTTATGAATACCAGTTCGGTACCCTCCGAGGTCGAGAAGGGATCCGCTGGTGGAGCGCACAAACCGCTCTGGATCGGTTACGGCGGCGCTTGCTGAAGAGTTGAGGGGTGTTGCAGGTCAGCTCCTAAGATGGGCAATGCTCTAGCCCTTCCACAGTTCATCATTCCAGTATCTGAAGGGCCGTTCTGACCGCACTTCAAAGGGAATCCGCTCCACAAATTCCCGTCCATGGCGATCCTTCACTGTCACGGTGGCAACATGGGATCCCATGGGCAAGTCGGAAGGTAAGGACCAGCGCCAGAGATGGGTAGAACTGTTGGCAATTCCCCAGCTGGCAATCCCTTGAGGAGCCACTGGCCCAAATCGTGAGCCTTGCCAAATCTCAAACCCCTGTGCCCGGGGATCCCCAGATGTGCTCTGGTAGGCATAGCGCCCAACGGTTAGCTGTCGTGGTACCGAAAAGGGATCCGCATACTCGGGGCCAGAGAGAATATCCTCCCCTTCTCCGGGCTGTGTGCGCGTCATCACCTGGGAAACACCCTTATCGATGCTGACAGACACCTGCGTATTGCGTTCTCCGCTCCACACATTCGCCGTCAGGTAAACCCCTTCTGCCAGCTCATCTGGGGTAAAGAGCTTGAGATCCTCTAGGTCGTTCACGGTTAGTGGGGGAATCTCTTCTGTCCCCGGCCCTTGGTCGTTCTGCCATTCCCACAGGGTTTCAAACCAAGAGCGAAAGGCGGGGGTATTAAAAGATAGGGCCATCTTCCGCTGCTGTGACTGATTGGAGGCATAAAAATCCACCCGATAGTCTCCCTGGTCAAAGTGAATCATCATGTAGCCCTGTGGGGTACCTCCACGGGTAAAGGCCATCGGGATCCCGTCGAAGCTGAAGTCCCCCTGCCACCAATTGCCAGAAGGGGCACCGCCAACAATGTGGTCGAAGGGAAGGCGGGAAACCCCCACCTGCTCCTGCCAGCCCCGAAAGGATTCTCCAGCAGACAAAATTTCGTAGGTGTGGGTATGACCAGACAGAGAGAGGGCAGGCCGGCCTTTCAGGAGCTCGTACAACTCATTGGCATTATCGGTTTGGTGGCGCCCGGTATTGCTATCAATGAAAGATACCAGCGGAATGTGATGCATCACCACCACCCGTTTGTCTTGGGGTACATACTCTAAGGTTTTTTCCAGCCAAGTCATTTGCTGTTCCGGAATCCGGCCATTGTAGGTGGGATCTGCATCTGCACGGGTACAGGCTTCCCGACCACCAGGGCCAACATCTGCCGCCCCACAGGGATACACCACATTATCCAAAACCACAAAAAACACATCGCCAATTTGAAAACTAAAGTAGTTGGGCCCATAAATATATCGCCAACTATCGGCGGAATCTTCATCAGAGGTGGCATCGAAATCATAGTCATGATTGCCATGGATGTAATACTGAGGCAAACCTACTGCCCCCATCACATTCATAAACCGAGGCAACAGGCTGAGATCATCTCCCATCACATCCCCAAGCAAGATCATGCACCTTGAGGAAGAGAGATCTTGAGCGAGGAGATCCTTGACAATCGTATCCCGGACATAGCCTATTTCAGTGTTGGAGTAGGGCTGTGTATCTCCCATCACTACACAAGAAAAGGAGTTTGATTCCTCGCTGCGAGTTAAGGGAAAATCAATGGAGTCTGGTAGACGCCCGGTTGGGGCTATCCCACCATAGCGAAGTTGCGTGGGTGTCCCCTCTGGCTTGTGAATATAGGAAAATTGCGGCACATTATTCTCATCAAGGGGCACTGTGTAACCAGATGGTTTACTGACCATGACGGTCATGTTGTCGAAGATGGGCAGGCTATAGACTCCCTCTGAGTCCGTTAGGGTCACGTCACGCCCATTGGAGACAATGATTTCCGGGATCCCAGGCTCATCGGTTTGATGTTTGCCATCCTGGTTCAAGTCCTCAAAAATGATCCCCGACACCGTCTCTCCAGCCGCTGAGACTTTTGAACTAGAGCTGGCTATAGCTCCGTCAAAGGGAGCGCTAAACTTGACCGACTCTCCCGTTGATTGTGTATAAAAGAAAAGGGCTGAGATAAAAACTACAACAAGACCTAATCTAAGAGTAATTTGTTTAACGTATCGGTTCATTGTTGTGCTCTTCTCATTTTTGGATTTGTGTATGAACCATGATTTTGGCAGAGAAAAATCGAGATGCCAACCAAGATGAGTTTAAGGTTTGAGAATGACTCAGTTAAGTCATTTTCTCGGGATATTTGCAGATATTCCCGGAATTTTGACAACATTATTTTGACTTGATTTAGCTATTAGGCGGGAAGCCCCGCGCTGTACCGGAACGGTCAGCGTCGGGATGAGAGCCGCGTGACTGAGCGAAGCGAAGGAACAAACTATCTAGGAATC
>JAUQVI010000078.1:0-12969 GCA_039794885.1 Thermostichus sp. DG02_5_bins_236
CAAGGGATCCCGCGCTCCGTGATGGTGGACTGCTCCCACGACAACTCCCACAAAGACTACCGCAACCAGGGATCCGTCTGTCGGGAGGTGCTGCGGCAATACCAAGCCGGTCAGCGGGCCTTGATGGGGGTGATGGTGGAGAGCAACCTCAACCCTGGCAAGCAAACCTGGTGTGAAGGGGCTCCCCTTAAGCATGGCGTTTCCATTACCGATGGCTGCATTGGTTGGGAAGAAACTGCAGACCTGCTGCAGGAGATGGCGGCTACGGTGGCGGGGGGAGCCTTGGCCCTGAGCCGTTAGGGAGAACAACCCTCAGAGTTTGCCGGATTCCATTTGAATTGCTTGTTGGGTTTCTTAAGGGATCCAAAAGGGAATGGACAAGTGGGGGCACTCGCTTCTATCTTCGAGTCATTGTCGTCTTGTCAGGTTTTGTGGCTGGTCTAGCTGAGGATTCTCAGGATCCGAATCGCTAGCGGCCCTGACGTGGACTGGAATGGTTTCGACTAGGGGGAGGGAATGGAGCTACAGATTGCAACTGCAGTTAACAGTAACGGTCGGCAACCCTACCCGGATCCCAGTCAGGTTCCTCAGCGTCCCCCTGAGCAGTTGCGGGATCGGCTGATTGTGTCCGGCCTACGTTACTACGGCTACACGGGTTTTCATGAGGCAGAACGGGCTTTGGGTCAATGGTTTGAGGTGGATTTCGAGCTGTGGGCAGATCTGCGTCCTGCGGCCATGAGCGGCCAACTGTGCGATACACTCGACTACCGTTCGGCGGTGGCTGGGATTGCCGAGCTGGTGAAAAGCAACCAGTTTGTGCTGATCGAGAGTTTGGCCGAGGCGATTGCCGAAATGGTGTTGCGGGAAACGGGGGCCTGCCAAGCTAAGATCCGATTAACCAAGTGTCATCCCCCGGTTCCAGACATGACGGGGCGGGTGACTTTGGAAATTGTTCGCCCCTAGGATTTGGCGACCTTGGTAACTCTACAACTGGCCTCTCCCACCTCTGATGCCTGGGTTGAACAGGCCACCCAGCACATTGACCTGATTTTGCTTGACCACGCCAACTGCGAGAAAAAAGCAGCGGGCAATGCTCTGAGTTTGTTGTTTCGCTACCCCTCCAATGGGCAACTGGTGGAAACTCTCTCCCCGCTAGCTCGTGAGGAGTTGCAGCATTTTGAGCGCGTGCACCGCCACCTACAGCGGCTAGGGATCCCGGTCAAACCCTTGTCTGCTGCCCCCTATGCCAGTCGTCTGAATCAGCACCTGCGCCGCCCCGAACCGGATCACCTGCTGGATGCGCTACTGTTAGCGGCCATCATCGAAGCCCGAAGCCACGAACGCTTGGGTTTACTGGGGCTCCATGCCCCAGACCCGGAATTGCGACTGTTTTACCTGTGGCTGACGGCAGCCGAAGAACGACATTTGCAGCTTTACTTGGATTTGGCTTTGGCCCACTTCCCGACCGAGCAGGTGCAGGAGCGGCTCAATACCCTGCTGCAGGTAGAAGCTGAGATTCTATCGACCCTTCACCCTGAACCCCGTGTTCACAGCTAAGTCTGCGTCTTCCCACAGTTCCCATTCAACCCGGATGTTCCAATCGACACGGCGGCGATTGGCCCTCTGGTACACCGGGATCACGGCAGTTTTTTTGTTGCTGTTTGCGGGCATCTTCTACTGGTATGTACAGGCAACCCTGATCGAGCGGGTGGATGATACCCTCGGCCATGTGGTGGAAATTGTCGAGCGATCTCTGGTGGTGGATGAGACTCTGTTGGATTCACAGCAGGCTCGCCACAGTCTGGAAGCCAGTTTTCGGGATGATCCCAGTACGCTGGAGGATGACCACATCGATCTGGAGTGGTTTGGCCCGCAAGGGGAGCTGATCTGGTCCACGGTGCCCGGTGGGATCCCTGCCCTGTTGCAAACCGATGGAGGCTTACACACGGCTCGTATTAACCCTGGCTATTGGCTACGGCAATTTACCGAACCCATCCTTTCCGGTCATGTCCGCCTCGGTTACCTACGGGTGAGTCACCCCTGGTTTGAGGTGAGCAAGCCGACGCGGCAGTTGATTCGGGATTTATCGCTGTGGGTGGTGGCCAGTTTGGCTTGTGTCGGTTCGATTGGTTGGATGCTATCGGGGTTGGCGATGCAGCCGATACGCCATTCCTATCAGCAACTGAAGCAATTTACCGCCGATGCTTCTCATGAGTTGCGCAGCCCCCTGGCCAGCATTCAAACCACCGTCCAAGTGGCTCTGGTGGATCCTCAGCTGGATGCGGGCACACGGCAGCAATGGCAGATTGTGGAACGGTTGAGTTTGCGGCTGGGTCGGCTGGTGGATGATCTGCTGTTTTTGGCCCGTCAGGACAGTGGTATGGCCCCCTTTCAGCCCTGTTGCTGTGCCCTGGATGCTCTAGTTCTACAGGTGGTGGAAGAACTGCAAGGCTTGGCCGCTCAAAAAGGGATCCGCTTGCAGTTGAACATTGCCGATCCCCCTTCTTCTTTCGTAGGGGATCCCTTCGGCCTTTGGGGAGATGAAAATCAATTGGCCCGCCTGCTCACCAACTTAATTGAAAATGCACTGCTACACACCCCCGCCGGCGAGCAAGTGGAGGTCAGCCTAGAGCAACGGTTGAAATCTGGCTCCCCGGAATTGTGGGTGCAGGTGCGGGATAGCGGAGCCGGGATCCCACCTCAATCTTTACCCTATGTGTTTAATCGTTTTTATCGAGTGGATCCGGCTCGCAGTGGGGATCCGCAGCGGGTATCAGGTTCAGGTCTGGGCTTGGCCATTGTGAAAAGTATTGCCGAGCAACACCAGGGGGAAGTGAAGGTGGAAAGTACCCTTGGCCAGGGATCCACCTTTCAAGTGATTTTGCCACAGCGGCAGTCTGAACTCTGTACCCCAGAAAATCTTTGACTGGTATGGGCGAAAGTGTTCTGGAAAACAGACAATCCCAAGCCGATATGCTAGTGTCAAGCCAATGTTAAATTGATCTTCATATTCAAAAGTAGTTGTTTTGGGTTTAGCGTTTTAAGCCTTTGCAGTGTAAGTTTTCTGGTTTGACTTTAACCTCTTGAATTAAACTCGATTTTTCTTTCCGGATAGCTCATGGAAGTTGGGATGGGATCCCAGACTCAGGATCCCCATTTCAATATCTATTGAGCTTGTCTTTTAAGTCCTTCCATAGCTCACTGCCCTTCTGCCAAAGCTTCCTCCTACACCCTCACCTCTGAAAGATATTTATGTATCGCTTCCAGGTTCAGGCCACCACTCAGCCGGGTGAATACATTGCTTTGGTGGGATCCCATCCCAAAATGGGGCAATGGGATCCCGATTGTTGTGTGCATCTAAAGACGGATCCTTACATTTATCCCCTTTGGTGGGTGGAATTGGATTTTAAGAATGAAGATTTGGCAACAGAATTGACCCAAATTGAATATCAATATCTCCGTATTCAAGCAGATGGGCAAATCGAATGGGAATCCAATGGGGTCAATCGCTGGATCCCGCTTGAGCTCAAGCCTTTACCTGGACTTATCATTGTCGAAGATGGAGTTTTTGGTCGGATCCCGGTTTATCCTTACAGCTATTATGCACAACCCATTTCCAATCCCAAATCTCAAAGTTCAGAGAGAAGGAAGATTGTAGTTCTGGGAAGTTCTGTTGCGTTGGGCTGTAGTGCCTGGTTGTTGCGGGGCTGGGTCTGGCATTTAGAACAAGCTTTGCAAGAGCGTTATGGTTACCAACTGATCAATCTCTCTGAGCTGGGGGCCAATGTTCAGAGAACCCTGACTCGTTTTTCACAGGTTGTGATTCCTGAGAAACCGGATATCGTTATTATTGCCTTGTCTTTGGGGAATGAAGGGCTAGCTTTCTGTGCACCCCAAGATCGTCCGCTGATTCAAAAGCGCTTTGAAAATGGACTCAGACAGTTAATTCTAATGACAAAGCAGATAGGTGCTCTACCGATTTTGGGTGGAGTCTATCCTCACGGAGACTACACTTCTGAGCACCACAATCTACTGCAGGAAACCCATCACCGCATGTTGAGTTGGGGATACCCGATCTTAAACTGGCTATCGGCTTTAGAAGATGGTCAGGGACGTTGGAAAAACAGTCTCTCTTTCGATGCAGCTCACCCTAACTCGAAGGGACATGAATTGATGTTTGAGTCGATTGATCTTTCTCTTTTTGATCCCCAGCAAGTGACTGTAGCTTCTCAGAGTTTAGCCCAAGAAGAATTGCCAGTCTTTCTGGATGGGCAAGGCTTTGGCATCACAGCCGATACAGGCTCTATTCGCATAACCAACATCACTTCCTATGACTATATCCTCAGTCCAGACTGGCAATCTTTACAAGTAGCACTTCAGAGAGCTGCCTTGCCATCAGGGCTCTACATTGCAGAAGATTCCGATCATGATACTTTATTGCACCTATTGATCGGAGAAGATGGCACGCTCAAGACAACTCTTACCATTGCTGCAGGTAAAGAAGTAAGTTTCTTGCCTTCAGCACAGTTTTTCTCACAGCAATCGGTAGAAACCCTTTTTGATGATGGTTGTTTAACCCTCATTCAATCCAAGAGTTCAAGGGCAGGAGCAAAGAACACTCCTTGCCTCTACATTATTAATACCACAGAGCATGAATACAACATTCACCCGATGTGGAAAGAAGTGCGGGCCGCCCTCAAAGCCATGCCGGTAGGGGTCTATCGGGATCCGCAAAATCTGGATGCTCCTTTCCGTACCCTGATGATTGGAGAAGAGGGGCTGGAAAGTCGGGTTAAAGCCCCACCCCACTCGGTGATGAGGCTGGAGTATCAATGCCCGTTGTCGGAGATCAATCGGGTGGCCATTGTTCCACTCGGGGATCGCTGCGCGGTACGAATGCTTCTATATAAATTGGAATATGACGGCCCTGCCTTTCCCTTTGATTTGACGCGCACCACTAACCTGGCCGATGTGGCGGATATGATCCAAAACGATTTTCAGGGCATGTGGGATCCCTATTATCTACACTACAATCCCGACGAGAAACGTATTTATCACAGCAAATGGACAGGATTATCCTTTGGTCATGAAGTGGAAGAGACTGATGATCTCACCCATACCCTGCAACCGGTATATGAACGGATGCGGACTCGCTATAGTGCGCGTGCCAAACGCTTTGGACATGTCTTGAAAAAAGCTGACAAGCTCTTATTTATTCGGACAGGAAGCTGTCAACGAGAGGTGGTGATCGACTTAATGGACAAGCTAAAAGACAAGTGCCAGAATAAGCCGTTTTTGCTCTTGATTATTTCTCCACAGTCTTCTGATGAATTTGCTGGGATCCCCAATGTTCTTCATTACGATATGGAGCTTAACCCCGATCGCATGTATGCGGATCATGGCCACTGGAAGTACTGCACAGAGCTCATGAGAAATATTCTTGATTCCCTAGGAATTTCTAGCCAGAATCTTTTCTGGTGTCCTCCCCACGTGTCTTAGATAAATAAGTGGAGAGATCCATCTATAGCTGAGTTAGCGGCGTTTGCCAAACCCAATCACAGCATCAGTCCAGAGGGTAAGTCGAGTCTCAAGATTGAGCCAAATATCATCGTTCATACGCAGCAAAAACACCCCGTATACACTGAGCACCACCAAAGCACAGAGATTACCTAGCCAACTGTAGGTTTGAATTATTTGAGCGGCACTCCAGCCAAAGTCGTAGTTGAGACGGTTCATGTCACCGCCAGCATCTCCTTGGCCGCCAAACAAAGTTCCCCAAGGAATCTCTGCTAAGCTCAGTTGGATGGCGTGCCATTGCCAGAAGCTCTTCCACAGACTACTTGCAGCGATCCCTAGCACTACAAAACGCCAAAAATCCCATCGCCAGCGATCGGGAAAACGGCAGTAGAAGCAGGCTATCAAAAAGGTACTTAGATAGAGCTCTCCTCCCACACCGCCAAATACAAATAACATCTCCATCGTGCGGTTGGGCAGGATCCAAGTCATATAAAACTGCAACAGAGCTAGAACAATAGCCAATCCCTTTAACCAGGGGATCCTTTCTTTCCAACCGGACCAAAATAGCAAGGTGAGCAGAAATAAAATCCCAAAATAAACAAAGAGATCCTGCTGTAAACTGATACTTGTCCATCCGAAAGGCAGCGGCAACGCACGATACCCACTCCACCAAGCAACCGTGGCATGACCGAACTCATGAATCCAGATATGCCAGGGCAAATGAAGTAGCCGCAATGAGTCAACATTGTTGACTATCCAAGCCACCGCAAATGCTACCGGTAAGGCCCAAACGTTAACCGTCAAGTTATCAAAAGCAAAGCGATGCGGCTGACGTTGGGATCCCAGCCGCAGACTCCGCTGCCACAGCAGCTGTGAACCTTGGTAGGCTTGAATTTCGATTTGACCCAGGCGTGGGATCCGCAGTTGTTTCAAGATCTGAAAAATCCGTGCTGTGGTGGCTTGGGGGGCAAATGGCTGGTGTTGAGGGGATCCCAGCAGTTGAATGCGCAGGATTTCATCTGTGAAGCTGACCTGAACCCGCCAGCCTTGTCGCAGCAGCTCCGCCCGCACCACCTGCACAATTGCTTTGGCATGTCCAGCTTCCGCCAGAGCAAGTGGATCCGGTTGGCCGTGCATAGCTAAGCCTACTACCCTACTTCATTGAGGATAGAAGGTGAGTTCACCTGCAAACAACGGTGAAATTGCGCTGCCCCTCAGGCCACCCCAGGAGGACGCTGGTATAGTTGAGAGCAGCGCGTGTGCTGGAGTTTGTGGGGTGTCATGCCTGAATTCGACAAGCCAGAGGCAAGACGGGATCCCGGTGCAAGCAAGCAACAGGTAAAGCAGAACCAGATCCGCCTGTGGGGAGGGGTGCTGCTATTGAGCTTGGCCGGAGCGGGTTTGCTCTCCCCCCAGCCGGTTCAAGCCCAAACAACAACAACGGGCTTATCCCGGATCGAAAACTGGCAGTATAGCCCCGAGCAAGGGCGACTAGAGGTCAATACGCAAGGGGAGGTACGTCCTTTCCTGTTTATTTTGCAAGATCCACCCCGTGTGGTTTTGGATTTCCCCAATACCCGTTTTGGCCGGGATCCGCAAACCCAAACCTTTCCCGGTCGAGTGGGATCCCTGCAGATCAGCCAGCTCACGGATACGATCACTCGCTTTGTGCTGCATCTGCAACCGGATCAACCCCTCAGCCTTAACCAACTGCAACTGCTCACCGCCAATCCTTCCCGTTGGGCTGTTCAATTGACCCAGGCGGCCAATCTCTCTGTATTTCCGCCCACTTCCTCCAGCGGTTCATCCAGCAGCCCATTGGCGGCACCGGCACCTCTGCCCCCCCCACCCCCCCGAAACCAGGCCCCCCCTCCTGCCACAGCCTCCCGTCCCGGCAACCAAATCTTGGAGGTATCCCCAACAGCGGAAGGCTTTTTCATCCGTACCCAAGGCAGTCCCTCCACCACGGTGCGGCGGATTCTTGACCCGGATCGGGTGGTAGTGGACTTTCTGCAAACCTCCCTCAGCTCCACCCTCACCCAGCGGGCCTACACCATCAACCGACTGGGAGTTTCCCGCCTGCGCATCGGGCAATTTGAACCGACGGTGGCGCGCGTGGTGCTGGATGTGGATCCCTCCGGTGGCGATTGGGAAGCCCGCTACGACCCGCAGCGAGGGGGAATCTGGATTCAACCCGCCGGGGGTGAAAGGCAGGCCAGCCTCCTGCCCGATACCAACGCCTCCGGGGCGAGTGGGCCGCTGGCCACGCTGCAATCGGTTCAGCTGCAGGGCAATCAACTCATCATCAGCGCTGATGGGTTCATGTTTTACCGGGCCGGCTGGGATCCCGTCAGTGGCGGCTACCGCATCAGTGTTGCCCCTGCCCGTTTGCCGCAATCGCTACCGGATCCCGGTTTGCCTGCTAATGGGCCAGTGGAGCGAATTCGCTTTGTACAGGAGGATGCACGGACGGTCAATATCCTGGTGCAGCCCTCTGAGGAGTTTAATGTCTTTGAACCCAACCCCGGCCAGGGATCCCGTCGCATCACCCTACAGTTACAACCCCTCAATGCCCCTTTGCCGCTGGCTCAGCCGCAAGCACCGCCCTCTCCTGCAACTGGGCAACCTCCGCTTGGGCAGCCACTGATTGTCATTGACGCTGGACATGGAGGACGGGATCCCGGTGCCATTGGCGTAGATGGGATCCAGGAGAAGCACATCACTCTATCCATTTCCAAGCAAGTGCAACACCTGCTCCAGGAGCGCGGCTATGGGGTGGTAATGACCCGTACCGATGACCGAGAAATTTTGCTACAACCGCGAGTCGATATGGCTGTAGAAGCCGGGGCAACGCTGTTGGTGAGCATTCATGCCAATGCTCTGGATCGCTCCAGTATTCACGGGATCGAAACCTACTACCTGCGGCCAGATAGCGCCGAACTAGCCACCACGTTGCATCGCAGCTTAGTGAGGGCAACTGGAGCCGCCGATCGGGGGGTAAGACGAGCGCGGTTTTTCATGGTGCGCGAAACCCCGACAGGCATGCCTTCTGTGCTGCTGGAGTTGGGCTATCTAACCAATCCGACAGAAGGACGAAAGCTGGCTACAGCGGAATATCAAGCCATCCTATCCCGAGCCATCGCCGATGGGATTGAAACTTTTTTGCGCAAAGGTGCTCCGCACCCCTGACGCGTTCGCACTAGCGTGCCGCAGGCACATTGCTGAGCTTGCGCAAGGGGAGAGCTGTCGCCGAGACTCAGAAAGAGTCTGAAAATCAGGGATCCTCAAAGATCCAGCAGGTAAAACCCCGGTAGGTGTGAGTGGACGTGATGAGCATGGTAATCAAATTAACATCCGGGGAGGGCCCGGATCCCTGTTGGCCGATTGGCGTCTTTGATAGTGGCTTGGGGGGACTGACCGTGTGGCGAACGCTGCGGAGGCAATTGCCCCATGAGCAGCTACTTTACTTTGG
This sequence comes from Thermostichus sp. DG02_5_bins_236, assembly GCA_039794885.1. Lineage (GTDB taxonomy): Bacteria > Cyanobacteriota > Cyanobacteriia > Thermostichales > Thermostichaceae > Thermostichus. Next base: position 8,990 of record JAUQVI010000078.1, read on the forward strand.
CGATACGGCACGAGTACCCTACGGGGGACGCTCCCCGGAAGAAATCTTGACCTTTGTGCGGCAAATCTTGACGTGGATGCAAGCTCAGCCGGTGAAGTTGGTGGTGATGGCCTGCAATACCAGCTCCGCTCTAGCCTTAGACCAAGTGCGTCAGGAATTTGCGCTGCCCATGTTCGGCCTAATTTTGCCCGGTGCCCAAGCGGCACTGACTCAGGGATCCCGAATTGGGGTGATTGCCACAGCCGCTACGGTCAACAGCCGCGCTTACTCAAAGGCAATTCAGGAATATAGCACCCTCGATCCGAAAAGATTCCCCCACCCCATTCAGTGTTGGGAACAAGCTTGCCCGGAGTTTGTCCCCCTGATCGAAGCGGGGGAAACGGATAGCCAGACTCTACGCCAAGCTGCCGAATGCTATTTGCAGCCGCTGTTGCAGCAGGGGATCGACACCCTCATCTACGGCTGTACCCACTACCCAGTGCTAGATCCGATCCTGCGCTCTTTGTTGCCTCCTTCCGTTAAACGGGTGGATCCAGGCGTGGCCTTGGTGGGATCCCTGGCCAAAGAACTGGGGTTGTGGGGCCTGCGTCATCCCGGCACCCCGACGGGAAGCCACGAACGATTTTATGTGAGCGGGGATCCGGAGCGGTTTGCCCAATTGGCTACCCCTTGGTTGGGCTTTCGACCACAGGTGGAGCAGGTGGAATTGCCAGGGTTGGATGGGGACGATGAACCGACCGCTCATAGCGCTACGTGCCATGCGGAACACGAACGATAAGGCACACATGTCTTAGACTCATTACAGTTTGAGACAGGCGGTTTGGATTGACCCTTCAGCAGGACGGTGCCGATGTTGGGACAGATGCCAGCTTGGTTGCGTGGAGTCAGTTATGCCATCTATGCCTTTCTGTATCTGCCTATCCTCTTGATCATCATCTATTCTTTTAACCGCGCCCGCTTTGGCTTGCTATGGACAGGGTTCACCTTTGACTGGTATGTGTCCCTGTTTCAAAACCGGATGGTTTGGCAGGCAACTCAAAATACGATGATCCTGGCTCTGATCAGCACCCTGCTTAGCACTGTATTCGGATCCCTATTGGGTTATGGGCTGTATCGCTATCGCTTCCCTGGGAAAAATGCCTTTCAAGGCTTGATGCTTTTGCCGGTGATTATTCCGGATATTGTGATGGCGATTACGTTGCTGCTGTTCTATCAGTTTTTGCGCTACTACACTGGCTTGTTCGAGCTGGGTTTATGGACGATGATCCTGGCCCACATCACGTTCCAAATTTCTTTTGTGGCAATTGTGGTGCGCAGTCGGTTGCAACTGTTGGATCCCGCCCTAGAAGAGGCGGCTCATGATCTCTATGCCAATACCTGGCAAAAACTGCGCTATGTGACGCTGCCGTTAGCGATGCCTGGCATCCTCGCTGCTGCCCTATTGGCCTTTACCCTTTCGATTGATGATTTTGTCATCTCTTTTTTCACTAGTGGGCCGGAGAGCCTCACCTTGCCTATTTTGATCTATAGCTCTGTACGGCGAGGTGTGACTCCCGAGATCAATGCCCTCTCGACGCTGATCATTCTTGTCACCTTGGTTGTGGTGATGGGATCCCGTCTGCTCAGTCACCTCCGCCAGGGATCCGATTCATAATCCGTTATTCGTTAATGATTCACACACAACTGATTCATGTTCACCATCGACAGATTACACCCCTTGTTGTTCCAGCTTTTTGGAACTAGGTGCTGAAGTAACGAGCCACAGGATGATAAGTGATGATCGCGGTGGTGGATTGTTCCGGATCCAGTTGATCACTTTCGTCCATGGTGAGGCCAATACGCTCAGCTTGGAGCAGATCCAACAAAACCCGTTGATCCGGAATATGAGGGCAGGCAGGGTAACCAAAACTGTAGCGGGATCCACGATAACCTTGGTGCAGAATTTTGCGGATATCGGGGCTATCTTCCTGGCCAAATCCCAACTCCCTCCGGATACGAGCATGACACCACTCTGCTAAAGCTTCCGCCAGAGTAACGGCCATACCATGGAAGTAGAGATAGTCGGTGTACTGGTTGTTGGCAAATAGAGTTTGAGCATAGGTGGTGGCTTCTGCACCCACGGTTACTGCCTGCATCGGGAAAACATCCACCAAACCTGTGGAGCGATCAGCAAAAAAGTCGGCAATACAGTAGCGATTACCGGTTTTTTGGCGAGGAAAGGTGAAGCGAGCTAATTCATGGGTTCGAGGCGTCAAGCAAGGACGCTCAACCGTAGGCAATTGAAAGTAGAGGGTTGAGCCGGGATCCAACTGGAATAACTCAGAAAAACTGTCCGGATCAAACACAATCAAAGTATTGCCTTCCGCCTGAGCAGGAAAATAGCCATAGACAATTTGTGGGTGCAGAATATCTTCTGTAGCGATCCGCTCCTTCCAACGCTCGATCACCGGATCCACCTGGGTAGCGATAAACTCAGCAAACTCCTCAGCAGATTGCTCACGGGGCTTACGAATTTGCCATTGCCCGGCCACCAGTGCCTGCTTATCGATGTAGAAAAAAACCTCTGACCAGGGGATCTGATCCGATGTCAGGATTTTGGAGCCCCAGAAGGGTGGAATCGGCCGCTCCGTATCCAGGGTTACCGCCTCAGACCGACGGGTATCTTGCTCTTGGGGCTCAAGGATTTCAGGAGGAGATCCGACGGTAACTTCCGGAGCAGGCAGGGGGGTGTCTGTTGCTTCGGGATCCACCTCAACCTTACCGTTCCCATCTGATAAGCCTAGCGATGATCCGGTTGCGGATCCGTTCAAAAAGCCCAAGCGATCATCCCATTGCCCTGCCGCTTTGGCAGACATCAACTGATCCATAAAGTGGAGATCGGCAAAGGCATCTCGACCGTAAATAACTCGGCCTTTGTAAGCGTTTTGGCAATCTTCCTCCACAAAGCGGCGCGTCAGAGCAGCTCCACCCAAAATCACAGGGACACTAATACCTCGCTCGTTAAAGATCTCCAGATTTTCCTTCATAAAGGCAGTGGATTTTACCAGCAAACCACTCATGGCAATACAGTCTACCTGATGTTTTGTATAGGCTTCGATGATGTTTTCCACCGGCTGTTTGATGCCCAGATTGATCACTTTATACCCATTATTGGTGAGGATAATATCTACCAAGTTTTTGCCAATATCATGTACATCCCCTTTGACGGTGGCGATTAAAAAGGTGCCTTTGCCCCCATCCCCGTCTGCTTTTTCCATGAAGGGTTCTAGGTATTTTACAGCTGCTTTCATGGTTTCTGCCGACTGCAACACAAAAGGCAGTTGCATTTTGCCAGAGCCAAACAGTTCCCCCACCTCCTTCATGCCATCCAGCAAAAAGGTATTGATAATTTCTAGCGGTGGATACTTTTGCAGAGCTTCGGCAAGAGCATCTTCTAGGCCAATCCGTTCCCCATCGATGATGTGTCGTTGCAGGCGTTCTTCTAGAGGCAAATCCGCCAGGGATCCGGCAGAGCGCAGATCTTTCCCCGATACGCCCTCAAACAGTTGGGTCAATTGGGCTAGAGGATCATAGGTGCAAATGCCCTCGGCGTTAAACTGTCGCTGATCCCAGATCAAATCCCGACAGACCTGCTGCTGATCGGCAGGGATTTTACTCAGGGGCAGGATCTTGGCAGCACTGACAATGGCCGCATCCATACCCGCTTCCCGACATTGGTGCAAAAATACCGAGTTCAACACTACGCGGGCAGCCGGGGAGAGGCCAAAGGAGACGTTGGATACCCCCAAAACAATATGGGCTTCTGGAAACGCTTGGCGAATACGGCGGATCCCTTCAATGGTGGCTGCCCCATTGGCCCGATCCTCCTCAATGCCGGTGGAAATGGGTAACGCCAACGGATCAAAGAAAATCTCATAGGGCGGGATCCCAAAGGCCACCGCCTGATGGTAAGCCCGCTCAGCGATCTGAAACTTTTTCTC
>JAUQVI010000079.1:0-12850 GCA_039794885.1 Thermostichus sp. DG02_5_bins_236
TCCGATCGTTTGTCTGTCCTCACTGCCAAGAACGGCATGATAGGGACATCAATGGGGCGATCAATATCAGAAATGAAGGCTTGCGGATTTGGGCCTCAGGAAGTGGGGCTTCTGCTTTGGGAGGGACCGTAAGACCAAAGGGAGGAAGGCGCAAGTCTACCCTCTCGGAGGCAAGTCCCGATGAACAAAGAAGCCCGCGCTCTATTGCGTAGCAATGAGCGTCGGGTACTTCACATTATTCACAGCCGCCCTAGCTCTACCAACCCTCTATCGATTGGGAGGTGAGCCTACTGGGATGGGGCAAGGGATCCCATTGGCTACAGTAGGGGAAATTCTACTGGAGATTGATTTGTGGTGACGCAATCGCAAATCATCAAGCCTCAACCCCTTGACTATCCAGATAGTGACGGTTAGCCAATGGCAACCAATACCCTGCAATCACTGCAAATGCTTTATCCAGATGGGAAGCCTTTTCTCTCTTTTGTGGAATGTGGTTGTGGAATGTGATCAACAAGCTGACCAGACAAGCGAACACGCTGATCGGGAACATGAGCGGGTGAGCAGTTGGTGCAAGAGCCGCAAGCCCTAAAAGCGCGTTTTGCGCTATCGGATCCCTGAGGGGATGCTTGGGGTTTTGCCATGACAGCATCTTTCTGTTTTAGGTGGCCCCACTGAGGCATAGTTAAGGTGAAAGAACTGTTACCTCATATCACCTCTTGTTTCTCTGGAAGGGATCCCACCATGAACCCCACGACCCAACATCAGTTGATGCTTAAAATTGTGGCTGGCTCGGCCTGGGCCGATGGGCACTTGGAACCTCAGGAATTGGCCTATCTCGGATCCCTGCTGCGGCGGTATAACCTGGAGCACGATACCGAACTGCGGGAGCTCTTTCAGAAACCAATTCCCACTGAACAAACAGAACTGTGGATGACAGATTATTTGACGCAGGCGACTGAAACCGAGCGGATGCAGTTGTTAGGGGCAATTGGCAACCTACTGATCGCGGATGATAATGTCTCACCGGAAGAGCACAGCCTTTTGGACGACTACCATACCCTGATGGCCGGGATCCCGGCACGACCCGAATCAGCCCCCAGCCTAGTGAAAAGTGTCGGGCAATTTTTCCGGCGGATGGCGAAAGTAGTATCCGGCTGATGGGTCGGGGTTTGGGCATTGAACCATTCCCTTCTTGGTGGGGACAAGGAGCCATTCCTTGTTCCCAGATCTTGGCGCTTCCGAGCAATTGCCAACATTAAATTTCCCTAAACCGCAGGAAAATCTCCCAAATCGTAAGATACGATACAGACATAGGATAAATCGTTCATCTCTGTGGTTGGTTCACCATTTACCTGAGGCTGCACAGAGACGGAAGTAGGGATCCTCCCGAAGGAACGCGCCTCAACTTAATCGCGCCATTTTCCCTTTGGCGCAATGTTTCAACGACATTAGATTCAACGATTCGTTGATGGAGGCGACTCATGAAACTCTCTTTCCGTGGCAACAACTTTGACTACGTCCCCGCGCATACTCAGCTTAGCGATGAAGAATTGCAAGCTCAATATCGTGGCCAGACCCTGTTGGTACACCACACCAGCAAAAATGTGATGCCTCACCCCAACCAACCTTTGATCTACCGGGGTGTGAACTACTGAGCTGGGCGGTTCTTCAGCTTCTTAGTCTTCTGAGCCAGAGCTCTTCACTTCAAAAGACCAAACGACCCCGTTGGGGCCGTTTTTTGGGTTGAGGTCGAGTTCGGTACTGGCCACTCAACCCACCTTCAGGCAAGGATTTCAACCGAGCCAGTTAAAATCCTCAAGGTCGATGTCTTCATCCACTAGCTCCTCCCCCTTACTCTTTACCATGTTGGAAGTTGGTCTAGGAATGGGTCGACCTGTAGTGCGAGGCTTGGTAATAAAGGGTGACTCTGTAATTCGCTCAGGAGCCAACCCTTGCAAAAAGAAATCGACCGTGGTTTTCTTCAACCAACCATTCAAAACAATGACTGCACCGATGCGCATCCCGTTGATGCGTTGTTCGCGAACCGCCTGTTCCACCTGAAAAGGCGATAGTAGACCCGCAGTTTGCAAACATTCCCCCAAGGGCATTTTGTGGTGTCGTTGCAACAATTTGGGCCACTGTTCTACCAAAAAATCTACAGTCTCTTGTTTAATCCAGTTGCGGGTGACCAAAATTTCGCCAAATCGCACCCCACAGTAAGATTGATCCTGCAAGGCCACCTGTACCTGAGCTTCCGTGAGTAATCCAGCCTGTAGTAGAACCTGGCCAATGAGCTGTGCAGAGGGCTTTTGCATAGCATTGGGAGGACCAGAAGGGAAAGTCATCGGTCGTTACCCACTTTTTCCTAAAAAATATTGTGAATATCATAACCAGTCTCCCAAAGAAGAGGTATAGTAGCTCGATAACTTTCTTTGACCAGGTCTGACTTAGGCCCATCACACACTTTAAGCGCTGATCTTAGAGCCCACGAGACTCAGAGCAAAACATTAGGGCAGTCGAGTGCAGCTGGGCAGTGTTTCAGGTGATAATGAGTTTAGAAGTTTGCCCTATCGGGATCCGCCTGTAATGGAAGCGTTCTTTGAGTTTCTCTGGTCTGCTTCGGCCATCTTGTTGGTTATTTTGGTGTTGCTGCACAGCCCGAAAGGGGATGGCTTAGCAGGTATTGGCGGGCAGGCCCAGTTGTTCTCCAGCTCCAAAAGTGCTGAGCAAAATCTGAACCGCATCACTTGGACAGTGGCCACCCTCTTCCTGTCCATCAGCGTGGTGTTGGGGGCAGGTTGGCTATCGGCGGCTACTGGTCAGTAGGGGCATCGATGGCGTGTCGGTGATCTATTTGCATGGGTTCGGCTCCGGGCCAAGGTCAACCAAGGCCGCTTTTTTTCAGCAGCGTTTGCAGCAGATAGGGATCCCGCTGCAAGTGCCGGATCTCAATCAAGGCCAGTTTTCTCAACTTACTCTGACCCGTCAGATCCAGCAAGTATGCACGCAGCTAGCAGAGTCTGCCTACCCTTCTGTAACTCTGATCGGCTCTAGCTTGGGAGGAGTGGTGGCTGCCTGGGTGGCAGAGCGGCAGCCTTGTGTACAGCGATTGGTTCTTTTGGCTCCAGCCTTTGGTTTTTTAAGCCATTGGCTACCCCGCCTCGGTGCTGAAGCAGTCGAAGCTTGGCAAAGAACCGGATCTCTATCCGTCTTTCACTATGGGGAAGGTCGTCCCCTGCCTTTGGAGTATAAGTTTGTAACCGATGCTCAGGGCTACCCGGATGGAGCATTACGGCGACCCCTGCCTACCCTGATCCTGCATGGGATCCAAGATGAAACGATCCCGATTCAAGCCAGTCGAGACTACGTGGCCCATCGCTCGTGGGCGCAGCTGATACCTTTGGAGAGCGACCATACCCTGGCAAATGTATTGGAGCCAATTTGGCAAGCCAGCTGTCGCTTTTGTGGGTGGATCAACCCATCTACCTAAGAAGGTACACAATTAAGCTGGGATCCTCATCACCACAGGCCCTTTTCATGCAATCTTTTGACAGCCTTTTTTTTGATATGGACGGGGTGATCGTCAACTCCGAGCCTATCCATGCCCAGGCAGGAGTCATCGCCCTACAACGCTGCAATCTGTTGATAGAATTGGCGCCCATCTCCCTCCAGTTCAAGGGCCGCACCGACTGGGATATGTTCGCCTACATTGTTGAGTGCTTCACAGACACCCCAAAGGAGGAGCAGCGGGCCGCTATCCAACGCTTAATTGAGGAAAAGGCTACTGCCTTTGCCGACCTGCTGGAGCAAGTTCCTCTGGTGCCAGGAGTGCTGGAGTTTTTGGCTGCCAGCCGTCAGCGGTTCGCCACCCTCGCCCTGACCACCTCCGCCACCCGTCGGGATCAAGAGCGCATCTTCAACCGCTTCAACCTAGGCCCTTGGTTTGATGGGGTGATTACTGCCGAAGATATCCAACGGGCCAAGCCTGACCCGGAACCCTATCTGAAAACAGCCGACCGCTTGGGGGTGGATCCCAGCTTGTGTTTGGTGATCGAGGACTCTACCAACGGGATCCGCTCAGCCAAGGGAGCCGGATGCTTTGCAGTAGGCATCACCACGTCTTTCCGGCCAGAGGAGTTGCGCCAGGCTGGGGCTGACGCGGTGGTGGAAAGCTTTGCAGAATTGGCGGAGCTGCTGAACCTATCGATCTAAGGGTTTAGGGATCCCGGCTAAGGGAGGCTGGCATTCTGTTTATCTGTCTTCTGACCGTAAGAGGGAGATGTAGTAACAATTCCAACCACCTGAGACATAGGCCGTTCAGGAGGTGTGGTATCTGGAGTTGAACTCTCCCCAGGGATCTCCGCTTGCAATCGGGGGGGATGTTCATCCAGACGAGTCATGGTGGATGGGGGTGTTACAGGATCCAAGGTGAATGGGATCAGGGGTGTACCCTTACCTCACAGTCCGGAAAACCGGGATCCCTCCAGGGATGCAACCACCTCTTGCGCCAGCCCAAAGGAGAGGGTCATTCCGGCCCCACTCAGGGCATTGACGATTTGCACCCCTGCTTCTGGAGAACAGATGAATTCTGTTTGCCCAAGAATCTTTGGGTAAACTCCATTCCAAAACTCAGCGATGTGAAAATCTGGTACTTTAGCAAAGGTTTTTAGGTAGTCAAGAATGTATTGATTGATGAAAGCACGGTCGAAGGGTTCGGGGTTGGAACCATATTCGTGAGAGTCCCCAATCGTCAGTTCTCCTTGCCGATTTTGCGACACCATGACATGGATCCCCCATTCCGGGAAGTGGGGCGTTTCCAATTGAATGCGATCCTTCAGGGATCCCAGGCTAGAACAATGGGTAAACGCCGCATAGTGGGTAAGGGTTAGACCACCACAAAGGGAAGGACCGATGCGAAACCCATTGGGCTGGGGGGCAGTGCGCATCATCTGCAGCTTCACCTTGGTGATGCCGCTCTCAGCAAAGATCTGCGGGTAAAGGGTTTCAAAATCCGCCCCACTACACACCAAAATGTGATCCGCTTGCCACCGTTGGCCACCGGCTAATAGGTGAGGCGCATTGATCTCGGTAACCACCTGACCCCAGTAAAACCTTACCCCGTACCGCTCAACCAAATAGTGCGGCAGTTGCCGAATCGCCTGGCGGGGATCCACCGTCATTTCGGTGCCGCTCCACAGGGATCCCAGCAATCCTTCTGGTATCACAGCCGGGCTTTTTTGGACAGTCTCCCCAGGGCTCAACAAGCGGATGTCATAGCCAGGGCGAGTGGCCACAAACTCCTCAATCACCGCCAACTCGTCAGGACGACGGGCCAAGTGCAAAGAGCCGCAGGCTTCTATCGGGATCCCGGCCTGCTCAGCCAGCTCTAGCCAGATTCGTCGGGAGGCCAAGGCTCTCTCTAGCAGGGATCCCTGCGGTTGGCCGATGGGCCAGATCAGGCCGAAATTGCGAACAGAAGCCCCCACTGCCCAAGGATGTCGCTCAAATACCGCCACTCTCCACCCCCGTTGGGCTGCTGCTAAAGCATGGGCTAACCCAACGATGCCGGCCCCAACGACGGCCACATCCACATGGGTATCGGCTGAAGATTGAAACATGATCCAAAAGCAGTATGAAAACACTATGAATCACGGATCCTATTTGCCAAGTGCTACTGACTCACCAACAAGAACCGGCTGCTCTGCTCTAGGTTAACCTTTCCCTCCTGAGCAGGCAGGATAGGGATAGATTCAAGACAAGAGCTTTTTTCTTTGTTAAAAGAAGAAGTCTTAATGACTCCTTAACTCCGACTTAACCAAAACCTTCTCAAACTCCGGGATGATACCGGAAGCAGCAGCAGGACTGCTGCACTTTTGAGCTGCTCTGTTGGGTTGGATTTGTATCCTATTCTTTTCAGGATGTTCATTTATGAGACACCACAGGAAATTGGCATCGTTAGCTGCATTTTTTCTGCCGATTCTGTTGCTTGTGGGCCTAGGGATCCCTTTGGCCATTGCCCAAGCAGATAAAACTATCAACGTTTACACCGCTCTCGAAGACGATCAAATTGCGGTGTATTTACCTCTGTTTGAGAAAGAGCATCCCGATATCAAAGTCAACATTGTGCGCGATTCCACCGGGGTAGTGACTGCTAAGTTGCTAGCAGAAAAAGACAATCCCCAAGCAGATGTGGTTTGGGGGCTAGCTGCCACCAGCTTATTGGTTGCCGATCAACAGGGGATGTTAGAGCCCTATGCTCCAGCCGGCCTGGAGCGGATCTTGCCGGAGTTTCGCGATAAAAGAAATCCACCCCACTGGGTCGGTATTGATACTTATTTCTCTGCTTTTTGTGTCAACACCGTCGAACTCAACAAGCGCAACCTGCCCATGCCTACCTCTTGGGCGGACTTGACCAAGCCTGATTACAAAGGCCAAATTGTCATGTCCAACCCGGCTTCTTCCGGTACAGGCTTTCTCTCGGTGGCCACCCTGCTGCAAATGAAAGGGGAAGCAGAAGGCTGGAAGTATCTGGATGCTCTGCATGAAAACATTGCTCAGTACATGCACTCCGGTTCTAAACCCTGCCGTGTTGCCGGAGCCGGAGAATTTACAATCGGCATTTCTTTTGATTTCCGGGCCATTCGCCAAAAGAATGATGGGGAACCGATTGAAGCGGTTTTCCCCTCCGAGGGATCTGGCTGGGAAGTGGAAGCCAATGCTCTGGTGAAAAAAGCCCAAATTAAGGATGCTGCCAAAACCTTCCTAGATTGGGCCATTTCTGACGCCATTATGCAGGAATATGCCAAGAGCTTCCCGGTGACGGCGGCCAAAACCAATGTGCCCATCCCGGCGGGTTATCCTGCCGATCCGGTAGCCCAACTGTTCGCCGGCAATGACCTGAATTGGGCTGCTGCCAATCGGGAGCGCATCCTAAAAGAGTGGACGGAAAGATATGACGTTAAGTCGGAACCCCGTTCTTAAGGATGAATAAGGGATCCCTCTCTTTTCCCTTAAATGGGAGGGGAGGGATAAAAGCTTGAGTTAACGGTGGAGAAGGTGCTTGAGGCAAGCTAAAAAGAGGTTTGTTCATGATACAAGGTTTGCATCATCCCATAGAACCAACCCTCGCAACCCAAAGCTCCCAGGACACCTTTTCTCAGACGGATCCCTATTTACAGCTCCAGCAAATTCGTAAAACCTTTGGTCGTTTTACTGCCCTTAGCGACATCAATCTAGAAGTTCGCCGGGGAGAGTTTGTTTGCCTTCTGGGGCCTAGTGGCTGTGGTAAGACCACCCTTCTGCGTATTATTGCCGGCCTAGAAGAGCCCGATTGTGGACGCATTTGGCAAGCAGGACAAGACATTACAGCCTTGTCTCCCTCGCAGCGGGATTTCGGGATTGTTTTCCAAAGTTATGCACTTTTCCCTAACCTGACGGCAGCCGAGAATATCGCCTATGGCCTGGTCAATGCCGGGATCCCGAAAGCCAAGCGGGAAGAACGAGTAGCAGAGTTGCTGGCTTTGGTCGGTTTATCAGGATCCGGCCCCAAGTATCCGGCACAGCTCTCCGGTGGGCAACAGCAGCGGATTGCCCTGGCCCGTGCCTTAGCCCTATCGCCGGGATTGTTACTCCTGGATGAACCGCTATCGGCGTTGGATGCACAAGTGCGAGCCAACCTGCGAGGGGAGATTGCTCAATTGCAGAAACGCTTGGGGGTGACCACGGTGATGGTGACCCACGACCAACTGGAAGCCCTGACGATGGCAGATCGCATTGTGGTCATGGATCAGGGATCCATTGTCCAGATTGGAACGCCCTTGCAGATCTATCAAAACCCAGCCACTCCCTTTGTGGCCCGCTTTATCGGCACGATGAACTTTCTCCCAAGCCAATTGGAGTCTCCCAATCAGGCCCGTTATCGCAACCATGTCCTGCAAGTACACAACTCCACAGCCTTACCCACGGGATCCCCGGTAACTCTGGCGATTCGCCCGGAAGACATTCGCGTTGGCGGAACTTTGGAGGAGAACACCTTAGAAGCAGAGGTTTTGCGTTCCGAGTTTTTAGGGGCGGTGTATCGGCTCTGGCTGCGGGTTGGCGATGGCTTGGAGCTGATCCTGGATTTGTCGGTACAAGAGGCTCGGCAAGCGCAGATTCAGAGGGATCGGCCTTTGTTGATTCAGTTGCCCCCTGAGCACATCCATCTATTTGAGACCCAGCCATGACCAGCGTCAGTAGGGATAGAAGCCTTGGATCCCTGGGGTTGGCGGTCGGTCAAGCCTCCGTTGCCCGCAAACCCACCCGTGAAGATTGGCTGCAACGGGGGTTGATTCTGTTGGTGGCCCTGTGGCTCTTGGTGTCGGTGGTCTTGCCTCTGGGGCAGATTCTCAGTCGCAGCTTGGTCAATAGCAACGGAGAGTGGGTGGGTTTGGCCAATTACCGCACCTATTTCACCACCCCCGGCTTGGCCGTTTCCATGCGCAATACGCTGTGGGTTTCCTTCACCAGTACCCTCATCTCCGTCGGGCTGGGGTTCGGTTATGCCTATGCCCTTACCCGCACTTGTATGCCCCTGAAGGGGTTGATGCGTCTGCTGGTGATGCTGCCTTTGTATTTGCCTTCTTTGGCGCAGGCGATTGGGTTGATCTACCTGTTTGGTAATCAGGGCCTGGTCTCCACAGGTTTGTTTGGGTTGCTGCCAGAGTGGCGTATTGGTCTTTATGGCTCTACCGGAATCATTTTGGGGGAATCGCTTTACTGCCTGCCACAAGCGGTGTTGATCCTCAGCACTGCCCTGCTGCTAGCGGATGCACGGCTTTATGAAGCCAGCTTGGCTTTGCGCACACCGCCCTGGCGTACCTTTTGCACAGTGACACTGCCCGGGATCCGCTTTGGCTTAGTCAGTGCCATTTTTGTCTGTTTCACCCTGGTGTTTACGGATTTCGGGGTACCGAAGGTGGTGGGGGGTAATTACAATGTGCTGGCAACCGATATTTACAAGCAGGTGATTGGCCAGCAAAACCTGGTCATGGGTGCCACGATTAGCGTTTTGATGCTGGTGCCAACAGTGATTGCTTTTGTTGTGGATCGGCTGGTGCAACAGCGGCAGGTGGCTTTGGTGGGCAGCCGGGTTGTACCGTATCGACCGCGTCCCAACCCCTGGCTAGATTGGGCGGCCTTCGGGTTTTGTGGGCTGGTGGCAGGGGCAATTCTGGCGGTGCTAGGAGCCTTGGTGGTGGCCTCCTTGGTACGGGTATGGCCCTATCAGCTGACGCTGAGTTTCCGCCATTACAACCTAAATGCAGCTCCGGGAGGGGGGTACCCTGCTTATTGGAATAGCTTGCGCATGTCCGCTTACACGGCCATTTTCGGAACGGTGGTGGTGTTTATCAGCGCCTATTTGGTGGAAAAAAGTCGGCAATGGCCAAAGCTGCGGAGTTTGATTTATTTCGCTTCCACGTTGCCAGTAGCGTTGCCAGGGTTGGTTCTCGGCTTAGCCTACATTTTCTTTTTTAATACTCCCAGTTGGGGCGGGATCCCCAACCCCTTCAATGGCCTCTACAGCACCATGAGCCTACTGGTCATTTGCAACATCATTCACTTCTACACCGTCAGCTTTCTCACCGCCAGCACAGCCCTCAAGCAACTAGACCCCGAGTTTGAAGCGGTGGGATCCTCCCTGGGGGTGCCCTTCTACCGCACCTTTTGGCGAGTGACTACCCCCCTTTGTTTGCCGGCTATTTTGCAGGTTGGCACCTTTTTCTTTGTGCAGGCCATGGTGACAGTTTCGGCAGTGATTTTCTTGTATCCCCCCAATTTGCGGTTGGCTTCTGTAGCCGTGGTTAATATGGATGATGCCGGCAATACGGCTTCTGCAGCGGCCATGTCCACTCTAATTGTCGTGACCAGCCTAGGGATCCAACTGCTCTATTGGGCGGCCACCACTCATCTACGTCGCTGGAGCCAAGCCTGGAAGGAAAGGTAAAGCCTGGGAAAACATCAATGGGGCATAAAGGAGTCGCTTTCCAGTGGGCGGCTAGCTCATAATGGACATAACGGCCTCGTCATCTGCCAATGGTACAGTTTCTCCAGAGAATCATCACATTAGAGGAATTTCTAAAACTGCCGGAGACAAAACCCGCCAGTGAGTACATTAACGGTCAAATTATTCAAAAACCAATGCCGCAAGGTAAACATAGTACTCTTCAAACAGATCTATCAACGGCGGTTAATATGCTTCTCAAGCCCCAAAAGATTGCACGAGCCTTTTCAGAATTGCGATGCACCTTCGGTGGGCGTTCTATCGTTCCAGATGTATCTATATTTGCTTGGCCGAATATTCCCCGGGATCAAAGGGGTGAGATTGCCAATAGCTTTTTTATTGCTCCTGACTGGATGATTGAAATTTTATCACCCGATCAAAGCCAAACCAAGGTAACGAAGAATATTTTGCACGGTCTAAACCATGGCACACAAATGGGTTGGTTAATCGATCCCGATGAGCAAACGGTCTTTGTTCATGTGCCAAACCAACAAACCCAAGTGTTCGAGCACCCAGAACATATGCTGCCTGTTCCTGATTTTGCTAATCAGTTAAACTTGAGCTTGGGTAGGATTTTCGACTGGCTTATGGAATAGATAAATATCAAAAGGATGACATTTCAGGCTTTATTTCACCTAAAATATGAGAAATATGAGATGTCAACCTTCAGTAAATTACTCAGTTCTATTGCACCGAAAAGACTAGCCAGGTTCTCGCTGCGGTAGAGCGGGATCCTCCTGGCACTGACGCAAGGGCAGTTGAGTCAAGTCTTGAATACTGAGAATTTTGCCTTCTTTTGGATCCGTAACGACCGTCATACAGGCACAGGCATAGCCGTAACTAGCCTGAAAGGATACAAATTCCCCCTCCGTCAGATCTGGGATCCGATCCAGGCCCTCCGCCTGAAACCCCCCTTGGGCTGAGATTAGCCAATCCTCATCTCGATCCACCAGAAACCAGTTGGCCGGAGTGGGGTTATCCAGCCAGCCACAACGGATTTCCTCGGCGAAGGCAGGATAGGTCGCCACCAACAACGCCGCCAGTGTCCAGCCAATGGGTTTGAGCATGGGATCCCCCTGCTTAGTGCCACTTCACTTTGGAAGTTCCTGCCTTTAGCCGTCAAGTCAGATCATGGCAGGATTGGGATTTAGGGATCCCGATAGCCACTCCCAAAGGATTCCCAATGGATAGGATGGGCACAAAGTTTAACTTGCCGAGTGAGAAATCCAGTCATGGGTTGGCATCCACAGTTACAAGCGGATCTGGCCCAAGTTTATACAGCCTTTCACCTGCCCGGCTTGGCAGTAGCGGTGCTAGCTGATGGGGAGGTGCATTCATTTGAGTTTGGCTACCGCAATCATCAGGAGCCGTTTACCGCCGATACCCTCTGTTTGGTAGCTTCCGTCAGCAAGTCCTTCACAGCGACCTTGGCCGGGATCCTTGTGGATCAGGGGCGAGTAGAGTGGGAAAAACCGGTACGCCACTACTGGTCGGAGCTGCAACTGGTGGATGAGCAGGCCACTCAGTTCATGACCCTGACAGATATGCTCTGCCACCGCACGGGCTTGCCCTACCACGAGAATCTGTTGGCAGAGGGGGTGGGACGAGACTCGCCTGATCAAGGGCGTGAATACCGACGGCAACTGCTCAAGCGTTTGGCCTACTTTGAACCCACTCAAGCCTTCCGCACCCAATTCCAGTATCAAGATCTCGTGTTTTCCTGTGCGGGAGCCATCCTAGAAGAGGTCACCGACCGTCGGTACGAAGACTTGATCCAGGAGTACTGCTTGGATCCTTTGGGGATGGCCGATAGCACCTTTTCCCGTCCAGATGCTTTGGCTACCGGACGTTTGGCCCAGGGCTATGGCTGGGTAGACGGGCAGATTCAGCCTATTCCCCACTGTGATACCCGCTACATTGCCCCTTCGGCAGGGCTCTATAGCACCGCAAGTGACCTGATGCGTTGGCTTCAATTTAATCTCTATGGCGGTAACATTGGCGGGAAACCTCTGATTTCTGAAGCTGCATTGGGCTGGATCCATCGCTCTCACATGGCAATTGGGGGACAGGTTTCGTGGGTGGGTGGGGGGTTGGCCACCTATGGCCTGGGTTGGGTTCAAAGCAGCATCGGCTCCGAATTGATGCTTTCCCATGGCGGATCCTTTAATGGCTACCGCACCACTGTGGCTTTTATCCCGGCGCGTGGCTTTGGGGTGGCCGTTCTAACCAATCTCAATGTCAGCAATGCCAATACAATTGGTGCTTTGGTGGTGATGGATCGGTTGCTGGGACAGCCGCAGGTGGAAACTCGAATTACCTATGGAAAACGGGTGGCGGAGGGATTTGCCCAGCAGGCAGCCTTGGCAGAACAAGACTTTTGGACGGGCCGGGATCCCAACGCTCTACCCCAACATCCCTTAACGAACTATGTGGGTCAGTTTCAGCACCCAGGCTACGGTACCTTGACCATTTCTCTGAGCGAGGGTTGCCTCTGGCAAACCTATGATCAGCGCACCTACCCCTTGGATCCCTACAACGGCGAAACCTTCAGCACCCGTTTTCAATCCACAGAAAACCGCCTCTTGCACCTCTCCCTCACTTTTGAAACCGATGCCAAAGGGCAGGTGGTGGCAGTTCGGATCCCAATCGTGGAGGATATTTCACCACCAAGATTTATTCGCATGGCTTGAAGATCTGTGAAGTACCCGACGCTCATTGCTACGCAATAGAGCGCGGGCTTCTTTGTTCATCGGGACTTGCCTCCGAGAGGGTAGACTTGCGCCTTCCTCCCTTTGGTCTTACAGTCCC
>JAUQVI010000080.1:0-12790 GCA_039794885.1 Thermostichus sp. DG02_5_bins_236
GCAATGACCAGATCCCCCGTGACCTGACGGATCCCTTGGGCATTGAGCACATTGCCAACCGCAATTGCCTCTTCCCACACAAACAGGGGATCCTCTCCCCCTAGCACCCACAAATCCCCCTGCAAGACACCATTTCCCACAGAGCCAAAAGTTCCAAAAAGAGTGACAAAGCGATGCTCCGGGCCTAATTGATGCAAACTGGCCAGTGTCGTCGCCACCTTGGTTAAGGAAGCCGCTGGTAAAGGCGTCGATCCTTGATGTTGGGCCAATACCCGCTCACCCGTCTGCAGCCAAACCCCTTGCGCCGTTTGGGGAAACCCTCGTTGAGCCAACTGAGCCAAGTAGCGATCCACTTGAGGTTGCAGGGATCCCGACTCAGCCGCATGGGAGGCAGGTAAGCTCAAGGCCAGACCCAACAGGATCCCAGCCGCGCATAGACCCACCCATACCAAAACAAGCCGCCTGTTGAGCCAGCCCCATCCATGCCGATTCACAGAAGTAGCCTCAAAAAACTGCGTCCCTTTAGACCCAGGTCAGGGATCCCTGACTAACTCATCAATTCCCAGCCACTATCTTCCAAAGGTTCCACTTCGATGGTTCCTGGCGGCGTTTGCCGATAAAAATGGCCATCCGCCACGAACAGGGGTTCTCCACAATCTGGGCAAAGAAAACGAGTGCCTTCCACCGCTTGAGACTCTGACCCACACACCGGGCAGTGATCCGTTGTAATCCAGCGGCGTGCCCACCAACGAAAAGCCAGCAGAACCAAAATGGGCAAAGACAACAACAACAGCAACAAGGCCACCAAGCCCGTCACCAACCACCCCAAGCCTAAGCTGGTTAACAAAGCCGCTCCCGCCAGGGATCCCAGCCAGAACCCCCAGCCGCTCAGGGAGATGGAATAGGTCTTGGGCTGATCAAACCGCATCTTGACTTTCCTTCCTCAGAATTGACAGACAGTACCTACACCGATGCAGCCAGGATTTTCTAGGCCTTTTCTTGGGTATGTTAGCCCTAGCCTCACCCAGAAACAATCCGATACACTGCCACAATCTGTAGGCTAGCTTATCCCAGACTTGCCAGGGATCCGGTTTACCGCACCCATCCTGCCCTCTGCATCCACCAAAAAAATATCGACCAACTGTCCACTTCAATTAACGGGCCGGCCCCGGTACATCAGACGATACTTCGTTTGAGGGGCAGAAGGTTTCGCCTCTGTGGGATCTCCCGACTTGACCAGTTGGGGTAGAGGAGTAGGGGTTTGAATAATCGGTTGCAGTGGAGTGGTCGGAGAAGAAACGGGATTCGGATCCCCAGGCATCAACCCCGTTTGTTCCAATACGGTGTAAAGAGCATCCGTATCGATGGGAAGAGACCACTTTGCTGCTTTATAGATACGATCTAGCGAATCAAGAATATCACTGGCTTTCGCCAAACCCGGAATCACTTCTGCTGCCCCTTGGTAAATCGCCCACCGTCGTTCTGCTGGCTCAATGTGGCGACGAGCATGGTGGGTCAAAACAACAGGGGTATTGGGCAGCTGGCTATGGCAATCCCGGCAAAATGCATAAGGGTTAAACAGCCCCGTCGTCATATCCACCACCATCAGATCAAAAGGCTGAGTCGTTGCCACCTCCAATAGATCTTTGTGCGGGGAAGTCAGCAGTACTGAGTGCCGCTGAGACTCCAACACCAACTTCCACAGTTGCACCTGTAGAGGCTGACCCTGGGCTACGAGAATGGTTTTGGTCACGGCAGATGGGGAGAGATAAGTAGAAGAGGTAGCAAAAGTCTGTACCACTTAATATCCTGTTGTACGTCACAACCCTATGTAATCGGTAAGTTACCACCTCCCAAAACAGGAAATAGTGATTGACTATACCAGTATTGCACTGCAAGCTCGTTCCCCGTGAATCCTCCGTTAAGAGCTTCTCCATCAACTCTCAGCCAGTGCTAAGCCTATTTCCCTTAATCTTCTCCTTGCTCAGGAGAGACTACTGCCGGGATCCCTGCTTCTTTTTCCAATTCTGCCTGCAAGGCTTGCCATTCTTCTGGCGAGAGAGCTTCAAGGTGTTCCTGTACTTGCTGAGCTTCAAAACTAGCCCGCTGAGCCTTCAGAGCCATTTCCCCCCGCAACACCCGCCCTAGGTAGCCAAAAGTCCACCCCAAGCAAGTTAACAAAAACACCACGCTCGATATCTTTTGTGCAGAACCTGTATCCAAGCCCACCCAAATCAAGCTTCCGTACAGGATCCCACCTCCCAACAAAATGGCTAAACCCAAGCTGAGAACGTCTAGTCTGCGCATCCGCTCAAGTGTCCTACAAGGAACGGGGTTTGGGGCGGAAGGTCATAAAGGGTGCCAGCAACACCATGCCTGGGAAGAAAAACAAAACCAGGAAAAACATCAACACCTTTTCCCAAGCACTACCGGAAGTCCAGCGTTTGTCCACATACAGCAAAGACAACAGAGGCAGCACCAATAGGTAAAGACCTGCCAAGCCAGCATACGTCATCAAAATCAGCAGTGTAGTAGAGATCATGTCCTATTTGCCTTCGATAGTGACTGGTCTGCACCCAATCTAAACCCATTGTAGGGGGATTCGGAGAGTCTGGGACTCCCTACAGACTGGTGCTAATCGCCCCCACAGGGCAGGTCGGTATGCACTGTTCACACATGACACAGCGATTGCGTGAAAACTCTAGCTTCCAATCGGGAGGAGAAATTTTCAGGGCTTCCGTTGGGCAAACTCCCGTACATAAACCGCAATCTACACATAGATGCGGATCGATCTGAATCTCCTTGGCCCGTTCTGCCACCTCAATCCCTAAAGACTGTGCCCACTCCAGGCCAGCCTCTACCTGGTCGATATCCCCTGAAAGCTCTACCACCAAGGTGCCCACCTCATCTGGGGCCACGCGCGCCCGCATGATATTAGCTGCCACGTCAAAATCTTTGGCTAATCGATAGGTGAGAGGCACATTCACCAAATGGCGAGGAAAAATCAGTGTTACTCGTTTGCGCACCAGTCTTGAGCCCGCGATAACTCCCTTCAGTATGACAAGTCCAGATGACAAGTCGAGACTGTCCTCAGCCCAACTGCTGCCGGAAGCGAACCACACTCACCCCCATAATCACCACAGCAAACCCCAGCAGCGCCAGTGCATGGGGCCACAATACGTCCAGGTCGATGCCCTTGAGCAGGATGCCCCGCACAATGGTGATGAAATGACGCAAGGGATCCAGCAGGGCGCAGTAGTGACGCACTCCCGACAGCAAAGCAAGCTTATGCCGCCGGCTTCTCCCACGGCGCGAGTTTTACCTCTGGTTAGCCGATTCGAGCTTTTTAGAGTGAGGAAGACGCCCAGCCCCACTGTTGATGTTGAGTTGATGTTGATATTGATGTTCTCCGCAAGGGAGGCTTGCTAGTTTGGACAATCCACTTTTTTTCAACCTTGGAAACGTATTCCTCCTATGGGTGTCTACTCCAGTTGTCGGCGTGGCACCGATTCATACAGGCACATTCAAGACCTGTTCAGAAATCAAGCAAGATAGCTCATCTCGGTGGTATTGAGCCACACTCGACTCGCCTGGCTTGCTACCCACGACCTACGGTCTACATCCCGACACCGACCCTATTGGTACGGTGCCGGGCTTCTCGCCGAGAGGGCTAAATGGGGGGAACCGAGGTACCCAGCGGCAGCAAACCTTAAAGAAGCTCTGCACTTAATTAGTTTTCTACGACATTACCTGTACGTTAAACAATTAATGTGCGTGGCATCGAGCGCCTGATGAAGAAGTGGAGTGAACACCGGCGATCCCTTTGTAGCTTAAAGATTAAGGACTTCATCTCGCTTGCGCGAACGGCTGTGGGTAAGGGTTTTGGGAGGAAGCGGGCGATGAGACTCGAACTCACGACATCCAGCTTGGGAAGCTAGCGTTCTACCACTGAACTACGCCCGCATTGCTCAACAATTCTATCAAAACCCCGTTGTCTTGGTCAGTAGAGCATCCGCCTTATGCTGAGGGACATAACAAAACCTCAATAGAATAGGTGCTCTCATCATGTCAACCTCGTTCCCTTGGCCGTATCGCACCCCAGGGATCCCTGATTCCGCCTTCGAGCGTATTCCAGGGATCCCCATGAGCCCACGAGAGGTGCGGGTGTTGGTATTGAGCCAGTTGCGGTTGGGGGAGAACCACTGTTTGTGGGATATTGGTGCCGGTACAGGTACCATTGCCATTGAAGCAGCCGTGCTATGCCCAAAAGCTCAAGTGATCGCCGTCGAGCGGGATGCGGAGGTTGTCAGCTTGATCGAGGGCAATTGTGAAAAATTTGGCCTGAGCAACATCCAGGTCATTCAGGGTACTGCCCCAGACTGTCTCCAGCAGCTTTCACCCCAACCGGATCGTATTTGCATTGAGGGCGGGCATCCTTTGCAAGAGATCTTGGAGTCTTGCTGGCAATACCTCAGCTCAGAAGGACGGATTGTGGCTACCACCAATTCTTTGGATGGACTTTACGGCCTTTCTGCCGGGTTAGCGGCTGTGCGAGCTCATCATGTAGAGGTCATTCAATCGGCAGTCAATCGTTTAGAACACCGTGGGCGGACACAAATGCTCGTCTCGCTGGATCCCACCTTTGTTTTGAGTGGCGAAAAATGAACTAAGTTTTATGTGGTTGTGTTGCCATTGTTTGGTAAATCTTTCCAAAGAGATATCGGGGGAATGGAATTGGGCTATCTCAAACAAGTCAAAAAAACTGATAGGCAACAGAAACCTTAAGCTATACCAATGTTTCTCGGTTGTATGCTCAAATCCTCTCTTATACCAGATACAGAGAGCTGCGAAACCTCATGGTCATGGATCGATCCCAATACCAATTTCAGGAGTCACAGGAAGTCAAATTGCGGCAACTGTTGATTCGGGAACGCTGGCCAGAAATGCTGAAGGGCTGCCGGGCCTGCATCCATTGGGATGACTTCAAACGGCCAGAATGCTGTGGAGACTGCGGCATCGGCGATAGGCGCAGGGAAGAAATGACCAAAGAAAGCCATTCTCGCAAATCTTCATGAACTTGGGAAAAGCTGGGAAAAGGAGTTGTGTCAACTCAATCCTGATTCCTGTCATTATCTTTGCACCCAGGGCACGCTAGCACGTATGTCTCCGACAGGGTTTCCTTCGGAACGTTCCACGAACACCGACGCCTATAGCGGCCCATGGGGCAATGTTAGTCACCGCACATCCACAAGAGCACCGGCCTACAATCCGTCAGGTATGTAGGCATTTGGAAAATCCACCCAAGGGCTGTACTGATACTTAGTTTAAGCTCATCAAAATACCAGAGAGGGGTGGTTCTTCTGTGGGCAAGAGGCGCACTTCCACCTGAGCCACCCCTTGCTCATAAATGCCCAGCTTGCGGGCTGCGACCGTGGAAATATCCAGATCCCGACCCTGAATGAAAGGGCCTCGATCCAAAACATCGACCACCACTTTCTGTTTGGGTTGCTCAGGGTTGGTCAAGAGCAATCGTGTGCCAATGGGCAGGGTTCGGTGGGCAGCAACGAAGTCTTGTTCCGGCCGAAAGACGCTACCATCCTTGAGTCGATTCCAGCTTTGCCCAGGAGGCAGTTGGCCGTAGTGGCTCACCACCATCTGTTCTGTCTCTCCGGGCACCGTTGGCAATAGAGCAATCAAAGCACTGGTCAGCAAATCAATCATCCGCTTGTCCTCAACACGCTAAAGATCTCTGGAAAATGTGTTCAGAGATACAGCGACGATCGCCTTTTGCTCTAGGTTCCATCAGGGATCCCTTGGGCCAGTGGTTTCACTGATCAACAGGGGTAATTTAACAGGGGTAATTTAATTGAGGGATCCCTAAGTCCGGCCTTTAGCAGCCCCCCACTCCAGAGACCGTTACACCGATGGTGAACAGGTCAAATGCGGTGGGTTTTCTGGCAATGCAAACTACTGTGACGAATCCCACACACTTCTGCACATCTCGCAGTCTTCCTTAGAACTTGAGCTAAAGTAGGTCAAGTCGGTTCCTGCGGTGGGCCGCCTTTTTGGGAGGGCAAAGCTATGAATATCGGAGATCGGGTGCGGGTACGTACCAGCGTGATCGTCTATCACCACCCGGAATATCGCAATCACCCCTTTGATATTAAGGGGATGGAAGGGGAGCTCAAGGCCGTGATTCGGGATTGGAATGGCCGCCCGATCAGCGCCAATTTCCCTTATCAGGTGCAATTTAGCAGCAAATTTCGTGCCCACTTGCAGGCGGATGAGCTAGAGGTGATCGAGTCCATCGCTCCCTCAGAAACAGCGGCCTAGTTGAGGCCCAGCAACGAGCGATTCGTTTCTAGAATCGGTTTGAGTAGGTTCAGTTCGTCGCGGCTTAGATAGTTCGCCACCACTTCTTGCAAAAAGCGATAGGTTGCCTCGCAGCTACGTTGGGTTCGGAAGGCCCGCATCAAGGTTTGAAACCAGTAGAGAAATCGTTCCTTGTAACGTTGCTCATCGTCCAGTAGCATAGCTAGCGCTGAGAGGCGTAAGACCCTTACTGTATCAGCTTTCCACTTGTTGCTAAAGTCTTCTACCCCGCGCATGAGCAAGTAGGGATCCAGAGCGCGCATTTTCATCTCCACATCTCGGATGATTTGGGCTTCTGCATCCTGAATCTTGTGATAGGCGCTCAGGCGCAGATCAAAGGAGGTCAGGTAGGTCTCCATGAACTGCATCTCCTCATCCCTGAGGTAGCGTCCATCAGCAGCGATGCTCAGTTCACGCAGTTGAGTCAGCATGAGAGATTCCCAAGATGAAAAGGAGCAGCAAGAGCGGCAGCAGCCCTCGAGAGGCGGTATCGATTCAATCCTATCCCTCAAGCCAAGCACCTGAATTGAGAGATTTGGCGGATTTTCAGCAAGTCTCTCAGCCAGGTTAATATTAATTAATAGTCTGTTGTTGCTAGAACCCACTCGACCCCAGATCACCATCTGTGAATTCAATAAGAAACACCCTTTGGGAGGAAACGCTTCCGTGAGTCAGAAAGGTAAAAACAAGAAATGGAGAAGTGCGGGGCTGTACGCGCTGCTGGCCATCGTGTTGATTTCGTTGGCCACGACCTTTTTTGGTACCCGCCCAGCTGAACGCCAAGAGATCAGCTACTCCGACCTGATCAGCCGCGTCGAACGGGGCGAGGTCAGCAAGGTTTTGGTGGAAACAGCCCCCGACGGTCGTCAAATTGCCATCGCTGAGGCGGAGGTGAACAATCGTGCCACTCAGGTACAGGTGAATTTGCCCCCCCTCACCCCAGAGTTTGAGAGCACCTTGGTTGCCCAAGGGGTGGAATTGGCAGTGCGCCCTGTGCAAGAGGATGGCCTGTTGGGACGCATTTTAAGCACCTTCTTCCTGCCTGTCTTGCTGCTGCTCGGCTTGTTCTTCCTGCTGCGCCGTGCCCAAAGTGGCCCCGGTAGCCAAGCGCTCAATTTTGGCAAATCCAAAGCGCGGGTACAAATGGAACCCAAAACCCAGATCACCTTCAACGATGTGGCTGGTATCGAACAGGCTAAGTTGGAGCTGTCTGAGGTGGTGGACTTCCTGAAGAATTCGGAACGCTTCACGGCTTTGGGTGCCAAGATTCCACGGGGGGTATTGTTGGTGGGCCCGCCAGGTACCGGTAAAACCCTGCTGGCTCGTGCTGTGGCTGGAGAAGCGGGGGTTCCCTTTTTCTCTATTTCGGGTTCGGAATTTGTCGAAATGTTCGTCGGGGTTGGGGCCTCGCGGGTACGGGATCTGTTTGAGCAAGCCAAGCAAAATGCTCCCTGTATTGTCTTCATCGATGAAATTGATGCGGTGGGTCGCCAACGGGGGGCCGGTCTGGGCGGAGGTAATGATGAACGGGAACAAACCCTGAATCAGTTGCTCACAGAAATGGATGGCTTTGAGGGCAACTCCGGCATCATTGTGATCGCGGCCACCAACCGCCCCGATGTCTTGGATGCAGCGCTGTTGCGACCGGGACGTTTCGATCGTCAAGTGACGGTAGATCGTCCTGATTTCCAAGGGCGTTCTGAGATCCTCAAAGTACATGCTCGCGGCAAAACTCTCTCTGCTGATGTGGATCTGGAGAAATTGGCCCGCCGTACCCCTGGGTTTACTGGGGCAGACTTGGCCAATCTTTTGAACGAAGCAGCCATCTTGGCAGCTCGCCGCAACCTCACCGAGATCTCGATGGATGAGATCAACGATGCGGTGGATCGGGTGCTGGCCGGCCCTGAGAAGAAAGACCGCCTGATGAGTGAGCGGCGCAAGGAGTTGGTGGCCTACCATGAGTCGGGTCATGCTTTGGTGGGATCCCTGCTGCCCAATTACGATCCGATTCAAAAAGTAACCATCATTCCTCGTGGACAGGCCGGTGGTCTCACCTGGTTTATGCCCAGCGATGACGACATGGGTCTGACCACCCGTGCCCATCTGAAAAATATGATGACGGTTGCGTTGGGAGGCCGGGTTGCGGAAGAAGTGATCTACGGTGAGTCTGAAATCACCACCGGTGCCGCCAGCGACCTGCAACAGGTAGCTCGGATTGCCCGCAGCATGGTGACCCGCTTTGGCATGAGTGATCGTCTGGGGAATGTTGCTTTGGGTCGCCAGTCCAGCAACATCTTCCTGGGTCGGGATATCGCCACTGAGCGGGACTTTTCTGAAGAAACCGCTGCCATCATCGATGAAGAGGTGCGGCGGCTAGTGGATGAAGCCTACGAACGGGCTACCCGCCTGCTCACAGAAAACCGTGCCCTCCTAGATCGCATTGCCCACCGCTTGGTGGAAACCGAAACGATCGATGGGGAAGAGTTGCAGGCCATTATCGACAGCTCTGAAGTGGCCATGTTGCCGCCACAGGATGATCCAGAGCCATTGACCATCCCGGTGGTTGTGAACGCCAAGGTCTAGTTTCTTCAGGGATCCCTCCCCAATGGCTTTTGCATCTACTTGAAATAGATCCACACAAATAAAAAGCCCATCTGAAAACAGATGGGCCTTTTTGTGCTTGAGTTGTATTTCAGCTCTATCTTTTAGCGAACCAAACAAATACTCTTAACCCGCCACCGCCGAGCCAGATAAAGTGGGCTGAACCTCAGCAGGCATATGCTCTGGCTCATACATCTTTAACACGTATTCCGCCACCATGCGGTCGGTATTGAAGATAGGGTTGAGGGTGCGAATCGCCTCTTTCATACGGGCCACCCAGCGGCGCGGGATCCCGTGCTCATCGCGGTTATAGAACATGGGGATCACCTCATACTCCAGCAGATCGTAGAGAGAGTTGGCATCCAAATCATCCTGGGCCGCCGGATCGATGCCGTCGATTTCTTGGCCAATGGCCCAGCCGTTATGACCGTTGTAGCCCTCCGGCCACCAGCCATCCAAAACCGACAAATTCAAACCACCACTAAAGCCCACCTTCTGACCAGAGGTGCCAGAAGCTTCCAGAGGACGACGTGGGTTGTTCAGCCACACATCCACCCCCTGCACCAAGTTACGGCCAACATAGGCATCGTAATTTTCAATAAAGGCAATGCGATCCGCTACTTCAGGCTGGTTCGACCATTCCACCACCCGTTGAATCAGCCGTTTACCGCCTTCATCGCGGGGGTGAGCCTTACCGGCAAAAATGATCTGAACCGGGTAGTCTTTGTTGGTGAAGATGCGGGTAATTCGCTCCAGATCCCGGAGAATGAGATCACCTCGCTTGTAGGTGCTGAAACGGCGAGCAAACCCAATCGTCAGGGTTTTCGGATCCAGCAGGTGGCCCACTGCTTGAATGCGCTCGTTGGGTTCCCCGCGGTTACGGCGAGCCCGCAAAACACGGTGACGGGCAAAAGACACCAGGCGCTCCCGCAAAGCCGCCTTACGCCGCCACAACTCCTCATCGGGAATGTCGTTAACCCGCGCCCACACTTCAGGATCTGAGATGCGCTCCAGCCAATCCGGCCCCAAGTACTGGTCGTAGAGATTCCAGAAGAGGGGCGAGATCCAGGTGCGAGCGTGAACACCATTGGTAATCGAGCCAATCGGCACCTCATCTACAGAGCGCTCCGGGTAAAGCACATGCCACATTTCGCGGGATACCCGTCCGTGCAGCTTACTCACCCCATTGGCCGCCCGTGCATAGCGCAAAGCCAGCACCGTCATGTTAAAGCGCTCCCAGGGATCCCCGCTGCGCCGAGCCCCTAAGGCCAAGAATTGCTCCCGCGTCAGACCCAATTGCGGCCAGAAGGAAGCAAAGAAAGCATCCATCTCATTGGGACTAAAAGCATCGTGACCCGCCGGCACAGGGGTATGAGTGGTAAACAGACACTTCTCCCGAACCTTCGGCTCTGCCGCCAAAAAGGGCGTTCCTCGAGCAACTTCTTCCCGCAACAGCTCCAGGGTTAGGAACGCGGCATGTCCCTCATTCATGTGGTAGACCGAGGGATCCAAGCCCAGCTGGCGCAACAGACGTACACCTCCAATACCCAGAATGCACTCTTGGGCAATGCGAGTATCGGTGCTACCGCCGTAAAGGTGGCCAGTAATCCAACGATCGACCGGGTCATTTTCTGGAATGTCGGTATCGAGTAGGAAGAGGGGCACCCGACCCACATCTACCCGCCAAGCCCGGGCCTTAACCATTCGCTGCCGCATCGCCACCTCCACCATCAGAGGGCTGCCGTCAGGACGGCGTACCAAAGTGAGGGGCAGCAACTCCACTTCAGAATCCTCATAGAGCTCCCCCTGCCAGCCACTGTTGTCGAGGCGCTGTTGGAAGTAGCCCTGACGATAGAGCAATCCAATCGCCACCATCGGCACACCCAAATCGGAGGCAGACTTGAGGTGGTCGGCAGCTAACATGCCCAAACCACCGGAGTAGGTGGGCAAAGACTCGTGTAAACCGTACTCGGCACAGAGATAGGCGATTGGCCGCTGCCAGTTGTAGCTTTTCATGGTGCGCTTAGCCCAGGTGTCCTCAGCGGCAATGTAGGTGCGATAGGACTTCACCATCCGTTGCAGAGTCGCCAAGTAGTTCACATCTGTCGCCAAAGCTGCCAACCGCAGATAGGAGACCTCCTCCAGCATGCGTACGGGATTATGGGAGGTTCTCTCCCACAAGGCGGGATCCATTTCCCGAAAAATGGTCAGGTGATCCGGGTTCCAAGTCCACCAATAGTTGCGGGCGATCTCGCACAACGGCATGAGAGCCTCGGGTAGTACGGGACAACGCTCAGGAAAGGCAGGGGCTAGGGTGGCGATGGACATAGTACAAATACCTGGGGATAAAGTTTAGGCTCAAAAAAAAGAAGGCGAGAGTAATCCTAGTAAACGTGATTCCAATTATTGGGTCAATTCTGAGGATTTCGACAGGAGAATTCAAGATCTCTACAAGATCCCCAGGGGATCAAACCGGATTTTCTCGGGATCCTCTCAGTCTTGCCACCGCAACGGGAAGCGCTCAAACTCTAGACTCTATCAGCAGTTCAGCCAAAGACGAAGTAAACAATGCCTGAATATCCAAAGACAATCTGCCATTGGAGTTAACAAAATCTATAGAATCGCAACAGGCTCTCAGGAATCAATCGCAGAGACAATTGAAATTTGGCTTTCCACAAAACTCTAAGGGCTGCTGCCGCTTTTGCTACCAAATAGTCTATTTCGAATCTCCCTTGTCCGATACTGTCCTGGGATCCCTGGCCTGTTTCTAACGCCCTTCCACCAAAGCCAGGCCCGTATTGCGGTAGTAATGGCTGAGGATCTGCTGGTAGGAATAGTTCTGGCCTGCCATACCGGCAGCGCCCCACTGGCTCATGCCCACCCCATGTCCAAAGCCACGCCCCTGAATCTCGAAAAATGCCGGCAGGGATCCGGTCATGGGGGTCAAGCTGGCGGTAGTTGTCGCAGCCCCGCGCGGACTGATGGAAATCATTGTGCTGCGCAACCCCAATAACCGGCGAAACTCACCCGCATTCAGGTCTTTGCTGCCTTGGGATCCGGTTAAGCGCAACATCATCGCCCGGCCCCAAGGGGAGCTGCGCAACACCTCAACCGAGCGAATCGCGCCAATGCCAGAGGCCAACTGCTGGATTTGCTGAGCGGGGATGGTGGCCGTCCAGCTAAATACAGGCGAGTTTTGGTCAAAATCCGGCACCCCCTGCAAATAGGGCAACGACTCTAGCCACACATTGCCCGCATCATCCGTATGTCCACCGGCTGAGGAGTGGAAAACGGCATTGATTAACTGACCTTGGTGAATGAGAACCTGTCCGGCAGTCTCGCGGGCAGCCGCTTGGGTACGGCTGGATTCAGCGGCTACCCCTTTGTACACCTGCCAATCGACGCTATCCCCCAAATCAAAGGGTTGGTTGGAACGGCGACCTCGGTGGTAGAGGGCATAGGTACGGGAGGCTACCGCTTGAGCTTTAAGGGCCTCGAGAGGGAACCGATGTCCCATTTCGCTGCCCACCACACTGGAAACATAGTCATCCAAGCCAACTTGATTGATGGCGATCACCCCGCTCTCCCCTGGGATCAACTCCACCAAGCCGCGATACCAGTTCTGATTGATAAACACCAGCCCATCCGGGGATGTCGGTTGCAGGTAGAGGCGTTGTCCCTGCTGGCCGACTAAGCTTACCCCCGCACCAGAACGAGTAGCCCGCAACGGTTGCATGGCCTGAACCTCAGCCAGAGGTTGCCCCTGGTCATTCAGCAGCCGGGCTCCCGTAGAGCTCCCGAGAGTCACCTGCGGCTT
>JAUQVI010000081.1:0-12767 GCA_039794885.1 Thermostichus sp. DG02_5_bins_236
CGGCGGTAAAGCACATCTAAGGTGGCTGTGAAAGTTTGGGATCCCTCGACCCGCACCTGCTGGCGGTACTGCAAATTGGGCAAGGGGGGCAGTTGACGCAGGGCGCTGTTGTAGCGCTCTAGCCAGTCTAGGGAGGCTCGCTCAGAGGCTTGCTCCGTAGTTGTCGCCGCGGTAGATGGATCAGGGGATTGGGCAAAGGCTGTGGGCAGGAGCTGGTCGCGCAAGCGTTGCGTAGCAACAAGGCTGCTGTATACCCCCCACAACAGTACCACTCCCCACCGCCATCTCTGTCGGCACAGCTTCTTCATCCTGGCTGGTTTTCGGAGCATCGGTTCACCTCGCACCCCTGCCCTGTTCTTGTTCGCGTTAACGGTGCGCAGCACCTTCGGCTAGCGCACGAGTTCGGAGAATCGCCCGCAGCAAAGGGATCTCGACTCTGTACGCTCATTCAATAGAAATGGATGTGGGGCCACCCGTACTGCCGGGCTTCTCCTCCACCGTCAGCCCCTGAGATTCCAGCCAACTGCGGAGAGGATCCTGCTTGATATCCAAACCCAGCAGGCCGCTCAGTAAACCACCACAGAAAGGAACAGGATTGCTCAGAAATTCTTTCCAAACATGATTCATTTCCATAGCCATCACATCAGTCACCCCCCAATCCTAGCAAGGCCAACTGGATGGGGATCCCGGCGGCAACCCCCACGCACTGTCATTGTTGTTAGATATACTCAACTCAGCGCTACATGAGCGATTGCGATGTTGTCTGGAGAGCCGCTTGGCAAAATCCTGTTGGTAGATGAAGACCCAGCGGTTAACCAGCAGCTGAAGCTCCGACTGGAGCAGGCCGGATATAGCGCTGTAGTGGTGGAGAGTGGGGCTAAGGCCCTAGAGGCGATTGTCCATCAACCACTGGATGTCATTTTGATGGAATTGGCCCTGCCGGGTTTGAGGGGCTTGGAGTTGCTGCAAATGATCCGTTCGGCCCGTTCCCGCCTAGAGTTGCCCGTCTTGATCCTCTCCAGTTGCACGGATTCCGACACGATGGTGGCAGCCTTTGATCTGGGTGCCGATGACTTCATTACCAAGCCCTTCAACCCAGAGGTGGTGCTTGCCCGCATTCGCTCCCAAATCGCACTGGCAGCAACCCAACAGGCCAGTGCCCCCAAGCAGCAGGACAGCGTCGGCAAGGGGCGTTACCAAATCGAACGTTTGGTCGGTATTGGGGGTTTCAGTCAGACCTATTTGGCCCGCGATACCCACCGCCCTGGCAACCCTCGCTGTGTCGTCAAGCGTCTGCAACGTATGGAGGACAAAGATGGAGAGGGCAAAGACTGGACAGACGAGTACAAAAAGGTGATGGAGATCGCTAAGGCAGCCTTTGAACGGGAGGCAGACATTCTAGAAAAGCTGGGCAGCCATCCCCATATCCCCCAGCTGCTGGCGCACTTTGAGGAGGGTGGACAATTTTATACCGTGCAGGATTTCGTCCAGGGATCCTCGCTGCGGCAACAGTCCAATCACGGGGTGATCTGGTCACCGGCCCAAACGGCTTACTTTCTCTGCGAGCTTCTCAAGATCCTCACTTTTGTACATCAGCACGGCGTTATACACGGCGATATCAAGCCCTCCAACATCATCCAGACCCAGGGGGATAAGCGCACCTACTTTACTCTGATCGACTTTGGCGCCATCAAACGCATTGAAGACCAGCCGAGTGAACACATCACCAGTTTTATTGGCACCACCGGCTATGCTCCCTACGAACAATATTCTGGGCGGCCCCGCTTCAACAGCGATATTTTTGCCCTTGGCCGGGTGGCGGTGGAAATGTCCACAGGAACCCTGCCAGAGATCGGGGAATCTCTGGAGGAAGCCATTCCCTTCGGCTTTGGGGATCCCCGCCTGTTGGCCATTTTGGAGCGTATGATCGCTACTGATGCCGACGAGCGCTACCCCAGTGCTCAAGCGGTTCTGCAGGAGATTTTGCCTCTACGCAAGCAACTGTTGGCAGAATTGGCTGCAAGACCCAATCATTGGGTTGGGGCCTGCCAACTCTAGAGCAAAGCACAAACCTGCCCCTCAGTCTGGCCCTACTTCAACCCAGTTGGGGCGAGATCCTGGCTAACGGCCTCCGCTTGAAACTGTCCGCTCATGCCCATCACCCGCCATTCGGCGCTGCGATCCCCTTGACGAAAGCGTAAGGTGCGTGCTCGCAAAGGTACTACTTCCACCACCTGCGGGGGAAACTCCTGATACACTCCCAAGTAATCTTGATAACTCGGGGGAAGATCCGCCTGGCTGCTGATCTGGATCCAAAACACTTGCCCGGCCTCATTGCCGTAGGCGCGGATCTGGTTTTGACCCTGGTAGTGCTCAATGACGCGCACCTGTTGCCGCCCCACAGACGTGGGTTTGGCCCACTCTGGCAAGGGATCCCCTAAACTGATCCCCCACCCCGGTAGCGATAGCCCCAGCCAACCGATCAGCACCCACCCGGCCACGCTGGCTGTGCATAGCACCTTCCCCCAATCCAAGGGCGATTGTCGCAACCCTTGGGTCGGTGGTTGGTCTCGGATCCCATCTTGACTTGGCATCGTAACTCTTGCTCCAGAACTCAACCCAAGGGAACTCATCCATCTCACCCATTAGCGCAAACGAAAACCCACTCGACCCCGTTCGATATCAAAGGCAATATCAGCATTAAAAAACAGTGGCATACCCAACAATTGTTTATTCAAAAGCCCGTTTACGAAAATGCGATCCCGACTCGGGGTAACCGGAAATCCCACCCGGATACGGTAGTCAAAAGCCCCCTCCAAAACTGCCCGCCACTCTGCCCCTGCTGGCAAGGTAGAGGTGGAGAAGGGAGCTGCCCCCAACAACCTGACGTTAAGAAAAATATCTGAAGAGCCGCTATCGAAATTGGTGGGGCTGAGGGCATTTTGAATCGAGGTATTGCTGATGGTATAAGCGGCTTGTAGAGCTTCATCCCGCCAAATCGGGGTGCCATCGGGAAAGATACCCACTTGTGGAAATTGTCGAAAATTAAAGCCAGCGGTATTGGCATCCGTCAGACCGACCGTGAAAATGCCTTGAGTAGAGTCAAATCCGCCGGTTTGGAGGATGTACCCCGAACGAAAATTGCCCGGTAAGCGCGTGAGCGGACTAAACACCTCACGATCCGCACTGCGCTCATCCAAAGCTGTACCGAGGATCCCAGCAAAGGGGCGCCCTTCCCCAAACAACGTTTCCGAACAGCCACTGACCAAAGCATCCACGCAGGTGACTTGGTCGATCAACTGCACGGTAACGGGTTCTCGACTTTGCACACCTCCCAAGCTGAAGGGGGCACGGGCCAAGACGCCAATGAATTGAGTGCCATCTCCAAAGGTGACCGTAGAAGGGGTGGTTGTTCGTTCCAAGCCAAAAGTACCCACTGCACTGGAGACAATGCGTAGCCCTGCTGATCCCGTATCCAGGAGCAACTCAGCACTCCTCCCCGCCACCCCCACATTCAAGCCCAGCAACTTAAAGCGACTGTTACCCAAGGTGCGCACTGGCATCGGGATCGATTCGGCTCCCAACTGAGGCGGAGGAAGCACCAATGGGGGAGCCGCAGACTCACTTTGGCCAGAACACCCACTGCTGCCCAGAAAACCAACCAGTGCCAGCAGTACTCCCCAGAGGGAACGCCAGACTCTAACCCACAGGGATCCCCACGGCAATCCATCAAGGTGTCTGGTTAGCTTTCCAGGCAGGGTGTGCATGGATCCCACCTCAGGTGAACAGAGGATGAACCGGAGTTTTCCAACAGGAATCTTTTTTGACAGGATTTGCAGTGGATCCCCATTTAGGGTCAGTTTACACAGGACTTGTGGGCAGCAGTCGCGCAAGAGCGCAGTTAACTGGGGGGTTGAGGGGCTAGATCCAAGCTAGATTCTCGAGATCATGGGCAATTCGGATTGCCAATCAGTGATCTTTTGGAAGTGAAAGGCCCCTGCCAAAGCCCCCCAAACCTGTTCATGGGTTGTTGGATCCATGCCTTGATCGTGGCTGCTCAATTGGTTTTCGCTCAGTTCAATGCGGGTTTGCAGGTAGGTAGTTTGGCCTTTGCGCACCACACAACACTTCTGCCCCGGTTCCGTTGCCCCCACAAAAAGGGATCCCTGCTGCTGCACATGGACATCACACCCCGGCAGATAGGTGATATCCGCAACCTGCAGTTGACTCAGTTGGTCGGCCTGTTCCCGCCCACAACCCCGCCATCGCCCCGGTTCTAAAAGTCGATAGTTGCGGATCACCAGTCCAGAGTCAGTTTGCCGCAATTCCACCACCGCCTGACGATAGGGATCCTCCAAGTGGCCACCATAGGCTTGCTCCACATAAAAGCCAATCCCTGACAAAACTTGAGTGGGCAATGGGCGATAGGCAACCCGAATTTGCGCAAAAAAAGGTGGGTTTTCCCAGGCTTGTTCCTGGTTGCAGAAGTCTCCTGCCAACCAGCGTGCCATCTGGAGCAGCTCTGGGGAAAAGTAGGGACGTGGCGAAGCAGACATCAGCGAGCACTCAAAAGTTCTGTAAAGGTGTATACCAAAAATTTCAGGTCGTCGAGGGGGATCTTCTCAGATTTTGCTCTCAACTTCAGCTCTGCCAAAGCCTTTTGGCAATTGTTAATTTATGTATTCTTTATGAGAATATGCACCAATGCACCAAAGGCAGCTGTAACTGAGGCTGCGGGGCCAAGATGGAGGTTTTTGCTTTTCTTGACAAGATGAAGTCTCATCAAGGAAAGCTTTCTTTTGTAAAAGCTAAGGCTACAAAGGATGAAACAGCCTGGCCTGGATCCGAGAGCCTGAAGTCTTCTGGGCTCTTTTGCGTCAAGTAAAGCCCCTTTACATTTTTTGACTCAATCGATTCCTGCCTTCGGGGTAGAAAAGGACTGGAAACAAGGCGAGTCAGCTTTTCCTCGTCTGCCCAGTTGAGATTGCCGTTAGCGATCCCGCATTGCGGGGTACGCAGCACCCTCGAGGATCCCTTGAGCACTGGATCCCGCAGGTTGCGCCGTCGAGTGGTTTTGGCCCTCGGGGGTTGGTTCGTCGTGGCTGGGAATGGGAGGAACTCGCTTACCCATCTTGGTTCTACTGGCTTTGATCCCGTCGGTGAGTTTGTTTCTATTGGCAACAGTGCTCATCGGCAACAGGGATCCAAGCATCCTTGCATTCCCGTAAAGTGCCTGTTCTCAGTGGCGTGGAACCGGGATGTAGATACATAACCTCTTTTGCTTTCGCTAGGGAGATCCAAAACCATGAATGATGTATTTGGCAAAGTTGTTGCACAAGCCGATTCGAAAGGTGCCTTTCTGGGAACCAACGAGTTTTCCGCCCTACAGCAAGTGATTGCCGAAGGAAACAAGCGTCTGGATGCCGTCAACCGCCTCACCAGCAATGCCTCCAAGATCGTCACCGATGCCATCCGTGAGCTGTTCGCCGAAGAGCCCAACCTGAATGCTCCTGGTGGCCCTGCTTACCCCAGCCGTAACGTGGCTGCCTGTATGCGAGATATGGACATCATCCTCCGCTACGTCACCTACTCCGTGGCCGCTGGTGATGCCAGTGTGCTGAATGAGCGCTGCTTGAACGGCTTGCGGGAAACCTACCAAGCCCTAGGTACCCCCGGCAGCTCGGTTGCCAATGGCATCCAAAAAATGAAGAAAGCCGCTGTGGCTGTGGTGAACGATCCCAATGGCATCACCCGTGGCGATTGCAGTGCTCTGGTGGCCGAAGTGGAATCCTACTTCGATCGCGCCGCTGCTGCAGTGGTTTGATCTGGATTGGGCTTTCCTCCCGGTTCAAGTCTTGAGTGCCCATGCAGTGGGATTTAAACCACCTGTTGGGATCCCGTGCACAAACCCTCTTTATTTTGCAGTTGCACTTTTGAATTTTTGCCTTATTTTTTTGCGTCGAGCTTAAGTAAAGGAGCGTTTTGAATCATGCAAACCCCGATCGTTGACGCCATTGCCACCGCTGATAGCCAAGGTCGCTATCTGAGCAACAGCGAACTGCAAGCCATCAATGGCCGTTTACAGCGTGCTGCCGCCAGTATGGAAGCGGCGCAAGCCTTGACCAGCCGTGCTGACGACCTGGTACGCAGCGCGACCGAAGCGGTGTACGCCAAATTCCCCTACACCACCCAGCCGGGTGGACAGTGCAACAACCAATCTGGCAAAG
Source organism: Thermostichus sp. DG02_5_bins_236 (assembly GCA_039794885.1). Taxonomy (GTDB): domain Bacteria; phylum Cyanobacteriota; class Cyanobacteriia; order Thermostichales; family Thermostichaceae; genus Thermostichus. Next base: position 6,228 of record JAUQVI010000081.1, read on the forward strand.
ACAAATGTGCTCGTGATGTGCGCCACTACCTGCGCTACGTCACCTACTGCTTGGTAGCAGGTGGTACTGGCCCCATGGATGAGTACCAGTTGGCCGGGATCCGCGAGATCAACACTGCCTTTGAACTCTCCCCCAGCTGGTTCATCGAAGCCCTGCGCCACATCAAAGCTAACCACGGCTTGAGTGGACAAGCGGCTACTGAAGCCAACACCTACATCGACTACGCCATCAACGCCCTCAGCTAAGCTAGCTCGGCCTAGGGTGGGATCCTCCCAGCTGCCTTGGGGTGATTCTTGGGGATTGCTGAAAGGGTTAAGCACTCTAGGCCAGTTCTGAGGGAGGGTCATTTGGGGCAATGGGGGTGAGCCTGTCGCCTGGTGGATGGATCCCTGCTGCCCGACTCGGGCGAGGGTTCAATCTCCCGGATGGGGGAGCGCCGCTGTTGCTCCAGTTTGATCTAGCCGATACTCGGGCGATTACGAAAGCTTTTTGTCAATTCAGTTCAACCAGGGGAATCAGCATGAGTGCAATCACAGTGGCAAGCCAGATGGGGATCCGAGGCATTACGGATAGCACCCCATTGGAGTTGCGCCCCAATGCCAGCCAGGATCAGATCAATGCAGTACTGCGGGCCATCTATCGTCAGGTGCTGGGCAACGATCATCTATTTGGGGCCGATGTAAATGAATTGGCCAGTGCCGAATCGCTGCTGCGCCAAGGTAGCTTGACGGTACGGGAATTTGTGCGCTTGATCGCCAAATCTGAAGCCTATAAAAAGCGGTTTTTCTATCCCAACTCGCAAACCCGCGCCATCGAACTCAACTTCAAACATCTGTTGGGCCGTGCCCCCACGGATGGCAAAGATATTGCCCGCCACTTGGATATTTACCAGGCCGGTGGCCATGGAGCGGAAATTGACTCCTACATTGATAGCCCAGAATATCTGGAATCCTTCAGCGACAACATCGTCCCCCACCCGCGTGGCTTTGAGTACCGTCGCTCCTATTCCACCCGTGATTTCACCAACATGTTTGCTCTCTACGGCGGCTACGCCAACAACGATCGCTCCCAGGGGGCCAGACCGCGCCTGATGACGGCTTTGGGAACTGGGTTTACCCCCGCGATTCGCCGAGTCGGGGTACGGGGTCTGTTGCCCCCTAGCCCCATTTCCAAGCACCTGGGGCCCCCAACGGGTGGATCTGACCGCATGTTCTGTGTGGAAGTGACTCGTTTGCTCAACCCCGCCTCTGCCTTGGCCACCTCTAGCCGGGTGCGCAAATCCAACCAGCAGATCTTTGTTTCTGCGGATCAACTGTCGGCGACAATGCAGCGGGTGCTCAAGTCAGGAGCCAAAATCGTCAGTGTTCGTAGTGCCTAATCGCGCCTCATTGTCTCATTCCCAGTTCATGACGACAGCCGTTCCTCTGGATCCCAATCCGCCAGTGAGTCTGACCCCTGCTGGACAGATCGCCAAGTTGCGCTACGGGGATCCGGGGGAACGTTACTATGCTGCTTGGTGGTTAGGGCGAATGCGGATTCAGGATGGGATCCCGGCCCTGATCGAGGCGCTGGCGGATGAGACCGATCGCACTGCTCAAGGGGGCTACCCGCTGCGGCGCAATGCTGCTCGTGCCCTGGGTAAATTGGGGTCTACTGAAGGGCTCCCGGCCTTGATTGAGGCCTTGCGCTGTTCCGATGGTCAGGTGGTGGCGGCGGCGGCCCAAGCACTGGCTGAGATTGCCCTCCAGCACGAGCCTGAAGTGTTAGGGGCAGTATTGATCGAGGGGTTGTGCTTTGTGGAGCAGGGGTTAGCAACAGAAACCCTGGCTGCCCTAGAGGCGATCATCGAAGCCCTTGGCCAATTACAACTGGTCACCGCCCTAGAGCAGATTCGTCCTTACCTGGAACATGACTCGATTCGTCTGCAATGTGCAGCGGCCCGGGCCTGCTATCGCCTCACTCAAGATTCTGCTTTTGCCCAGCGCCTGTTGCCGGTGTTGGCTCACGAAAATGTGCATCTGCGGCGGGCTGCCCTCCTGGACTTGGGGGCTAGTGGCTATTTGCCGGGGGCTAAGGCGATAGCCACTGCGGCAGTGGAGGCCAATATCAAGCTGCTGGCCCTCAAAAATTTGGTGGAAGTGAGTCTTTCTGATGCGGCGGAACTGGGTACAGAGCTGCGTCAGGTGTTGCTGTTGATCGACGATCTGCTTTGACACTAGGACTTTGATATGAAAAGAGCTCGGGAGCTTGGTAGCCCCGTCTCTTTAGCGCGGAGATTGGTCAAAGATTAGTCAATAGGACATGTAGCCATCCTGATTCACGGTCGTTCCGTTGGGGTGGCTTTTTTGTTTGGGTAATCAACCGGTTCCCTAGGATTCCCCTGCCTAAGTTACTCAGATATTTGACACTGAAAGATCAATTTCGTAAAAATAGATACAGAATAATCTTGTTTTTTACCCTCTTAGCCATTTCGGCGGAGGCGCTCCCGTTTTGTAAAGCTCAGTCCTTGTTTTTCATTGGAGTCTTCTTATGCAACTGACCTATCGGGGCATTGCCCACGAGTTTGTCTCTTCCCCTACTACGGTTCAAGAACGGGTTGTGCCCTGTCAATATCGGGGGCTGGAGTGGAATTGGCAGGCTCAATCGGCAGTTCTGACTCTGTCGGAAGCCTTTGCCCTCATTTATCGAGGTATTGCCCTCAATCCGGCTGCGATTGCGGCGTTCGGGATCCCGTCTACTGAAGTTGCTCAACCCATAGCATCTGCATCCCGCAAACACTTCCTGGCCATGCTCGAGGAGACCCATCGGCAAAACCTGATGCACCGACTGCAAGAGCGCATCCGTTCCGCTCAAGCTCGTGGCGATGAGCACTTGCTACAGCAACTGGAACACGAGCGGCAACTGCTGGCTTAAGCTGGCCCAATCTCTTCATCGGCACCCTCTATCTCTCTCCATCTCAATCGGTTTGGGATCCCAGAAATCTCAGATAATGGGGTCTTGACTGCTTGGGGTACTCCTTTGAGCATCCTATGTGTCCTTGGTGGGCAATGTTGAGGGGGTGGGTGATGTTGCAGGGAAACCGATGATCGAGGATGCCGCGACTCGGGAAGAAACTCCCGTGGGATCCCCTCTGCCATCTCGTTCTTTGCTCTCGGTGGCGGGGTTGGTGGCTGGGGCTACTTTGCTTAGCAAGGGTATGGGGTTTGTTCGGCAAGCCCTAATCGCGGCGATTTATGGCTCGGGGCCGGAGTACAGTGCTTTCGGGGTAGCCTACATCCTGCCGGGTTTTTTGTTGATTTTGTTGGGGGGGATCAATGGCCCTTTCCACAGCGCCATTGTCAGCATCCTCAAAAAACGACGGGATCCCGCCACAGATGACCCAGCCCGCTGGTTAGAGTCAATCTCCACCTTGGTGGGCTGCCTGCTCTTGCTGGTTACCCTGGGTCTGTGGTGGGGGGCGGAATGGGTGGTGCGCCTGAATGCGCCAGGGGCTAGCCCGGAGGTTCATGCCCTAGCGGCCACCCAATTGCGGATCATGGCCCCGTTGGCTTTGCTCTCGGGATTGATTGGCATTGGCTTTGGGGCCCTCAATGCTGCCGAGCACTATGCTTTGCCTGCCCTCAGCCCGCTGATCTCCAGTTTGGCGGTGATTGGGATCCTGGTGGCATTGGGCTGGACAGGGATCCCTTCTCTGATTGCCTGGGGGGTCTTGGCGGGGGCAGTGGCTCAGTGGTTGGCCCAAGTGCCTTTGCAAATGCGGTTGAGGTTGGGACAACCTCGTCTCCGGTTTGAGTGGGGATCACCCCAGGTACGGGCGGTGGGATTGTTGATGTTACCGGCAGTGATTTCTTCCGGGATGATCCACATCAATGTCTATGTGGATATGTTTTTTGCCTCTTTCGTGCCCGGGGATCGCACCATCGGCAATCTCGGATATGCCCAACTTTTGGTGCAAACTCCACTGGGGATTCTCTCCAACATGGTGTTGGTGCCCTTGATGCCCCTCTACGCTCAGTTGTCAGGAGATAGGGCCCGCTGGCCAGAGTTGCGCCAACGGATTCGTCAAAGCTTGATGATTACTGCCATCCTCACCCTACCGCTGTCGATGCTGTTGGTGGCCCTGGCAGAACCGATTGTACAAGTGGCTTATCAGCGCGGGCGCTTTACGGCGGAAGTGGCGCAGGAGGTAGCAGCCCTGCTGATGGCCTATGGCTTGGGGATGAGCTGCTACCTGCTGCGGGATGTCTTGGTGCGGATCTTTTATGCCCTGGAAGATGGGATCACCCCTTTGCGCATCAGCAGCATGGCCATCGGCCTAAATGCCCTGCTGGATCTGCTATTCTTGCCGGCTTTCGGAGCACCAGGGATTGCCTTGGCTACAGCAGGGGTGAACCTGGTGGCGCTGATTTGGCTAGGGATCCGGCTCCAACACCGCCTACAAGGGATCCCCTGGCTAGATATGGGCCGCACCCTCATCCCTCTGCTGGGGATTACTGCCTTGGCAGGCGGACTGAGCCGCTGGCTGTGGATCCAACTGCGGCCACTGGAATTGCTGGGATCCCCGCTGCTCAGCACCATCATCTGGGCCGGATTGGCTGCAGGGGTAGGCTCAAGCCTATTTGCCCTAGGGGCACTTTCTTTGCGGATCCCGGAAATGGACTGGGTAGCAGCCCAAATCCGAAACCGCGCCGGTCATGTTTTGAGTCTAATGATCAGTAAACTGAGCCGGAATTAGCCCATCGCCTCCAGATAATCTCGTACCCGGTTGCGCCGCTTTGGTTGCCGTAACTTTTGCAGCGCCTTGGCTTCGATTTGTCGTACCCGTTCCCGTGACAGATCCAAAGCTCTGCCAATCTCCGCTAGCGAGTAGGTACGCCCATCTCCCAAACCAAAGCGCATACGAATGACGTCTCGCTCGCGGCTAGTCAAATCCGAGAGCAGATGCTGCAGATCCCGATGCAGAGCCTCCCGCATCATCGTCTCTTCTGGAGAGATATCGTCGGTTTCCAGCAGATCCCCCAGCTCGGTGTCTTTGTCCTTACCCACCTTGGTTTCTAGAGAAACAGAGCGGGGCACCCGCACCAACAACTCCCGCACCTGAGGTGGGGTCATCTCCAGCTCAGAGGCGATGTCTTCGATGGTGGGGGTCCGCCCTTTCTCCTGCGAAATTTTGCGCTGAGCTTTTTTGATTTTGTTCAGCTTCTCGGTGATGTGGACGGGCAAGCGAATGGTGCGACTCTGGGTGGCAATGGCGCGGGTGATCCCCTGCCGGATCCACCAATAGGCGTAGGTGCTGAAGCGATAGCCCTTCTTGGGGTCAAACTTCTCGACGGCCCGTTCCAACCCGAGGGTTCCCTCCTGGATCAAATCCAGCAGCTCTAGACCGCGATTTTGATACTTTTTGGCCACTGACACCACTAGGCGCAGGTTGGCCTTGATCATGTGCTCTTTGGCACGGTTACCAATGCGCTGTACCTGCTGCAGCTTTTCGGCAGTGAGATGCTCCCATTCACTGTGCTGATTGGCCTTGGCTGCCCATTCCACCAGGGTGGGATCCCGTCCCAAATCTTTTTGCAAGCGAAACCGCAAGTCCAAGAGCTTCATGTAATCCTGGACTTTTTGGGCTAGAGACACCTCTTCATCCCGCCCCAGCAGAGGTACGCGACCAATTTCCTGCAAGTAGAGGCGCACAAGGTCAGTAGAGCGGCGGGTAGGCTCTTCTTCCAGAAACTCACTATCGGCCATATCGACCTCCACCCCCTCAGTGTTATCGAGGAGATCGGTAGGGCCATCGGCCATCGATAAAACGTCGTTGAGATCAGGTTCGTAGTTAGACATGTAAGGTGTGGCTGAAATAGCGACAGAGGCGAGTGGGCAAGTGGACTGAGAGGGTAATAACAGCGGTACAGAGCGGGCTTAAATTTAGTGTTCCCCAACAACGGTGGCCTCGCGCTATCATCATCCAAGTGGATGTGGCACTGCCCTCTTCAGGAGCCTGCCTTCTAAGTTTTGCCCCATCAATGGAGGCAGAAGCGGCAATGGAGGGATCATCTAGACTGTAGAGCGTGAGCCTCTTATCATAACTTAATTATAGTTGCTCTTCTTGATTCAGATGCATGAGATTTAACGTACAGCCCGGCTGTCTCAACCGTCACGGCCACTGCCGAAAAGCGTATTGCGTTCTGGGAAGCCTCTGCTAGAGGAAGCAGCTAGGATTGACACTCCCACGGCTGAGGCACGTGGGATGCTTGGTTCAGCGAGCCGACTTACCTGAAGCAATTGCTTGATTCAGATAGCGGTTGTTCTCTTCCCAAGCTTTGATTCCTGTGTGCCCCACGGTATCTAATCCCTCTTTCAGGATATTGATAGCAGCGTTGTGATCTCAGTCTTGCACATGACCACAATGCGGACAAATATGCGTTCGAGTCAAGAGCGTTTTCTTGACTGTTTCACCGCAGCTCGAGCAATTCTGACCGGGGTAGTGGGGTGAAACAGCGACTGTTGCTACCCCAACCACTTTGCCAAAGTACTCAACCCAGC
>JAUQVI010000082.1:0-12683 GCA_039794885.1 Thermostichus sp. DG02_5_bins_236
ATCCTGATCTGCCTATCCAACGGGTACAGGGAGGCGTGGTGGCGGAAGTCCTTAAGGCTCTGCAGCCGCAAGATCTGTTGGTGCTGATTCCCAGCGAAAGTCGCAGTCGGTCACGCCTGGGCCGGGAGCCGGAGATTATTGCCCGCAATCAACCCACCCTTTCCATGATCGTGATCCATCTACCGCGGGATCCCGACCATCGCCTGGCGACAGAGCAAACCTGGTATTAAGGGGTTTCCACGATAAACTAAGATTTCCTAGAGAGTTTTCCAGGGATCTCTTCATCTTGGAACAACAGACAAGATCAGATAATAAACCCAACAACAAACAAAAGTGTTGGTTGCAGAATTGACGCGCCGCGCCGGCTGGAGCACATCGATATGGTTGCCTATTTACTGGAAGTTGGCTGTGAGGAGCTCCCGGCCAGCTTTGTGGACTCAGCCCTACAGCAGTGGCAGGCTGGGATCCCGGCCTCTCTAGCGGAGAATCATTTGCAGGCTGAGCAGATGCAACTGTTCGGGACACCCCGCCGCCTGGCTGTTTTGTTACGAGGATTACCCAACCAACAGCCGGATCGCACGCTAGAAGTCAAGGGGCCGCCTGCTCAACTGGCTTACCAGGATGGCCAACTCACCTCTACCGGTGAGAAATTTGCCCGTAAGCAAGGGGTGGATCCCGCTAGCCTGGAGATTCGGCAGGTGGGCAAGGGATCCTTTGTGTTTGCGGTGCAGAAGGTGCGGGGAAGACCGACGGCAGCGGTGATTCAAGAGCTAGCCCCCACTTGGATTACGGGACTGAGCGGCGAACGGCTAATGCGCTGGGCCTGTGGGGATTTGAAGTTTCCCCGTCCGATTCGCTGGTTGGTCTCCCTTTGGGATGATCAGGTGTTGCCTTTGCTGTTGCCCACCCACGAGGGAAATTCCAAGCCGGGCTTGGTGGCAGGGCGGGTTAGCCAAGGGCACCGGGTTTTGGGGCCGCCGACGGTCATCCTAGAGCGGGCCGAGAGCTACAGCGAGCAGATGCAAGCCACAGGGGTGAGCCCGGATCCGGCGGTGCGGCAGGCATCCATTCAGGCAGAGGTGGCCAAGCTGGCGACCCAGGTGAATGGAGAGGCCCAGATTCCCCCCGATTTGCTGCAGGAGGTGGTGCAACTGGTGGAATGGCCCACCGCGATTTTGGGGCGCTTTGAACCGGAATTTTTGCGCTTACCTACGGCGGTGATCGAGACGGTGATGATCACCCACCAACGCTACTTTCCCATCCGGGATCACCGCGATCGGCAAAAATTATTGCCTTATTTCATCACCATTTCCAACGGTGACCCGGAACAGTCGGAACGAATCGGGGCAGGCAATAGCCGCGTGGTGCGGGCCCGCCTCTCAGATGCTCGCTTTTTCTACGAAGAAGATCAGCGGATCCCGTTGGCGGAGAAAGTTGAGCGCCTAGAGGCTGTCACCTTTGCTGAAGGCTTGGGATCGATGCGGGACAAGGTGGAACGCATCCGCCAGATCAGCCAACTCATTGGCCAAGAATTGCGCCTAGAAGAGAGCGAACAGGGGCAGGTGGATCGCACTGCCCAACTGTGCAAGGCGGATTTGGTGACCCAGATGGTGTATGAATTCCCGGAGCTACAGGGGATTATGGGCGCCAACTACGCCCGCCACGATGGGGAGCCGGAAGCCGTAGCTGAAGGGATCGAGCAGCACTACTGGCCTCTGGGGGCGGGAGAGGCTCTGCCCACAGCCCTAACGGGTCGAGTGGTGGGTTGGGCGGATCGCCTGGATACGTTGGTGGGCATGTTCCATTTGGGGCGGCTCCCGACCGGATCTTCGGATCGCTTTGCCTTGCGGCGGGCGGCCAATAGCCTGGTGTTGATCGCTTGGGATGCCGAATGGGCATTGGATGTGAATCAGCTGCTGCAGAGACTGGTTCAGGACTATGCCAATGGCGATGCCAATACCCTGAGAACGTTGCAGGAGTTTTTGGCCCAGCGGCTGCAAACCCTTCTCCAGGAGGAAAAACAAATCGATTACGACCTGGTCAAGGCGGTATTGGGGGATCCCGTTCGCAGCAGTGGGACGGAGTCCTCGGCGCTGCGAGCCCAAGATAGGAATACTTCGAATTCGCCAATGTCAGAACAGTCCGATCTCACCTTGCGAGCCTTGAGCAATCTCCCCCTCACCCTCTTGCGAGCTGAGTATTTGCAACACCTGCGGACAACCGGGGAATTGGCGGATCTGTACCCCACCTTGAATCGTTGTGCCCGTCTGGCCGCCCAAGGAAACTTGAACTATAGCGTGGTGGAGCCGGCAGCCGTTATTGATCCCAATCAGTTGCAGGATCCGGCGGAAATTCAACTCTATGAGGTCTGCCAAAGGATCTATCGCCGCGGTGTGGAGCCTGCCCTTCAGGGAGACTTTACCCCGTTGTTGGAAGCTTTACAGGAAGCAGCCCCGCAGGTGGCACAGTTTTTTGAGGCGGTTTTGGTGATGGATCCGGATCCCGTCCGCCGCACCAATCGCCTTAACCTCCTGGGTCTGTTGCGCAACCAGTCTCGCCTTCTGGGGGATATGGGGGCCGTTGTTATGCCAGGAAGCTAGGCCCCTCAGCAAAAGTTTTGATTTTGATCCAGAAACCCAAGGCACTGCTGTAAGGCTCGGCTGACCGAACCCATATAGCCCTCTCCAAATAAGTTGAGATGGTTGAGCCAGTGGTAAAGCTGGTAAAGAGGTTTGCGGTTTGGGTAACCCAGATCCAGTGGATAGGCCCGCTGATAGGCCTGATAAAATTCCGCCGGGAACCCGCCAAACAGTTCCGTCATCGCCAGATCCGTCTCCCGATCCCCGTAATAAAGAGCCGGATCAAAAATCACCGGCGTTCCATCCGGCAGAGCGCCATAGTTGCCGCCCCACAAATCCCCATGGAGCAGAGCCGGATCCGGTTTGTAGCCGTGGAAAAACACCTCCAGCTCCGCCATTACCCGTTCTGCTTGCCTAACCCACTGGTCGCGATAGCCCTGTTGACAAGCTAGCTTGACCTGGTAGAGGAGTCGATGCTCTCGGTAAAAGTCCAGCCAATCCGACGTCCAACGGTTGATCTGGGGAGTTGAGCCAATCGTGTTGTTGCGATCCCAGCCATAGCGACCGTTGGGGGAGAGGGTGCGGTGTAACTGGGCCAACCGGGATCCCAGCAGGCTGGCAGTCTGGGAACGGGGTGAGGTCAAATCCAGGTACTCCAGCACCAGATAGGCTTGCTCTCCAGCGGATCCCCAAATCAGAGGTTGGGGGATCCGAATCGCATCAGCAGCAGCTAAGGTTTGTAATCCGGCGGCTTCGGCGGCAAACATCTCCAAGACCCCCATCGCCCCAGATCTGTCCCCACGGGCCAGTTTGACGAAGTAGTCTTTTTGACCACAGGAAAGCCGATAGGCGGCGTTGATGCTACCTCCGCTAACGGAGCGGTATTGCAGGGGCTGCAAGGGATCCCTTGTCACTTCGGAAAGGTGCTGGGCAATGGCTTGCCAAATGGGCTGCATAGAAAAAGCTGAAATCAGCACTCAAAACTTTACTCAAAACTTTTCAGATGCAGCCAGTGGGTTAACCGTTAGGAATTGGAGGAAGATAGATGCTTGATGAGGCCAGTCAGAGCGGCACCGACCAAGGGGACAGCTTTTTCCAGCTCTCGCGCAGCGGGACGGAGTCCCTTAGCTGTGTGCTACAACACTCATGCAAGCTCATCTTCTGCCTGACAGAGATTTTCGGCTGCCTCCGAGCCTATGTAAATTCGGGTAGCATTCCCCCGCGCAGATTGGGTTTGCCGTGGCTGGCCGCCAGAGATAGTTGGTCACAGAGCGGGCACAGTCCTAGTTCGAGCCAATGGTCTTAGCTGAAATTCAAGGTGGTGAGGTGATAGCTGCCATCGGCTTGTACCCAAGCGATCTGCGGGATCCGACATTGGCGGGCATAGGCTTCCACCTCTTCTGGGGAGCGATCCAGCAATTCCAGCTCCACAGGCTCAGATTGTCTCCACTGGGCCGCTAAAGCCAGCGCCTGCGGGATCCCTGCTGGTACCAAAGGAACCACTAACCGCCGGCACTCTGCTTTGTCTGGTTTATGGGCAGGAGGCAAGAGTCGGAGCAGGGTATCGGGTAGCAGTGTAAAGCCGATCCCAGCCTGTTCCGCTTGCTGAGGGCTGTAGAGAGCGTGCAGCCGATCGTAGCGGCCCCCCAAGCCAACGACCTCGCCATCCACTACTGCCTGAAAAACGATGCCGGTATAGTAAGCCAAGGTTTGAACCAAGCTCAGATCCAGCACCACTTGCACCTGCTGCTCCTGCAGGATCTGGCAGAGCTGTTGTAGATCGCGCAATCGATCTGTCGGTACGGGCATCTGGGCCAACTGAGGCAAAACGCGGCTGGGCCGGCCCCGCAGAGCCAGAATCTGGGATCCAAGCTGGCGGGCTGCTTCCGGTAAGGGCGCCGACTCCAGATAGACATAGTCCAATTGGGCAATGGCCCGCCGAACCGCCGTTTGGGCAGTGGGGGCAATGGGGCTGAGTAAACTTTCCGTGAGACTGACATCCCCCAACAGCAAGGTCCAAGGGCCTTGGTGCACAGAACGAATGCAATCGGCCAGCAGCGTCAGGATCTCGGCATCTGCCAGCCAACCCCCCGCCCCGATTAGCTCCACCCCCGACTGGAAAAATTCCTGCCCGGCGGTGGATCCCTCCTCCCGCTGGCTGTTGCGGAAGACACTGCCGTGGTAGTAGAGACGCAAAGGCAAGGGCCCAGAAGCAAGACGCGTGGCCGCTGCCCGCACAATGGAAGCCGTCAATTCCGGGCGTAACCCCAGCATCGTCCCTTCGCTATCCCGCAGTTGCAGTACGGACTCCGCCTGGATGGATCCGCCAGCGAGCAGGGTTTCCAATCGCTCCAGAGTGGGGGTAATGATGCGCTGGTAGCCATAGCGTTGGAACACCTGGCTTAGTTGAGACTCCAACTGTTCCCGCTGCTGTACCTCACGCGGCAGGAGATCCCGGGCTCCGCTGGGTGGCCGTAAACTGCTGGGGCTGGTGGGGGATCCCACGGCTAGGCGGGAGTCTGCATCGTACACGATTAAGCTCTGGCACAGTGTCCTGCCGCATCATACCGGATGTGGGGTCGGGGCAGCGGGATCCCGAGGGAAGTCAGGCCAAGTCCACATCGGGTCTGTGGAGCGGACCCGGTGCATCCCGGCTGCAGCAAAGCCGGCAAAGGCTGCCTCCGCCTGCTCACTAAAATCCACCACCCCTGGGATCACCACTGCCGAGGTGCAATCTTCCAAAAGATAAACCTTGCCGGCCAGCTTGGGATCTCGGGCCTGAATCTCCCTCAACAGATCGCTCACCGTCCAGGCCACACAATGGCTTTTGGCTTGCCCTGCCACAATCAACGCATCAAATCCCAGCAAATAATGAATCAGGGGATCGTTCTTTTCGTCGATGGGATCCCCTTCTGGCCCGGTCAAAACTTCTGGGCTGAGCACGGAATAGTTCTCCGTCAGGGGATTGGCCCCTTTCAGTTCCAAACTGGCCTGGCTAAAGCGAGCCAAGCTATGGAAAAAAATTGCTTCCTCCACCGCCGCTACCAAAGCATGGCCAATGCCCCCTAGCATGGAGTGGTAGGGCCAGACAATGAGAGGATACTTTCCCCCCTGCTCCAGTTGCTGGGCGTAGTGCAGAGCATGGGCTTGTAATGTGGTCAGATCCCCGCGGGTTAAGCTGGCAGCCACCGCCGGGTTCACCTGCCAACGATTGGAGCGAATCTCCTCCACCGAGATGGGGGTTGCCGGTTGCGGATGGGATCCCTGGGCATCCACCCAAAAGATGGGGTGGAAAATCTGCATGGCCGTGTGGGTGTCCAGGGTAGCAACGATTTGGGTAATCTGGGCCAGGTGGCGGTAGATAAACTGGCACAGACGCTGATTGTCTTCCACCGCCCCCTGCCCGGAGCTACCGGCAACAAACAACTCGAACCCAGGGATACAAAAGGTGTTCTGCACATCGATCAACAGCAGGCCCACCCGTACCCGATCCGTCGCTGCTGCCGGGATCCCGTGTTGTTTGGCCCAGGACTCGGCTTCTGCAGCCCGTTGTTGGTAGGGCACACGCCACACTTCTCCCACCCGCTCCGCCTGAAAGTGGGGGGGCAAGGGCAGGGTTCCGGCAAAGGGAGCATCGGCGGTCAACCCCTGTACAGTGGTGATCATGATGTTTGTCCGCAGTGGTGTCTGTTGGGTGAAGTGTCCAAGGGCAAGACTTTATTTATGGTTATTTTTACTATAAATGACATGATTGGGGTTGTCCAGTCAGTAGAAGCTGGCTCTGTAAGGGATCCGAGTTGAAAAGGTTGAAGTCTCTCTGTACAGGGATTGGGCTGAAGCAGGGATCCCGTGACAGTCATACTTAATTATGGTAATTTTTACTATAAATAGTTTGCCTTCTCCCCTGAGGTTGCCTCATGTTGGCCCCTGATTTTTCGTCGTTGCAGCCGCAAGACTATGGCCTGCTGACGGACTTGTACCAGTTCACAATGGCCGCCTGCTATGTGGGAGAGGGTCTAGAAGCCCAGCCGGCGGCTTTTGAACTGTTTGTGCGTCGGTTGCCCCCCGACTATGGTTACCTCATTGCCATGGGTCTTACCCAAGCGGTGGAGTACCTGCAGCAGCTGCACTTCACGCCAGACGCCTTGCAAGCCTTACGGGATACCGGCATTTTTAATGACGCACCGCAGCGGTTTTGGAGCTTGCTGGAAGAATGCCGTTTTCAGGGGGATGTCTGGGCAGTGCCGGAGGGATGCGCTGTTTTTGCCAACCAACCCTTGCTGCGCATTGAAGCGCCTCTGTGGCAGGCGCAACTGGTGGAAACCTACCTGCTGTCCACCTTTAATTACCAGACCTTGATTGCCACCAAAGCCGCACGCATGCGGGATGCCGCCGGAGATGAGGCCATTTTGCTGGAGTTTGGTACCCGGCGAGCCTTTGGTCCACAGGCAGGATTGTGGGCAGCACGGGCCGCTTTGGCGGCAGGGTTCAACGCCACCTCCAATGTGCTGGCAGCCCTGAAATTGGGTCGCAAACCGGCAGGTACCATGGCCCATTCCCTGGTCATGGCCATTGCTGCTTTGTCCGGCGATGAGACCCGGGCCTTTCAGTCTTTTCAGCGCTACTTTCCACAAGCGGCTCTGTTGATCGATACCTACGATCCCATTCAAGGGGCGCGTACAGCAGCCCAACTATTTACAGCGAAAAACCCAGACCAACTGGGATCCCGCGGCGAGTTTGGTGGTGTGCGTATCGACTCCGGCGATTTGGAGGATCTCTCCCGCCAGGTGAAGCAAATTTTACCCCAGGGATCCCCGGTGTTTGTGAGTGGGGATTTGGATGAGTACGAAATCGAGCGACTCCATCGTTCCCAAGCCCCGATCAGCGGCTACGGGATCGGTACCCGCCTGGTGAGTGGGAACGGGGTGAACGGGGTGTACAAGCTGGTGGAAATCAATGGCATCCCTGTGGCCAAAGCCTCCTTTGCCAAGGCCACCCTGCCGGGGCGTAAGCAAATCTTTCGCGGCCCCAGCTGCGATTGGCTCGGTCACGCAGAGGAAACTCCCCCCCCCGGTTGTGAGCCGCTCCTGCGCAAAGTGATGCAGGCGGGGGTACTTCTCGAGCCTTTGCCGGATCTGGAAACCATTGTCCACACCAGCCGCGCCTCGGTCACCCGGCTGCCGGAGGGGGTGAGACAGCTGCGTCAGCCGGATCCCTGGCCGATGAGCCTAACCCAGACTTTGCAGCAGCTCAAGGATCAAACCCTACCCTGAGCAGGGATCCCACCCGCTCGGCAAGAAAGGGGTGAACGGTAAGAACTATAATGTTTGAGCTTTACACTCAACTTCAGTCCTTGACCCCTAACTTTATGACCCAACGTGCCTTGATTACCGGCATCACCGGACAGGATGGCTCTTACCTGGCGGAATTGTTGATGCAGAAAGGCTACGAGGTTCACGGCATTATCCGCCGCGCCAGCACCTTCAACACCGACCGCATCGATCACATCTACGTGGATGCCCATGACCCGCAGGCCAAGCTTTTTTTGCACTACGGGGATCTCACCGATGGCACCACGCTGCGCAAGATTCTGGAGCAGGTACAACCGAGCGAGGTCTACAACCTCGGCGCCCAATCCCATGTGCGGGTTAGCTTTGATGCACCGGAATACACGGTCGATGCAGTAGCAATGGGTACCTTGCGGCTACTGGAAGCCATTCGCGACTACCAACAGCGGACAGGGATCCGCGTAAAGTTTTACCAAGCCGGATCCTCAGAGATGTTTGGACTGGTGCAAGAGATACCCCAAAAAGAAACCACCCCCTTCTACCCCCGCAGCCCCTATGCCTGCGCCAAGGTGTACGGCTATTGGCAAACCGTCAACTACCGCGAAGCCTACAATCTCTTTGCTTGCAATGGTATCCTTTTTAACCATGAAAGCCCCCGGCGAGGAGAAACCTTCGTTACCCGCAAAATTACCCGTGCCGTCAGCCGCATCGTGGCCGGTAAACAGAGCAAGCTTTACCTGGGTAACCTGGATGCCAAGCGGGATTGGGGCTATGCCAAAGATTACGTCGAGGGCATGTGGATGATGTTGCAGCAGCCGCAGGCTGATGATTTTGTCTTAGCGACGGGGGAAACCCACACCGTACGAGAGTTTGTGGAACGGGCTTTTGGGCTGGTGGGCATGCCCATCACCTGGAAAGGATCCAGCGAAGCCGAACAGGGGCTGTACAAGGATCGGGTGCTGATTGAAATTGATCCCCGCTACTACCGACCCACAGAAGTGGATCTGCTTTTGGGGGATCCCTCCAAGGCCAAGCAAGTTTTGGGCTGGGCGCCGAAGGTGAGTTTCCCAGAATTGGTGGAGCTGATGGTTTTGGCGGATCTAGAGGCAATGGGACTGGATCCCAACCCCATCCTAGGGGAACGGCGGACTCTCAACGGCTTGCTGAGCGAGGATCGCGCCTTTATCCGCACCCAACTTGGGGTTCACTACGACTGATGGCAGGGGATCCCTGGTTGTAAACAGAGCTAAAAAAACAGCTTTGCCCCACTTGCACAAAGGAGGGGGTAAGCGCTTAATATAGTAGATCGCCGATTCTTTTGGCACCCTATATTTGTGCCCTCTTGCTGAGCACCCTCTGCTGCTTTTGGAGAAACGCCCGCATGTCCCGCTACACAGGCCCCCGCTTAAAAATTGTGCGTCGCTTCGGGGGACTTGATCTGCCCGGCCTCACCCGCAAACGCCCCAAAAACACCAATCCACCGGGGCCACACGGAGCCGAGCGCAAAAAGAAATCGGAATACGCCATCCGTCTGGAAGAGAAGCAGAAAGTACGCTTCAACTATGGTGTCAGCGAGCGGCAGATGATCCGGTACATGCGCAAGGCCCGCCGTTCCAAAGGGTCTACAGGGTTAGCTCTGTTGCAAATGCTGGAAATGCGACTGGATTGCATCGTGTTTCGCCTCGGTATGGCTCCAACCATTGCGGCCGCCCGGCAGGTGGTGAATCACGGCCACATCGAAGTGAATGGTCGCAAGGTGACGATCCCCAGTTATGGCTGCAAGGTGGGGGATGTACTGACTGTGAAGAATAAGGAAGCCTCCCGCAAACTGGTGGCTGCCTACGCCGAATATCCCGGTTTGTTCTTACCGGATTACCTAGAGTTTGACAAAGAAAAATTGCGTGGCCGCATTAAAGAGTTGCCTCCCCGCGAGCAAATTTCTGCCCCTGTGAATGAACTCTTGGTGGTGGAGTTTTACTCCCGCAAACTGTAGGGATCCGCGTGCTGGAATACATTACCCTAGCGGACTTGCCCCCTGTTGCCCCCTATTCTCACGCGGTGAGAGCAGGGGATTTTCTCTTCGTGACGGGTCAGCTTTCTGAGGATCCAGAAACGGGGGCAGTGGTGCTCGGGCCGATTGCTGAGCAAACCCGTCAAGTGATGGAAAACCTACAGCGGGTTTTAACCCATGTGGGCACAGGGTTTGATCGGGTAGTGATGGCGCGGATTTTCCTGACGGATTTTCGCGACTACGAAGCGGTGAATGCTGTTTACGCCTCTTATTTTCAGCCCGGTCGTCTGCCGGGGCGAACCACTGTTGGCGTTTTGGGCTTGGCCGGACAGGGGAACGTGGAAATTGATCTGATTGTTTATTGTGGGGATTGAGCGCGAAGCTGTTGTGCCCAAAAGAAAAAGAGATTTCCGCCCAGCAGGCTCGGGTACAGCAGCTTCAGGCCAGTCTGGCCAGCTTGGATGTGGCCCTCAGCAAGAGCGTGATTCGCGCCCCGTTTGCTGGGCGAATTGCCTTGGGCCATGTGGATGAGGGCACCGTGGTGGGATCCGGTCAGCCCGTGCTGCGCCTGGTGGAGTCGGGAGCCTGGGAGGCCCGCATCGGAGTGCCCACCCATCTCCTGCCCCCCGAGGAATCTCGACAAACTCTGGAGGTGGGATCCCAATCCTACGAGGCGGAGGTGGTGGGCCGTTCCACTCGCCATGTAGTGGCCACGACGTTGTTGGTGGGGTTTATTCCGCTCTTGTTTGATGCCACGGGGTTCTGGCCCCCCTTGGCCATCTGTATCGCCGGTGGTTTGGGAGGGACGACCATCCTGGCCCTCTATGCTGTGCCCAGTGCCCATCTGCTGCTGAATCGTTCAGGGAAACCCAGGCAAGGGTGAGCGCAAGCCCACGAGTCCTTATCTTCGCCAACTCGCCTCTTACCCGCTCCGGTCATGGAACTAGGGCTGAGACAGTGAACCTGCCCCTACTTTGTAAACAGAAGAAAACTTGGGATCCGTAGAACTAAGGCTCAACCCAACCCATGAAGAGAGTGAGCCCTAGTATGGGGGAGCCCAAGCAGTTTGCCACCGTAGAGTCCTTTGGAGTGGGATAGCTCCTGGAGTGGGATAGCTCCAAAGGTCTTCGAGTAAAGGTTCAACGACGAACCTTATCCTTTTGGCTGACGAAGATAATGGCACCGAGGAGAGCACCCAGCACCACAGCACCAGCGACTAGGCTCCAGAGGAAGTTAGAAAGTGAGGCGGTCATAAAAGAGTTTCCTTCTCGTGCGAGTCAATAACCTCAAAGGGCTCCTCGATCATATCCAGCTTTGCAACCGTTCCGACCTTGATTTGCTTCCCCGTTGCCGGATTTTGCCAGGGATCCCTTGTCAATACTTCGGGGTCAATACTCCAGATTCACCTCTTCTAGGGTTTGATTGCTGCCCGCAAAGGGATTCTCAGGGGTTAAGAATAACAAACAGTGGCATTCCTTCCGTTCCCGCATCGGTACACAGGGGCAGTTCCAGTAGCCCGCCTTGGCCTCTGCTTCTTTGTCCTCATAAAAGCGACAGGGACATAGGGGCGCTCCCAACTGTTCTTTGTGTAGGGCCAATCCCTCGATCACCGCCGTCGTAATCGAAGGATCCGAACAAAAATAAGTGTCGGAACGTTTGGCGTAGGTTTCTGCGAAATTCCGCATTACCTCAAAGTTTTTCTGCGAGGACTTATTGTGGCCACGACTTTCCATGACAATCCCTAACGGTGGAACTGAAATCCGCTGCGTATGACGATGGGTCTTCTCTCGCTCTTCGTTGTACTGCAGCCTCTTTAGGGAGACAAATGAAGGCAGCCTCGTCGTTACACAAGGCAACATTTAGAGACTTAGACAAGAGCCAGTATTGATGTACTCTTCAGAATACCGTCTATGGGATCCCTCCACCTAGGGCACCACCAACACTGGGCAAGGGGAAAGGTTAATCACACGGTTACTCACAGAGTCATCTCGCCCTTCTCCAGACAGGCTCAACCCCCGGCAACCCATGATAATCAGGTCGATCTCCAGCTCATCAGCCACATCACAAATCACGAAGGGCACTTTTCCCTCCCGATATTCGCTCTTGACGTTGCTAAGCCCAATTTGGTGCAAACCCGACTCTGTTTGCTTAAGCAAAGTTTGAATATTTTGTCGTGCCTGCTGTGCCCGTTCAGGGTCGAGTTCGGCATCATCTAAAACCGAAAGTAGATACACCTGGCTGTGGTAGCGCTGTGCCATATCCGCCACCAACGGCAAGGCATGGCTGGTCTCACGCGAGTTATCAATGGGAAAGAGCAGTTTGTTGAACATAGCCTTAAGGAGCCCACAGTCAACCCCAATCTAGATCCAATAGGGCAAGGGTGGGTTGGCCCTATTCTATACTTTACTTGCTGTGCAAGGTGCGTAGCACTCTCTTGTTGTGCAAGTGCAGTTCCCGTTAGGGTGCCAGAATGCCCAGAGAAACAAATGGCCCTATCCCATCCTTCTCCATTTCCCCATTCCCCTGTTCTAGAAGGTTCTCTCAGGGATTCTCCGACCCTGGTCATCCAGTATCGCCCCGATGGCGGATCCCTGTACCAATTTTGGATGGGCATTCGCTTTTTTGCCTTTGGCTGGAGCTTATTTTGGCGTTCTCCGCGACTGCAACTGTGGGGCTCACTGCCCACGCTCATGACGGCGGCCACGTTTGGCGGATTGGCGTTCTTGGGTGCTTGGCTGGCACGGCATGGCCTAGAAGCCTTGGCCCTTCCCCTATGGCTGTTGGGGGTAGCCCAAGGATTGGTGG
>JAUQVI010000083.1:0-12676 GCA_039794885.1 Thermostichus sp. DG02_5_bins_236
CCGACACGGGCCTGTTCGAGGCGGAGTACGTGAACATTTTCGGCGTGCCGTTCACCTTTCTGCCACACGAAAGCGGCGAGGACGGCCCGCCGCCGCCGCCGACCCCAAAGACCGCCGTCGAACCGGATCCGGCCAAGGCCGGGTTCGAGATCCGCTGGCCGAACGTCGTGCGCATCGACCGCGTCTTTCAGCCCGTGCTTACGCTCGACTGGTCGAAGGCGCGCCCGCTGGAGCTGGACGCAGCACAGACCGCGCAGGTGGCGGAACTCGCCCCGATCCTCGAAGGCAAGCCGGACGTCACCAAGATCAGCCGTATCGAGCTGGAACGGCTGGCGCGGGAGTTCCGCACCCAGCGGATTATCTTCGAGACGGCGCGGGACGTGTTCGATCAGATGAAGCACACCTGGCAGGGCAGCCGCGAGGTGCTGCTGGCGCAACTGGTGCAGATTGTCGAGCAGTTCATCCGCTCCGACCGGATCACGATCACCCCGCCGCTCTTCTATCAGGACGAGCTGCGCCGGCGGCTGATCATCACGCTCAACATGTCGCGGGTCGTGCAGCATGTGTGGGAGGCGGTGCGGCAGGAGAACACCGAGCGCCTCACCCCCGTCTTCGACCGCGACCACCCCATCCGCGCCACGGGCGACATGCGGACCTGGTACACCGGCAAGCCCTGCGAGCGCACCCGCAAGTCGCACATCAACGTCTGCGTTTACGACAGCACCTGGGAGGCGTCGGATGCCTTTGCGCTCGACGACAGCGATGCGGTGACCGCGTGGGTCAAGAACGACCACCTTGGTTTCGAGGTGCTGTACGTCTATCGCGGAGTCGTGCGGAAGTACCGGCCCGACTTTCTGGTGCGCCTGAGGAATGGCGAGTTTCTGGTGCTGGAAACCAAAGGCCAGGACACGGAGCAGGACAAGGTGAAGCGCCGGTACCTCGACGAGTGGTGCCAGGCCGTGAACGCGCACGGTGGATTCGGCCAGTGGCGCGCGGCGTTGGCGGGCAGCCCCGGCGAGATACGGGACATCCTGATGAAGAACGATGCGGTGCAGACGGGAGGCTAACAACAGCATGCAGCGGACGGCGCTGCGCGCCGCCGCTGATGCTGGACGTTATGTTGCCAGGCCTGGAAAATCACTGACTTTTGCAACAAGAGATCCCTGAGGGGCTGGTCACTGAGGATCCTGGTGCTTCTGGGGAGAATAGATGACCCAACACAACAAGGCACTGTACCTGACCTTGTGCTAGATTTCTGCCGGTGATGAGGGATCCCTAGTGGTAGGTGAGTTAAGACGTTATACAGCCTGTATCTTCAATGACAACATAAAATTACTTTAATTTTCCTCCTCTAAAGTTTTAGGCTTAGATTTCTGTGGCAATAAAAGAAAAGACGAAGGATGAATACCTAAAGCGAGTCCGGCGTGTCCAAGATTACATTGAGAATCATCTTGCCAATAAAATCTCACCATCTGAGTTATCTAAACTAGCGAGTCTTTCCCCACATCATTTTCATTGGGTGTTTCGAGGTGTTACAGGGGAATCTGTTCTTGAATACACAGGACGCTTAAAATTGGAGCGGTCAGCCCGTCGATTACGTGTGACTGGACAAAAGGTTACTGAAGTTACCTTTGATACAGGCTATGAATCTCATGAGGGATTTACACGCGCGTTTCGTGAGCATTTTGGCGTGTCCCCTTCAGAGTTTCGTGGGCAAACACCGATTCATGTCCCATCTCCTGTGTCACCGCCAGATAAAGTGGAAATTCGAGACATTACTTCTATCTCCGTTGCACAGATTCGTCATGTTGGTTCTTATAACGAAAGTGGCAAAGTGTTTCCTGCTCTGATAGATTGGGCAGTCTCTCAAAAATTAGATCTCTTAAATGCAAGAGTTTTTGGGTTTTGCGCCGACGATCCTGAAATTACTCTAGTGGAACATTTACGCTTCGATGCCTGTATTGAGTATCAAGGAAGTGGTGACGAGTCACTCGGAATTACAGTCGGATGTATTCCTGCCGGAAAATATGCGGTCGCTACTCATATTGGAACATACGATACGATTCTGAATATCTATCTTGCTTTGATTGGCGGTTGGGTTCCAACTACCGATTATGAACTTTGCGATGAAGCTGTTGTTGAATTCTATATAGATGATCCGAGTATTACCCCTCCAGAGCAATTACGTACTGAACTCTGGATTCGATTGCGGCTTCCCTAAATCTCAGACCAAGACCCCAAAAATTAGCACTATCGGTCAAGCATAGGAGACCGCATACAGCATAAGCTCTAAGTGAAATATCAATTTAATAACGTTGTAGGAACATGAAGGAATTTCTACTGATTGGAGTGGTAAGTCTTGTAGGACTGGGATCTGTACTTTGGGGAATTGGTATGTTGTTGCCCTCTCAAGTTACTGGTTCTAGATCTGCTGAACTGAAAGCATCTCCAGCAGAAGTTTTTCAAACAGTAACCAATATAGAGGAGCAAGCCGAATGGCGTAAGGACACAATGAGTCATTACTTGTTTAGGACTATCCACTATCAAATCAAGTCTAGGTGGCAGAATTACCAGCTAATCCTTGAATTAAAATTTGCGATGAGAATTTCAAGAATGTTACAAACTCTTCTCCTTGTTTGACCTGTAATCTATTGTCCAGTGCCAGCATCGATTGGCCATGCACCAGTGACCAAGCGACTCGTGCCATGCTGAGTGGATCAGCTGAACGGAAGATTCCAGCAGACTGACCTTCCCGAATCGTATTCACTAGAACCATGAATGATTGCTGTGCAGCTTCTGCAAGGGCAGAATGCTTGCTGAGATTGTAGCGATAGTCTCCAAACATCAATCGATAGTGAAAGGGCTGCGCTAATGCAAAATTGACATAAGCAATGCCGATTGCTTCTAGGCATTGAAATGAATCAATTGGAATGCCTTGTTTCGCTGTTTCCATTGTAACTCGTAGGCACTGAAACCCTTGCTCTGCAACCGCTGCTAGCAGAGCTTCTTTATCTTCAAAGTGGCGGTAAGGAGCATTGTGAGAAACCCCGACCCGACGAGCTACCTGGCGCAGAGATAAATCACTGATGCCTTCTTCGCTGATGAGGGCGATCGCGGCATCAATCAAGTTCTGCCTTAAGTCTCCGTGATGGTAGCTATTCTTTGTTACTAACGCCATGATGACTGATCTTAGAGAAGATTTACAAAAGTTTAATCCAAGCTGTTGACACTGACAACATATTCATTCTATTCTAAAGTTGACACTGACAACATTAAATTTTTGGTGAGGAGGAATGATGATTACAACAACTCGGCAGCAGAGCTTTGATGCCATTGTAGTTGGTTCTGGAATCGGTGGATTGACGGTTGCTGCACTTCTGTCTAAGCTTTACCACAAACGGGTTTTAGTTCTAGAACAGCATTTTACTGCGGGAGGATTCACCCATACCTTTGAGCGCAAAGGAAAATTTCATTGGGATGTGGGGCTGCACTATGTGGGGGATATGGGAGAGGGTGGCACTGGGAAAGCAGTCTTTGACTATCTAACCAATCACAATTTGCGTTGGCAGAAGATGCCTGACCCATTTGAAAAATTTGTCTACCCGGACTTCACCTTCGAGGTGTACTCTGACCCCGATCGGTTTCGAGCCGATCTGATTCGGCATTTTCCTCACGAACAGGCAGCGATTCGGCGGTACTTTCAGGATGTCCAGAAAGCAGCATTTTGGTTTGGGGCACATGTAATGCTGGAGCTATTTCCGATCTGGATGCATCCTCTACTCAGGCGCATCGTTCGCTATTTGGGTGCCATCGCAAGACAAACAACGCAGCAGTATTTGGACAGGCATTTTCAAGATGTTCAACTCAAAGCATTACTAGCTTCCCAGTGGGGAGATTATGGTTTACCGCCGTCCCAAAGTTGCTTTGGCATTCACAGTGTCATTGTGACTCATTATTTCCAGGGAGGCTGGTATCCCGTGGGCGGAGCAAAGGCGATTGCGCAAGCTATTATCCCTGTGATTGAACAGGCAGGCGGTGCCGTCATTACCCAACGCCAAGTCACAGAAATCTTGTTAGAATCTGGGGTGGCAGTGGGAGTAAAAGTCCAGGACACAGCACATCCCAAAGCAGACCTGGAAACGTACTTTGCATCCATTGTGGTGTCTGATGCCGGAGCCTTTAATACTTATGTGAAGCTGATTCCAGCCTGTTACCCACTGGCGGAGCGCCAGAGAATTCAAGCGTTTCCAAAAAGTAGCAGTATGGTGACAGTATATTTAGGATTAAAAGAGAGTCCACAGCAACTAGGGTTTCAAGGTGAGAACCATTGGATTTACACGACTTATAACCATGATGCCGTTGCCCAAGATCCACTCCTCTCTGCTGATGAATTACCTAAATTCTGCTATCTCTCGTTTCCATCCTTGAAAGATCCATTGGCTGAGGCGCATACAGCAGAAATCATTGCCCACGTTGACTATGATTTCTTCTCAAAGTGGCGGGAGCAACCGTGGCGACGGCGTGATAACGATTACACTGAACTAAAAAATCAAATTATCCAAGCCCTGATTCAGTTAGTGGAGCGACACTACCCTGGTTTTCAAGATTTGATTGAGTACGCCGAACTCTCGACTCCACTGACGGTGGAACACTTTGATGCGAGCGATCGTGGCGCTATCTACGGTATTCCCTGTATTCCTGAACGACTCGATCAATCATGGATTGGGGCTAGAACACCGATTAGAAATCTATACTTGACTGGAGCCGATACATTTTCACTCGGCGTTATGGGAGCAATGATGGGTGGAGTAAAGACAGCAGGTATTTTGAATGGCGCATTTGGCTTTTTTAAGATTATGGCAACCATCATGAAAAAATGAGACAGAAGGCTTTATACTTACAGCCTGTTCAGAATATATCTGTCATATATTAGATCCCCTCTAGCTCCCTTAAAAAGTAGGGTTAGAGGGATCCAGATCGCTGTCTCGTTACAGGCAAACAGTGAACAGGCTGTAAATCATTAACAGTCTTGTAGCTTTTCTGAGTAATGTCTTTCAGGTCTTTAGTCTAGGAATAAGAGCCGATCGCGATCGAGGCATTAATTGCTTTGAACATGAATATATTCCTTGATAAAGGATTCAGCCTCAGGATAAACTCTGTACCCACGTACAAGATCAAGGGCTAACGGGTGAAATTGGTGGAGTTTCCTGCTGCACTACCATTTGAGAATCCTCGTTCAAGAGCAACACACTGGTGTGTCGGGTTCAGATGATTAAAATTGGTGTGACATTACTCAAGCAGAGGCACTAGCTCATTGTGTAGTGATTGCAATTGTCGAATTTTTTCTTCAATATCCTGAACTTTTTGATTGAGATGCTTATAGACCACTTCGCAGGTGAGCGATTGCCCATTTTTTAATGCCAAGATATCCTTAATATCATCCAGACTAAGCCCTAAAGATTTGGCTCTCATGATGAAGGCAATTCAGTCTGTTTCTTGCTGACTAGAAAGCCGATACCCTGCTTCTGTGTGCTGGAGTGGGGGAATCAGATCAACACGCTTGTAAAAGTAAAGCGTTTGTGGATTAAGGTCTAATCGACGTGAGACTTCTCCCACTTGAAATATTGATATAACTCCTACGATCTAGCAAACTCATGGTAGTTCTTATACCTTGCTATAAGGTCAATGGTTCTTAGGTAAAACTTGTTGAATCTGTTGGGCATCTAACACTATATTGGTGCGGACAGAACAAAGGTTACTGGTTAATATTGAAGGTTGTCTGCCGCCTTACAACTTCACTGTTATGTTGCTAGTCCTGGAAGATATTTGATTTTTGAGATAACGGATCCTTGGGGGGCTAGTCACTGAGGATCCGGTGCTTCTGGGAAGAATAGATGACCTAGCATAACAAGGCACTGTACCCGACCTTATGTGAGGTTTTTCCGAGTAGTAAGGGATCCCGTCTCATCTAACTCCTGTGCTTCTTCTGCCCAAGGGCCTTCGTAGT
This sequence comes from Thermostichus sp. DG02_5_bins_236, assembly GCA_039794885.1. Lineage (GTDB taxonomy): Bacteria > Cyanobacteriota > Cyanobacteriia > Thermostichales > Thermostichaceae > Thermostichus. The sequence continues at coordinate 6,008 of JAUQVI010000083.1, forward strand.
AAGCGGCCACTCGCTCTGCAGGAGGGGGAGTGAGCAGGCTGACAACGATCAGCACAACTGTACCCACTACTACAGCCGGAATCACCGGTAGCCAATCCCCTCTCCAGGCTTGCGGCAGCAGATTGGCCAGCCAGCCCAGAGTGAGTGCACTCGATACCAATCCACCTGCTAAAGCTCCGGCGCGGCTGGTGCGTTTCCAGTACAGACCGGCAACCAAGACCGGAAAGAGCATGGCGCTCCCCTGAAAACTCCAGGTAGCGATTTCTACAATTACCCCGGGTGGATTGAGGGCAATGGCAAAAGAAGCCAAGGCAATGGCCAAAACAACGAGGCGTCCCAATCGTGCCTCTTGCAGGGGAGATAACTGCCGGTTGAAGTGGGTGTAAATGAGATCCCGCGTTACCAAGGAGCTGGTGGTGAGCAGCTGCGAGTCAGCGGTGGACATCAAGGCAGCTAAGGCTGCCGAGATCACCAAAGCTGCCAAACCCGATGGTAGGGTTTGTAACATCAAGGGCATAATTTGATCGGCGGATTCTAAGGTTGGGAAGACCAGTCGTCCCCACACTCCAATCAAGGTAGCCGGAAAGAAAATCACCAGGATCAACAGCGGCCAAACCACCATCATTGTTTTGAATACCTGGGCATTTTTGGCCATATAGAAGCGCTGAAAAATCTGGGGAAATAGCGGTACGGCCATCAAGATGAGAAGCTGGTAGCTGATTAACCCCTGCCAACTCCAGCGACCGGTTGGCCCTGGCAAACGGAGCCATGCCTCCAGTTCGGCGCTCGCGTCTCTCCCCAAGGAGCCGGCAATGGCCACAAAGGCCGCCCCCATGCCCAGGATTAAGATGATGCCTTGCAGGGTGTCTGTCCATACCACCGCCTGGGATCCGCCCAGCAATACATAGGCCAGGATCACCACCGCGACGATGATTGCCAAGGGCCAGTAGGGGATCCCTTCCCCCAGCACCGCCGAGAGGGTGCGCGCCCCGGCAATGATCTGAATGCTGATGTAAGGAGCGGTAAACAGCAGGGCACTGAGGGAGTAGAGCAAAGCCAGCAGTGGACTGCCAAAGCGATGACCAAAAAACTCTGAAGGGGTAATGAATTGAAAATGTTTGGCAGCTAACCAAAGCCGATAGCCAAGAAGAAAAAACAACACCGAAATGAAAGCATCCGTTACCCCAACCCCCAAAAAGATACCCAACCCATGGGTATAGCCATCTGCCGGTACACCGATGAAGGTGAAAGCACTCAGTAGCGTTGCCAAGAGGGTGAGCGTCAAGACTAGGGATCCCAGGCCGCGCCCTGCTAGGAAGTAGCTGACAGGGTCTTGACCTGTATGGCGGTAGCTCCAAATGCCAATGCCGGCCAACACCAGCAGGTAAGCTCCAACAATCCCAAAACTCAAAGCTGTATCAGTCATTGCTCATCCTTGGCCAGCAGACCCGTACAACGTAGAAATTCAGGGGCACCAATAGGAGGATGAGCAGCCCTGCACTGAGGTACCAAGCCGGGATCCCGAATATCTGCGGCTCTGCGGAACGAACACCTACCAATGTCAACAGCCACAGCAGTGGATAGAGCCACAAAACCCAAGCCTGCTGCATGCGTCCAAAATGGCCGTTGATTGAGCTGCTAGCCTCACCCTGAGAAGAGGGATTCAACCCAGACATCTTGCTGCTACCTCACTTATGGTGAACTTCACTATAACATGATTATGGTAATTTTCACCAAAAATTTTCTCCCGAATCTGAGCTTGTTGTTGTCTCCCTTTTGGGCAGGAAGACCAGCTGTCAGTGGTTCCAGCGCGAGGTAACTGGCTCAGTTTGCTAGGAGAATGCCGGTTATGACAACGGGGAAGGCAAATGGCCAGGGAAGGGGAACTTGCCGGCTCAAGACCATGGAACTCGACGCGGCTAGCCTGCCAAGATGGCCTGGGCTGCCAAGTGTCCTGAGAGGGTTGCCCCTTCCATGCTGTCGATGTAGTCTTGAGCGGTGTAGCTACCGGCAAAAAAGAAATTGGGTACCGGGGTTTTTTGCTGTGGGCGGTAGGGATCCATGCCAGGGGCTTCCCGATACAAAGATTGTGCCAATTTCACAACGCTGTACCAAGTCATGTTCAGTTCCCGCGACGAAGGGAAAAGGGCGTGGACTTGATGCAACACATGTTGGGCAATTTTCTCATTGGACATGGGAATAAAGGGATCCCCCGGCGTGAGCACACATTGCAACAGGGATCCCTGGCCGGGTTTGTAGTAGTCGGCAGGGCTACTGAGGGCCAAATCGGCAAAACAAGAAAAATCGGCATCGGCAGTGTAGAGGAGGTTGTCGATGCCCACCGCTTGCGGGTGATCCACAGCCCGCTGAGCCTGGCCTTGGGGGTTCAGTTCGGTGACCCAGCCATCAAAGCGGAGCTGCACCGTTGCTACGGGTACAGATTCCAGCTTGTAGAGGTTATCGAACTGGGGCCATTGCCGCCATACCTCTGGGATGAGCCGTTTTGCCCCTTCCACCGCCGCGGCACAAACATACACATCTGCCTCGATGCGTTCGCTATCGGCCAGGATTAAACCGGTTACCCGGTAGGGCTCCGTTGCTGCTACCTGAATTTGGCTCACCCCTCTACGGGTGTGAATCTGCCCCCCATGGGCTTGGATATAGCGGACAATCGGCTGCGTGAGATAGGTATCGGGGGATCCCTTGAGGAGATTGAGCTTGGAGGCCTCGGTTTTGCTAGCAAACATCTGAAAGATGGTCAGCATACAGCGGGCGGAAATATTCTCGGTGTCGATAAAGCCGAGGGCATAGGCAATCGGGTTCCACATCCGTTTCAAGCTGCCCTCGGATCCCCCATGGCGGCGAAACCACTCGGCAAAGCTGATCCGATCCAAAGCCCGGATCTGTCCCATTGCCCCCTCATAATCCAGCAAGCCACGGATTAAGGGGCTGGTGCCCAGAGCCAGAGCATTGCGCAGCTTATCCAACCAAGAGAGCTGCCCGGTTGTGAAAAAAGCTTTCAGACCGTTAAAGGGTGCGCCCAAAGGAAAGCGAAAATCTAGGGTTTCCACCCCTCCACCCCGGTTGACAAAGGTATGGGTATGTTGCTTAGGCAAGAGGTTGTCGAAGGCTCCCACCTTTTTCATCAGGGCAAACAGGTTGCTGTAGTTGAAAAAGAAGACGTGGAGGCCCATCTCAATATGGTTGCCATCGGCATCCTGCCAGGATCCCACCTTGCCGCCCACGAAGGGACGTGACTCGTAGAGCTGCACCTCATGTCCAGCTTCCACCAAATCCACCGCTGTCACCAACCCGGCCAAGCCTGCCCCAATAATTGCCACCCGCATCGCCATACCCTCGCATCCGTGCTACCTGGGCTCCCGATCTGGAACTCCAAAACGCCGTCCAGACAATTACAAAGAAAAATAAACTTCTCTCATTCTGGAACAAAATGCGCCGGGGATCCCGAAATCAGGTGCAGAGTAGAGTCGGGCCCAGGCAAAAGTCGAACGAAATGGATCCTGACTGAACAGCCGGCAGGTAGGCGGAGAGTATGTGCCACTTGTGCGCTAAGCTGCAAAAATCCACCTTCCCAACTGCTGTGGTATGAGTCAGTCCAAGGGTTTCAGCAAATCCAAGCCCGAAAAGACACCCCCCAACCCCAATGCCGCCAAACGCAAGCAAGCAGCCAAACGCTACGACGAGCTGCAATCGAAGGGGATGCCCGAATTCAATGTTTTTGCTCGTTCCGGCAAAGCAACACCTGGGAAACTCAATCCTTGGTTGCCAGTGGGATCCCTGGCGGTAGGCCGTTCTAGCGCTATTCATCAGGCTATTTTCCAGAACGAAGAGGATCTCAAAAAAGCCGCCCTGCGGTTGTTCCCCCGCCTGAGCAAGGTAAAGGAGGATCTGGAGTTTGGTTTCCGCCTCAAGGACAAAGACTATCAGGATGAGCCAATTCAACTGGCGATCCGCCCCCAGCCCTCGCCTATCGAGGTTTGGATGAAAAAGATTCGGGGTTGGTTGGGACTATCTGCCAAAGGGGCTTCGAAAAAGTCCTGAAAGAAGCACATTAAATGTCTGCAAAGGCCTTGGGCAACCAATCTAAAATCAAAGGATTGATCACCTCCGGGCGCTCATCGTGGGGGCAATGGCCCGTGTCGGGGATGGGCAAAAATTGGTAGTCGATCCCGTTGACATGGTTTTGAAAGCCACGGCCCCTTTGAATCGGTGTCCAAGGATCTGCTTCTCCCCAAAGCACCAACAGCGGACAACGCACTTGAGGCAACAGGTCTTCAGGGGTCGGGCCAGCCGGAGCAGTAAGAATGGAGGCAAACACCTGCTGAGCGCCCACATCGCAAGAGGGGACGTAGAGGATCTCCACCAGTTCATCGGTAATGGCAGCGGGGTTGCGGTACACCTGTTTCAGGGTTTCGCGGATGCGCTGGCGCTGGCGCACCCGATCAAATAAAAATGGCCCGGTGATGGGGGAGGCGACCAGAGCCGTAAAGGTGCCCATGATAAACCGGAAAATCGGGTTGAGTTCGTGGGAACGGTGGTTCAATCCCCCAGCACAGTTGAGCAATATGGCCCCTGCCGTTAGTTCAGGGTGTTGGGCAGCCAGGATTAGGCTAAGCAAGGCACCGATGGAATTGCCAACAAACACGGTGGTCTGCTGAATGTGCTGCTGCCAAAAATCCACCAGTAACTCTACCCACAGATCCAAGCTGTAGGGCAAAGCAGGTTTTGCAGAGCCGCCAAACCCAAGCAAATCCAGAGCATAGACTCGATATCCTGCTGCAGCTAAGACGGGGATATTGTGCCGCCAATGGCCAATCGAAGCCCCAAACCCATGCACCAACACCAACGGGGATCCCGAACCCTGTACTACATAACGAATGGGATATCCGCGCCAGTTCCAGATTTGGGGAGCAAAAGGCGCGTTCGCGTCAGCGGGCCAAAGGCGTTTGGCATCAGCCGCAAAACCGGCAGGAGAAGCAGTCAACACAGGGAGAAAGATGTAGAAATATTGCAGGACTATCAATATCCATCTTACTTCTTCTCTCGAATGCTCTTGTTGTTGCGCCTCTGCCGCCCCTCGCTTGCCGTCGCTTTGTGGCTCAGCTCTCGCTGCCAAGTGAAGTTGAGTGAGGTGTTGAGAGCGCCGGCTCGGCATGCTGAGGCAAGGGGTGAGCCTGTGGGCTAAGTTGGAGCTAGACAAGCCTTGCTGCTGCACTGGCAACGGCTGTACTTTACTGTTTTCCCGCACGAGTTGACTTATGGGATCCCGCACCAAGTTTTTCGGCACAGTCTTGGCGATGCTGGCAGTGAACAGCATCTATATGCAACTCCAGCAGCTTTCCATGACGTTGCAACTGGATCCCGTTCCCTCTGAGCAGTCTTCTCCAGAGCCCCAAAGCACTTCTGAACGGTTCAGCCCGCTGCGGCGCATTGCCCAAGTTTTGCAGGTGTTGCGGTTTGCCGATGCCGGCTTTGTTGGGATCCGACCGCGAGAATCCCCCTCCCCCCTAGAGCCCTGAGCCCCAAGCAGACCAGGAATGTGACGCTTTGCAAAGGGGATCAAAGCCCGTACCATGGAGGAGTAGTTCCCACTGTTTCTCTGTTTACACAACCCGGATATTCATCATGATTAAGCCGTCAGCGACCTCTGGGCAAAAGCCGATTGTGATTGCCCCTTCCATTCTTTCGGCGGACTTTAGCTGTTTGGGGGATGAGGTGCGGGCAGTGGATGAGGCAGGGGCAGACTGGATCCATGTGGATGTCATGGATGGCCGCTTTGTGCCGAATATCACCATTGGTCCTTTGGTAGTGGAAGCGCTGCGACCGGTGACGACCAAGCCCCTGGATGTGCACCTAATGATCGTGCAGCCGGAGAATTATGTGGCGGATTTTGCTAAGGCTGGAGCCGACATCATTTCTGTGCATGCGGAGCCTAGCTCCACCACTCACCTGCACCGTACTCTCAGCCAAATTAAGGATCTGGGCAAGCAGGCGGGTGTAGTGCTCAACCCCGCCAGTTCTTTGGATTTAATCCAGTACGTGTTGGAACTGGTGGACTTGGTGTTGATCATGAGCGTTAACCCCGGTTTCGGCGGTCAGAGTTTCATTCCGGCGGTGGTGCCCAAAATTCGCCAGTTGCGGGCTCTGTGCGATGAGCGTGGGCTGGATCCCTGGATTGAGGTGGATGGGGGCCTGAAGGGGGGTAACGCCTGGCAGGTAATTGAAGCGGGGGCCAATGCGATTGTGGCGGGCTCAGCGGTGTTTAAGGCCAAGGATTACGGAGAAGCGATTCGCGGCATTCGCAACAGCCGTCGTCCTGAGTTGGTGACTGCTTGAGTCTGAGTTGGATCCCTATCTTAGTGGCTGAATCATCGAGATCCCTATAATTCTTGTTAGCTTGAACGGCGGGAAGCCCCGCACTGTAGGTCAGTGTCGGGATGAAAGCCGTGCTTGCTGGGTGGGTTCAATGCCCTCGAAGCAAGCTACAATGCCGCCGTTGGCGTAGCCTGCGCTTTGCGCACAACAAGCCCTACCCAACGAATCAATCTGGGCATCTTGGTTTTCGATGTGTTTTTCAAAACTGAAACTGTTACACCGCCGCACGAAGCAATGAAGTACGATTTATTCCAAAGAACATTCTTCCAATAG
>JAUQVI010000084.1:0-12635 GCA_039794885.1 Thermostichus sp. DG02_5_bins_236
CACTACACTCAAAAAGGGTTTCGCTGCTGGAGTAACCGCTCAACTTGGATTCTCAAACTGGCTATCGTCGCCTTGATTGGTTGGCTTACTGGCTACTGAAGTGGTTGGTGATTAACCCTCTGTTTCGTGGACTGTACCTGGGGCACACCTACGGGCAGGACAGGGTGCCTCGCCAGGGATCCCTGATTATCGTGAGCAACCATGCCAGCCACTTGGATCCGCCATTGCTGTCTAACGCGGTCCGTCGCCCGGTGGCTTTTATGGCCAAGGAGGAATTGTTTCAGGTTCCAGTTTTGAAGCAGGCGATTCGATTGTATGGAGCTTATCCGGTGAAACGGGGCGGCTCGGATCGCAGCGCATTGCGGGCTACGGAAACCGCTTTGGCTCAGGGGTGGGCGGTGGGCATCTTTTTGAATGGCACCCGTACTCCCGATGGACGCATACCCCATCCTCACTTGGGTGCTGCTTTGATCGCGGCTCGTACCCAAACCCCCTTGTTGCCTGTAGCCCTTTGGGGAACGGAGAAGGTGCTACCCAAGGGATCCAAATGGCCACGGCTGTTGTGTCCAATCAGTGTGCGAATTGGCGCGCTCATTCCACCCCCAGCTTCGAGTGAGAGGGGGGAGTTGCAGCAGGTGACGGAGGTGTGTGTGACGGCTATCCATACCCTTTTGGAGCAGGGACGCTAAGGGCGTTCGTCAGCAATCAGGGTGTCTTGGGCCACCAAATAATCCATGACCGGGATCCCGCCCAGCACATGCTCTTGCAAAATCCGCTCGATTACCGCAGGGGTGGCGGAGTGGTACCAAAACCCACCGGGATAAATCAGCAGCACGGGGCCAGGAATGCCATGGTCACATCCGCGCAGACAATTGGCCTTTGTCCGGTAGACCCATGGGGATCCCGGCACTCCAGACTCTAGGTTTAAGGTCTTGATCCGTTGCTTTAGATAATCCCAGGCTTCTAGGCCAACAGCTTTGTGACAACATTTGGGTTTGGTTTGGTCAGCACAGAGAAAGATATGCCACTGATAGGGAGGAATGGGAGCTTGACTGGGGGATCCCGTTTCAGAAGGGGTTTCTGGATTGGGGAGAGAATCGATGGAAAGCATTATCGGGGCGTTCAAGCTACGGTTGCATTATCCTCTTCTTCTTATGGGTTCTAATGGTTGCGTTCTAATGTCGGCCTCTAAACAGCGTTTGTTCTTGGCGTTGCTTCCTCCCTTACCCCTGCAAGAGCAGGTGAGAGCTCTTCAACAGGAGTTTGTGGATCGGTTTTCCAGTCGCGCTGCCCTCCGTTCTCCCCCTCACATCACGCTGGTGCCGCCTTTCGAGTGGCCCAGATCCGAATGGCCTGCGTTGATCGGATCCCTGCGGGTCTTTGCTACAAGCCAAGACTCCATTTCAGTCGAGCTATCTGGTTTTGGCGCTTTTGCCCCCCATGTCATCTACATCCAGGTTGTTCCTTCGTCAGAACTGCAGCAGCTTCAATCGGCAGTTCAGACTCTTATGCAGCCCCTGTTGCAGCCGAAAAATCCCGCTACTCCCTCGCGCCCCTTTGTGCCCCACATCACCCTAGCCTTTCGAGATTTGACCCCAGGCAACTTTCGTGCCGCTTGGCCAGAGTTCCAACCTCGACGGTTTCAGGCTGCTTTTGAGGCTACAGACCTGACACTCCTGCAACATGACGGTCAACAATGGCAGGTTGCAGAACAGTTTTCCTTCGGATCCGGCTCTGGATAGCGCCGGATAACCGATCGAAACCGACCCAGCGATTGGGGATCCCATCCAAAGAACTGCCGCACAAGGGATCCCCGTAATCCGGTAGGATCAAAGACGTTAAGCTCAAGCCTTCAGGAGAATCTGCCGTGACGCTGACGGTTCGTGTGATCACCCCTGACCGCACTGTTTGGGATGCCCCCAGCGAGGAAGTGATCCTCCCTGCCACCTCGGGTCAATTGGGCATACTGACTGGGCACGCCCCCCTTTTAACCGCCATCGGCAATGGCGTGATGCGGGTTAGGGCCGGAGGTAAATGGTTTGCTATCGCAGTGATGGGTGGCTTTGCTGAAGTGGAGAATAACGAAGTGACCATCCTGGTGAATCGAGCCGAGATGGGTGACAAGGTGGATAAAGCAGCAGCCCAAGCCGTTTTGAGTGAGGCTGGCAAGGTGCTCAGTAGCAGCAGCGACAAGCAGGAACGCTTGCAAGCCAAGTTGGATCAGCAACGGGCCACCGCCTTAATCCAAGCTGCCGACATGGGTAGCAAGAGTTAGAGGCTTGACCCGACCTACGCGCTTTGGCTGAGGGATCCCGACGACCAAAAATTGACAAAAAACAAGAGGAGCTAACGATTAGCTCCCCAGTATGCCATTAAAAAAGTATTGATTGAAGTCTTAAAAAGGAATTTGACCACAGATATTGAGAAGCCGAGCATAAATTGAGGCTATGCAGGGAAAAATGCTCACCCTGCATCAAATTTCAGGGCTTCAGGATCCACGTAGTAGCAGCGGGCATTGTCAACACAAATCAACGCCCAGCCATTCTGGTCAGCATCGACCAAGGTGTATTCAGACTGAGGGACGAAATGACCCTGGTGATTCCGGGTGTCGCCCTTGATCCAAACGGTTTGACGGTTCATCTTAAAGTTCCTCCAATCTGGGGTCAAAAAAAGGTGAGACTCAAAATAGGAACGGCAATGCAACACAATAAGTGCGATGGCCATTAAACATTTCGCATCAACTCAAAAGCCCAATAAAACGAGGCTGAGAAGCGATGAAACCCAATCCCTAACTGTGATTTGGTTCCATCTTGCAATTGAGTAAGTGAAGTCTAGCACCCACCTCATGAGGATCTTGTTAAGAGTTGTGGGCTGCCGTTACAGCCCCTAGCTTTTCCTAAAGTCTTGTTGCAAGATGGTGGTCAGAGCTGCTTAATCTTCCTCAAAAAGCCAGTGGTAGATCTTGCTCAAGTGGGGCCAAGTAGGGCGGCGATTCTCCCCTTCCACCAAGTTGGATTTAATGCCATCGATCTGCTCGGGATCCCGTACCAGAATTTGCTGAATCACCTCCACCTGCTGGCGTACCCCTGTTTTTTTTAGCTCCAGCATGGCCAAGGTCAAATTGACGCGGGGCTGGGCATCCACCGGATCTAGCTTGACGGCAGTTTGCGAGGCTTTCAGGGCTTTTTCTGCCTGCCCCTCCAGCAGATACAACCACGACAAACAGGTCCAGGCGGCGGCGGCTTTCGGGGATCCCTTACAGATTGACTCAAAGGAGGGAATCAACGACCTAGCAGTTTCCCCGGATTCGTAGCGCCGAACACATTGCTGAAATAATTCTTCAATTTCTTCGCTCATAATCTCTCGATCACGCACAATAACGTATTGACAAAATTGACGGGTTATGCAGCTAGCTGTATTGTTGCCTGCTCGCTCATCTGTTGTAGCGCATCGGGTTCAGGCAAAGGGATCCCTAGCCCTTCCGCCAGCCACAGCCAGTACTCGATATTGCCGGCAGGCCCGGTGATGGGAGACCAAGTGTACCCTTGCAGTTGCCAGCCTTGGATCAGCGCTGCCTGGATGACCATCTCGATCACCTGGGCATGAATGGCGGGATCCCGAACCACCCCCTTTTTGCCCACCTGCTCCCGCCCGGCTTCGAACTGGGGCTTGACCAGCAGCAGCGCCTCGCGCGGAGAACGCAACAGGTTCCACAGCGGCTGCAGCACCTTGGCTAAGGAAATGAAAGATAGATCCACCACGGCCAAATCCGGCCAATCTTCCCTAGGTAACTCTGTCCCGTACAGCTGCAGCGGCTGCAGATGGCGCAGATTGGTGCGCTCCTTCAGAATCACCCGTGCATCGGTGCGCAGAGACCAAGCCAACTGCCCATAACCGACATCCACGCCATAGATCCGCTTGGCCCCCCGTTGCAGCAAGCAATCGGTAAAGCCACCGGTAGAAATGCCGGCGTCCAAACAGATGCGATCTTGCGCCTGCACCGGAAACTTCTCCAGCGCCCCCCGCAGTTTTTCTCCCCCCCGCGACACAAAAGCTGGCTTGGACTGGATCTGCACCGTGGGATCCCCTTGTACCCAAGAGCCGGTTTTCTCCGCCCGCACTCCATTCAGAAACACTTCCCCGGCCAAAATGGAACGCTGCGCCTGCTGGCGCGACGCAAAGTACCCTTGCTGCACCAGCCAGCTATCCAAGCGCACCCGATCGGCCATCTTGTCGGGCTCCTTCATCCACCCGCCCCTGTGCACCCCATGGTAGCGAACCTGGCCGTTTGATTAGCCAAATCGTCCACTCACGTATTCTTCCGTTTCTCGGTGGGCGGGGGAATTAAAAATCCTCTCGGTGCGATTAAACTCCACCAATCGCCCGTAGCGGATCCCGTCGTCATCAATCTCGGTATTGTAGAACGCCGTAAAGTCAGACACCCGCGCCGCCTGCTGCATATTGTGGGTAACGATGATGATTGTGTAGCGACGGCCCAATTCCTTAAGCAGCTCCTCGATGCGCAGGGTAGAAATGGGATCCAAAGAGGCACAGGGTTCGTCCATCAGAATCACCTCCGGTTGGATCGCCAGGGTGCGGGCAATACAAAGGCGCTGCTGTTGACCACCGGAAAGAGAAAGCCCACTCAGTTTCAGCTTATCTTTGACTTCATCCCAAAGGGCAGCCTGGCGCAGGGTACGCTCCACCAGCTCATCCAAATCCCCCTGGTAGCCATTAATGCGCGGCCCAAAGGCAATATTGTCGTAGACCGATTTGGGGAAGGGGTTGGGCTTTTGAAACACCAAGCCTACCCGCCGTCGCACCTCGGAAGGATCCACCTCAGGGTCATAGATGTTTTGCTTGTGGAACATCACGACCCCCTCTACCCTAGCAGAAGGGATCAAATCATTCATGCGGTTAAAGCAGCGCAGCAGAGTGCTCTTGCCACAACCAGAAGGGCCAATGAAAGCCGTAATTTGATTTTTGGGGATTTTCAGGGAGACCTGCCGCACCGCCAAATGGGGCCCGTAATAAACACTCACCTCCTTTGTTTCCATTTCAACCGCCAAGCGGGTTTGCTTTTTCTGAGAAGGGGTGTGGGAAGAAGCAGGACGCATAGTGAAAACCCAAAACAACAGAAACCGGGAACAGCGAAGCCGTGGGCGGGATCCCTAGAGGGTGATGTGTTCTTGCCGCCGGCTCAGCAGCAGGCGGAAAGTAACTGTGGTGATCAAAACCAGGATCACCAAAGCCAAGGCCCCTCCCCAAGCAATCTTCTGCTGATTCTCAAAGGGCACAATGGCAAAGTTATAGATCAGCACCGCCAAAGAGGCCACCGGCCTAAGCAAACCATTCGGCCACAAAAAGCTGAATAGCGCTGTGAAAATCAACGGCGCCGTTTCTCCCGCCGCTCGGGAAATGGCCAGCGTCACCCCTGTCAAAATCACCGGTAGGGCTGCCGGCAGAACGACACGAAACACCGTCTGCACCTTGGAGGCTCCCAGGGCATAGGCAGCATCCCGCACATCCCTTGGCACCAAGCGCAGCGCCTCTTCACAAGAGAGAATAATGATCGGCAAAGTTAACACCGACAGGGCTACTCCCCCCGAGAGGGCAGAAAAGGTTTTGGTGGTCAACACCAGCACCCCATAGGCAAACACCCCAGCGATGATAGAGGGTACCCCCGTGAGCACCTTAATAATGAAGCGCAAGGCAGAGGCCGTGGAGCTGTTTTGCCCGAATTCCGACAGATAAATGGCCGCCAGCAAGCCGATGGGGAAGGTAATCAAAATGGCAATGGAAACCACAATGATCGTTCCCAGCACCGCATTGCCAAAGCCACCCACCTGATCTCCGGGGGGAGGTGGTAACTGGGTCAAGCCCTGCCAGTTGAAGCGCTCAATACCGTTGATGAAGACGTAGTAGAGGATCAACGTCAAAACAGAGATGGCAAAAATGCTGGAGACAATCGTGAAAATACTCATGCTCCAGTCAAAGATCAGCCGCTGGGAACGCCCCTTACGCCCGAGTGGATTCCCTTGATCTGCCACTTGAGTGACCATAACCACCTACTCCCGCGAAGCCGTCAGGGCAAACTTAACGCTACGCACCAACCATTCGGCAACGATATTCACCAGCAGCGTCACCAACAACAAAATCAGAGCAGCATACATCAAAGCCGCGATCTGCTCACCGCCAGCCTCGCCAAACTCGTTGGCCAGCAAAGCTGGAATATTACTGGCCGGCGCCAAAACGGAAATGTTAACGCCACGGGAGTTGCCGATCAACATCGCCACGGCCATTGTCTCTCCCATAGCCCGGCCAAGACCCAGCACCACCGCCCCCAACATCCCTCCAATCGCTGCCGGCAGAACGACCCCGAAGATGGCCTCCCAACGGGTGGCTCCCATGGAGTAGGCCGCTGCCCGCAACTCCGGTGGTACCGCCACCAACACTTCCCGCGCAATCGCAGTGATAATGGGAATAATCATGATCCCCAACACCACTCCTGCTGTAAGCATGCCCGGCCCAATCGGTGGCGTGCTGAAAAGTGGGATCCAGTTGAGCCGCTCATAGATCGCCATTTGGATTGGACGAAAGAAGGGAATAAATACAAATAAACCCCAAATGCCGAAAACAACACTGGGAATGGCAGCCAACAGCTCCACCACAATGGTCAAGGCCAGACGTAAAGGCTTATGCAGAAAATCCTCACTCAAAAAAATGGAAATGCCGAAACTAAACGGGATCCCAACAATCAAAGCAATCAAAGAGCTGACTAGAGTACCGTAGATCTGGGCCCAAGCCCCGTAGTTGTTCTCCACCGGATCCCAGGTGGCGCTCCAGAAAAAGCGCAAGCCAAATTCCTGAATCGCCGGCAAAGCCTGGATACCAATCTCCAAAGATAGCCACAGCAGCAGAAAAGCTGAGAAAAAAACGGCAATTCGAGTAGCCCAAACAAATACCTGATCCCGGCGACGCTGAAAATCTGAGTTGGGCCGAAATATCGATTGAGTCTCAGGAATAGTAGTAGTCATAACCTCAGGGATCCGTGGAAACACAACTGAAGAGCACTCAATCAAACAGTACCGAAAGCACAGGAGCAGCGTCACACCCTTCGCCAGACTCAAGGGGTAATTGTCTCGACTGCAGCCAGCGCTTTTTGTAAAGTCTCCGCCGGCAAAGGTACGTAGCCTAGCGGCTCGGCAAAAGCCTGACCTTCCGAAAGAGCGAAGCGCAAAAACTCCTTCATAGCCTGGGAAGTCTGGGCGTTTGGATAAACCCGGTAAGCCAGAATCCAGGTGTAGCCCACGATTGGATAGGAGGCTTCTCCAATCGGATCGGGATCAACCCCCAACAGACGTTCATTCAATTGAATTTGCGAAAGCCCCGCCTGCTCAGACTCAACCGTTGGCGTAACAAACTTGCCAGACCGGTTTTCCAAGCGAGCTACATTCAATTTATTGAGCTTGGCAAAACCAAACTCCACATAGCCAATAGAACCGGGAATTTGCTTAATCTGCTCAGAAACCCCCTCATTTCCACGGGCTCCCACCCCCGTCGGCCAGTTCACAGAAGAGCCACGCCCCACCCGTTCCTTCCACTCATTGCTGATAGCATTCAAGTGGTTGGTAAAAATCTCTGTGGTGCCGCTGCCATCAGAACGATACACCACCGTAATCGGCAGGTTGGGGAAATTGACACGGGGGTTGAGAGCCGTAATAGCAGGATCATTCCAGCGCTTTACTTTACCCAAAAAGATATCCGCCAATACCTTTCGGGAGAGGCGAATTTCTGAGCCGACACCAGGAATGTTGTAGGCAGCCACCAAAGCCCCTGCCACCATGGGAATAGCAACCATGCCCTTAGGGGGTTGCGCTTCATTCTCAACTTGCTCAATCTCCTCAGGACGGGGAACACTATCACTGGCACCAAAATCCACAGTACGAGCCACAAACTGCCGCCGACCTGCACCACTGCCCACCGATTGATAGTTAACCTGGATGTTGGGATTTCTCTTGCCGAACTCCTGTGCCCAAGTTTGATAAATTGGGGCAGGGAAAGTAGCACCGGCACCGTTTAAGTTGACAACCTGTTGAGCAAAGACTTGACGCCAGCTAGCCTGACTGGCTATAAACCCGGCAGCAGTTGCAGACAAAGACTTCAAGAAGGAACGGCGACCGAGGGATCGTGTCAGCACTGTAGAAACCTCCGATATAAAGATCAAGTCCGAGCTTGAACTCGAAAGTCAAAAAATAGAACACAGACTAGACAAAGTTTCTCGACAACTCTGGCCATCTCAGCTTGGCCAAATATAAAGCATAAAGCTCATCCACTCAACATCAGAGCTGCAGAAGCTCCAAGCACTGAGCATCAGAGCAATGTACATCTATAATGTACATCTATTCAGAGAGCTAGAACTCTTAACCCCAGCAGACACCTGCTGAGTTGTATATTTTTACCACGTCGTTAATATAACGCAAAGCTGATCAGGCATGGTTAAGAGGATATTAAAATTAGGTTATGAGTTAGAAGATTCTCTGAGTGTCTTAGAGATTTTTAGGGATCTTTTCCAGAGAGAAAGAAGCAGCTTGTCTCTACATTTAGGAACGCTCGATTTCCGTATTTTTAGCTAGAAGAAAGGGTGGCATTGGACAATCTTGGCAACGCTGGTCAAGGAGCCGTTGGGAGGGGCATTCACATTCATGGATATCTCTTGGGGGCCCATGAGCAGCTCACCTAGGCGGGGGAATCTACATATATTGCCATCCGATGGGGATCCTTCTCGCGAGCACTTGGGCTGACGAAGCACCGACAGGATACTTATAATAGAAGGCTGTCGAGAAAATAAGCGTCTTCCCCATGTCGAAACGTGATGTGCAGGTTGTACTGCGCCAGTCCATCCCAGGACTGGGCAAGCCTGGAGAGGTGGTCAGCGTTAAACCTGGCTACGCCCGCAACTATCTTTTCCCCCGGCAGATTGCGGTACGGGTTACCCCTGGCTTGCTCAAGGAGCAGCAGATGCGCCTGGAGCAGGAGGCAGCCCGTAAACTGGCGGAAAAACAGCAAGCGGAAAGCTACAAAACAGCCCTGGAAACCATTGGGCGCTTCGTGATTCGGCAAAAGGTGGGAGAAAACGATTTGCTCTTTGGGCAAGTGACCAGCAGCGATATCGCGGAAGTAGTCTTGGCCACCAGCGGCCTAGATATTGATCGCCGCAACATCTCTCTGCCAGAGGAGATCAACAAAACCGGTGTTTACCCCGTGCAGGTGAAGCTACACCCAGAGGTAACCGCCACCCTGCGCATTCAAGTCACCCCCGAGTGAGCAGAGAGAGCTGGCCTCAAGGGATCCCTGAACTCGAAGAGAGCGAATGAAGCTGGATGAAAGGGATCCCTGGGCTGCAGGTAGGTAGGTACGGTTCCGTCTGAGTAAACAAGTGGGTATGCTCAGCCTAGAACCCTGCATTAATAAGTTGAGAGGCTGGGCTGACGTGTTAGTGTGCCACAAGGCCGTTGAGCCGTGGCTGGGTTCTTTTGTCTATCCTGGCTTGCGGTGATCAGTGATTACGACCTAACCGGTGGGGATCGGCTTCCTCCCCAGAATGTGGAGGCGGAGGAGGAGATCCTGGGCGGGATCCTCCTGGATCCAGATGCACTGGTGCGGGTCTCGGAGCTGCTGCGCCCGGAAATGTTCTATACTTCCGCCCACCAGGAAATTTATCGGGCCGCCCTACAGCTGCACAGTCAGGGCCAACCTACCGACCTGATGACCGTCTCCGCTTGGTTGGCGGATCACCATCTACTGGAGCGGGTGGGCGGTACTGGGGCAATCCGTCGCCTACTGGAACAAACCGTCAGCAGCATCAACATCGATCAGTACGCTCGCTTGGTCCTGGACAAATACATGCGCCGCCAACTGATCCAGGTGAGCCATTCCCTGGCTCGTTTGGCCTACGACACCAGCCAGCCGCTGCCCCAGGTGATGGATCAAGCAGAGCAGCAGGTATTTGGTTTGACCCAAGAGCGAGTGCAGCGCAGCCTTATTCCTGCCTCCGATGTTTTGGTCAATATCTTCTCGGATCTGGAAGAGAAGTTTCAAAGTGGGGCCCAGATCCCAGGGATCCCGACCAAATTCATTGATCTGGATAACCTAACCCAGGGATTGCAACGCTCTGATCTGTTGATCCTGGCAGGGCGCCCTTCCATGGGAAAAACCAGTCTTGCCCTCAACGTTGCCCAGAATGTGGCTGCTTACTCCAAGCAGCCGGTCGCCGTCTTTAGCTTGGAAATGTCGCGGGAACAACTGGTACAACGCCTCTTGGCCAGCGAAGCCCGCATCGACAGCAGCCGCTTGCGTTCTGGTCGCATCAGCGAGAATGAGTGGCAACGCCTCGGACAGGCGATCGGCTTTTTGTCGCAGCTGCCGCTGTTTATCGACGATACCCCCGATTGCACCGTCACTGAAATTCGCTCTAAGGCGCGTCGTTTGCAAGCAGAGCAAGGGGGGACGTTGGGGATGGTGTTGATCGACTATCTACAACTGATGCAGGGATCCGCTTCCGACAACCGGGTGCAGGAGCTGTCTCGTATTACCCGTGGCCTCAAGGCCTTGGCCAAAGAGCTGATGGTGCCGGTGGTGGTGCTGTCTCAGTTAAGTCGGGCAGTGGAGTCCCGCTCCGATAAACGTCCCCAATTGGCGGATCTGCGGGAATCGGGTTGCCTAGCCGGAGACACCCAGGTGCTGGATGTGGATCGGGGCAAAGTGTGGCGATTGGATCAACTGGCTTCTGGCGCTCAGCCAGAGGTACTACCCCGTCTGCTCAGCTTGAATAGCCGTGGTCGCCTTGTGCCCCAAAAGCCCGTCAAAGTGTTTTGTAGTGGCAAACAACGTACCTGTACTCTGAAAACCCGGCTTAATCTTTCTATTCAGGCGACTGGGAACCACCCTTTTTTCACCCAGCAGGGCTGGAAGGCGCTGGACGATCTGCAACTGGAGGAAGAAGTGGCAGTGGTACTACAGGAGGAACTGGTGTGGGATCCCGTGATCTCGATTAGCGAGTTGGGGGATCCGCAGCCGGTTTACGACATCGAAATGCCCCGTCATCACAACTTTGTCGCCAATAGTCTGCTGGTACACAACAGCATTGAGCAGGATGCTGATCTAGTAATGATGCTCTACCGACCGGAATACTACGACCCCAATACCAGCGATCGGGGCATTGCGGAAGTGATCATCGCCAAACACCGCAATGGCCCTACGGGTACAGTGCGGCTGCTGTTTGAAAACCAGTACACCCAGTTTCGCAATCTGGCGGATCCCAATCGGTGAATCCGCAGATCCTCACTGCCAGAGCCTCTCCTCAAGGTGTTAGCCTGAGGTAGCCGTATGCAACAGCGGCAACCCGTCACCAGCCACCTCTTTGTATGTTCAAGAACCTGTTAATTGCCACCGATCGCCAAGATGGCCTGCAGCGGTTTGGCAAATGTTTGGCAGACCTACACAGCGGCGGCATTGAACGCATCGCTTTTGTTCACAGCGTCGCCTGGCAAGATGACAGCATCGGTATTCCCGAAGACATTACTCCTGAGATACAGGCTCAGCAGGCGGAGTTGCAGGAGCTGTTGAGCGATATTCCGCCGGGCTTGGAAGTTAAAGCCTTAGTGCAGGTGAGCAAGCCGGTGGATCTGATCCTGAAAGGGATCCAGCAATATGGCTCCGATCTCCTGATTACCGGCATGGATACCCACAACTTACTCACCGAGAAGTTATTTGGCAGCACCACCATTGGCCTGTTGCCGAAACTGAAGATCCCGGTGATGGTGATGCGCCCCCAGCTGATCGCCACCTTTACCCTAGAGGAATTGCGCCTACGCAGCCGCCATCTGTTTCGCTGCATCTTGGTGCCCTTTGACTTTGAAGAGCCGCGCCAACAACTGTTAACTCACCTGAGTCACCTGTTGTCCGATACCTCTCAGTGCCAGAGCGTAACCTTGCTCTATGTGATCGATCCCAGCGCCCGCCGCAACCAGGGATCCGATTTGCAGGTGCTTAAACGCAAAGCCGAGGCGGATCTGGCCCAAGTGATCGAACCGCTGGCTAAACAAATTCATTCAGTGCAGCTGCGCACCCTGGTGCGGGTGGGATCTGCTTTGAAGGAGATCTTGGCCACCGCTGCCGACGAAGATATGACTGCGATTGCCACAGCTTCTCCCAATGTGGGGGGCTTTTGGGAATGGTCGGTGCGCAGCTTGACGGGTGAAATTCTGCGGCGTAGCTGGCATCCAGTGTTGTTTTTCCCCCGCGGGGCTTTGGCGAAATAGGTGGTACAGCATTGAACGAACCCTTTGTACCCCCTTCTTCTGAACAGGCGCTGCGGGAGCTGCTGCAGGCAGTAGCCGAAGGGGAGCTCTCCCCAGAACACGCCCTGCAAACCTATCGATTCCTGCCCTTTGAGTCGGTGGGAGACTTTGCCCATGTGGATCATCACCGTTCTGTGCGCACTGGGTTTCCTGAGGCCGTTTGGGGGCCAGGTAAAACCCCGAACCAGATCGCCCAGATTATGGAACAGTTACATCAACAGGGATCCCTAGCCTTAGCCACCCGTATTGAGGCCCAAGTTCATGATCAGATCC
>JAUQVI010000085.1:0-12634 GCA_039794885.1 Thermostichus sp. DG02_5_bins_236
GGGGGAGGATTGGCGGAGCTGGCCTACTTGGCAGTACCAGTGGCCTTTTTGGGCATGGGCTGGATGCCGGTACCCGCCTTTGATGAGTCGTTTTTTGGTCGCTTTTTGCCTTATCTGGTGCTGGGGCGCATCAGTTGGTTGCTGGCTTTTCCGCCGCCGATGTGGCGGGCAGTATGGCACTCGGAGCGTCAAACGGGCAGTCAGTTTTTCCAGTCAATTCAGGCGCTGGTGCAGGCGCTGCAAGGAGCAATACCCGACCCAGAAAAGCCCTCGCAACTGTCCTTGGGGCCACAGGCCCTGGCTATTTTGCTGACCCTTTTGGCTATTGGGGTTGGCTCTGTTCGCTTTGCAGGGGCATGGGATCCCTCTTGGGCTGGGTTTGTGTTTGGCCTGCTCTGGGCCATTTACAATCTTTTCATCCTGACAACCCGTCCCGATGACCACGATTCGGCCGGTTGGCAACTCCCAGAGCAGCAGTCTGCTTGGGTTGAAGGATCCACAGAGCCAGTTTCCAACCAAGGAGAAACTTAGCTGGTCAGCTGGCCCATCTTTAGAGCATCTTTTCCAAGAACTGCTTGGCCCGTTCGCTTTTGGGGTTGCTGAAGAACTCTGCCGGTGGAGCATCTTCCACCAATAAGCCACTGTCGAAGAAACAAATGCGATCCGCCACCTCGCGGGCAAACCCCATCTCATGGGTCACAATCGCCATCGTCATGTGAGACTGAGCCAAAGATTTCATCACGTCCAGCACCTCCCGTACCATCTCCGGATCCAAAGCCGAGGTCGGTTCATCAAACAGCATGATCTGCGGTTCCATGGCTAAGGAACGGGCAATTGCCACCCGTTGCTTTTGTCCGCCTGAGAGGCGGGAAGGATAGACATCCGTCTTATCCGAGAGGCCAACTCGCTCCAACAATTCATACGCTTTCGCCAGGGCCTGATCCTTGGGTACTTTTTTCACTTTCAGAGGTGCGTAGATGAGATTTTGCAGCACAGTCATGTGAGGAAAGATATTGAAGTGCTGGAAAACCATGCCCACCCGCTGCCGCACCTTGAGAATGTCGGTGTGGGGATCCGTAATATCCATGCCATCGATGGTGATGCGTCCAGAGGTGGGCACCTCCAACCGGTTGATGCAGCGCAAAAAGGTGGACTTGCCGCAGCCGGAAGGGCCGATGATCGCTACCACCGCTCCCAAGGGAATTTCGGTGCTAATGCCCTTGAGTACATGCAAAGCGCCAAATTTTTTGTGGAGATCCTGTACTTTAATCACTGGCTCGTAACCTCCGCTCCAACTGTTGGGCAACCCAAGTTAAGGTGATCACCAGCAGATAGTAGATGAGGCCAGCTACGATCAGAGGCTCAAAATAGAGAAACTTGCTGGCTGCCACAATTTGCGCCCGCCGCATCACATCCGTAACGCTAATCACCGAAACCAAGGCCGAATCCTTGAGCAAGGCAATACTTTCGTTGACAAGGGCCGGAAGAATGTTTTTCAGGGCCTGGGGAAAAATCACATCCAACATCATCTGCCGATAGGGCACGCCTAAAGAGGCTGCCGCGTCCCACTGGCCCCGATCCACGGCCAAAATCCCACCGCGAATGGTTTCAGAGGTATAGGCACCGGAGTTGAGGCTGAAGGTGAGCACCCCCGCCTGCAGGGGGGAGATGTCGTAGTTGAGCAGTTGCGGTGTGGCGAAGTAAATCAAGGTGAGCTGCAAAATCAGGGGCGTACCCCGAAAAACCGAGGTGTAGGCCACCGCAAACCAACGTAAGGGGGGAATGTTGGAGATCTTAAACAGGGAGAGAACCATACCCCAGGCAAAGCCGAAGAGCACCGACAGGAGTGTAAATTGCAACGTGACACGGATGCCGGCCAGAATAAACGGGATATCTCCCTGAATCTGAGAAAAATCAAGATTCATCTCAGACCCCAGAATCCGGTAAAGTGGCTTGCCACACAGTCTTGCCCCTCTTTTGCTCTAACCGACTCAACTCCAAACACCCCTAGGGACTCCTTAGGACGAAGGCAAGATAGCCCCGCACCATCCTAAGGAAGTCCCTAAAGATTACCGTGTTGATTGCTACTTTTGGCCTCAGTTTGTCAAGTTCTCACCGAGCCGAAAGAGATCATCTCATTCGGCTGCCAGTGCCGGAGAATCTTCCCCAAACCACTTCAGGATCAGCTCATCCATCTTGCCGCTGGCCTTCATCTCTGCCAAAACACGGTTAAAGTCGGCCACACGAGGGGATCCCTTGGGAAAAGCAATGGCCGAACCACGTGGGGCATCTGGATCTGCTTCTGGAATGACGTTGAACTCCAAATCGGGGTTAGAGGCTGCAAACCCGGCTGCTACAGTGTCTTCAATAATGGCAGCGTCTAGGCGACCCGCTTTGATTTCTTGGATAATCTCACCAATTTTGTTTAGAGAACGCACCTCAATACTGGGATCCGCTTCCGCATAGCCTTTGGCCTCTTCCTCCTGGATGGTGCCCAACTGCACCCCCACACGCTTGCCAGCTAGATCGGCAGGGGTGGTGAGGTTGCTGCCGGCCCTGGCGATGATCGTATTTTGGGCAATGAAATAGACATCCGAGAAATCGACATTTTGTTTGCGTTCCTCGGTGGGGGTCATACCTGCCATGACAAAATCAACCCGATTGGCCTGCAAAGCCGGGATGAGGCCACTGAAATCCATACCGACAACCCGCAGGTTAAAACCCAATTCTTCGGCAATGTGGTTGGCAATATCGATATCAAACCCAACAATCTTCTCTTGGCCACTGGAGGTGTCGTAGTACTCATAGGGAGGGTAGTCGGGGGAGGTGCCCATGGTCAGCGTTTCACGGGCTTGCGCCTGTAGAGGCCCAAACCATACCCCGAGCGCTGCTACAGAAGCAAGGGTCAAGCCCAACAAGGTTTTCCGTCGTTTTAATACAGTCATACCGTGTCTCGCAAAGAACAGGTGAAACAGTCTAAACCAACCACGACTACAGGGATCCCTGAAGTTCCCCTCACCAGGGGCAGATGCCGTGATCTTCCAAGAATCTTCACACCTTAGCTGCAGCAGCCCTGGACTACTCTCGTCATAGAAGGGGTTGGGTAGCAAAAGCTATGCTGGAGTATGGGTAGATCGACTCTTTAGGGCAACACCGTTGTGGGTACCGAAGGGGATCCCTAGCCAGAATCCCTGGCATTGCTTGCAGGTTTTGAGTGTGGTCTCGTAGATAAGAACAACACAACTGTGGAGCCAGAACGCCCCCCTCTTCGCCTGATCCCGCTGGGTACGGATCCCCACCAGCAAGGCTGTGCCTATTGGTTAGAGCTGGGATCCCATCGTGCTCTGCACGGCGCGGAGCGCTATCGTGCTCTGCACGGCGCGGAGCGCTATCGTGCTCTGCACGGCGCGGAGCGCTATCGTGTGCTGCACGGCGCGGAGCGCTATCGTGTGCTGCACGGCGCGGAGCGCTATCGTGTGCTGCTCGATTGCGGGTTGCCCGGCTCAGCGCTCCTGAAAGCCCTGCCTGGGATCCCGGATGCGGTCATCTGTAGCCACGCCCACTTCGATCACCTGCAAGGTCTGCCCGCCTTTCATCGTCGCTACCCGCAAGTTCCCCTCTACGCCACTCCTGTTACGGCCCATTTGGCTACGGGCCTTTGGGAACGTGGAGTCTGGCCCGGTTATGACCGCGAAGTGCGTTTCCCCCCCTTTCGGGCCCTACCCTTCGGCCAAGCGCGGGAAATTCTGCCCCACTTGATGCTGACTTTTTTCCCCGCTGGACATCTGCCAGGGGCAGCAGCGACGCTATTGCAAAATACCCAAACCACCCCCGCCCAAACCTGTGTGTATAGTGGCGACTGTTCCTTGGCCTCGACTCGTTTTGCACCTGGCTTCGATCTGACGGCGTTGCGTCATTGGCAGCCGGATCTACTTCTAATGGAAGCCTCGCTAGGAGCCACTCGGTATCCGGCCCGTCGTCACTTGGAAAATCGCTTGGTGGAGCGGCTGCTCAGTGCTCTGGAAGCAGGCCAAACAGTGTTGCTCCCGCTACCCGTGTTGGGGTTGGGGCAGGAACTGATCTTTTTGCTGAAAGCCCATCACCGCTTTACCCAGTCCCTGAAAAACTTGAGGGTGTGGGTGGCCCCAGGTCTGGCGGCGGGCTGTGACCTCTACGAACGATTGCTCTCCCAGATGCCGGAGCCTGTGCAAAATTTTGCCACCTACCAGCCTTTGTTTTGGGAACCCCGCCTACAACCCCAGGTACAGCCCCTGACAGAGGCGGATCCCTTGCCTCAGGGCTTATTGTTGTGCGATGCCGATGCTGGACCTGAGTCTTGGGATCCGATTTGGTCGAGACTGCTGGCTCAACCGCAGCGCTCCTGTTTGCTGGTGCAATTACCCGAGGTGGAACTGGCCACCCCGTTTGAGCATTGGCCCACTTTGTTGCGTACCCGTATCCAGGTGGAATCCATGACCTGGCATAGTCACAATGATGTCGGACATCTAACCCAGATTATCCATACCTTCCGTCCTCAACATTTGGTGCTGATCCACGCCAGTCCAAAGCAAGCCCAGGATTTAGCCGATCTGCCGGAGTTGTGCAACCGCTATCACGTCCATTGCCCACAGCCTGGACATGAGTTGGAGTTCCCAGATGGACGCCTGCAAACCTCGACCAAGGGAGCTGAGCTGGTTCATTTCAAAGGCAGCACTGCTGCTGAGATCGGGGATCCGGCGCTGCGTTACGAAGGGGAAGTGGAGGAAGTGTGGCAGGATCACACCGCTCCTCGCTCGATTGCTGGCGTACAGGTGCATTTGCCTGCCCAGATCACTCAGGATCCCCGTTGGTTGGCCTGGGCCGATACTGGCTTGGTGGAAGCCCGTTGGCAGGGATCCGAACTGGTGCTGCGGGGCCTTTCTCCACGGGAGCTGATCCGTCCGGCAACCCCTACCCCGTCCCACCCCCGCCTATCCCAAGGTGCCCAGAGTGGCATGAAATGCCAAAGTTGCCGCTTTGCTCGCCAGATCTTGACACCCCAAGCCCAGGCATTTCGCTGCGATCAAGAACGCTCCCCCCTCTACCGCTTAAGGGTGGATCCCCAGGGTACCTGTCCCTACCATCAGCCTCAGGAGATCTGCTCTTCCGGTTAGCCCTTCCGGGACAAAAGCGCAGCGGGGGGAAATACCCCCAGCGCTAGAATGGGCCAAACTGCCAAGGCAACCATGTTTGAGCGAGAACACTTCGCCAACGGTCGAAGCGGGTTTGTAGGATCCCTAGAACGGCTCACGGAACTTGCTGCCCCCACCCGCCATGACAACCGCCCCCCCGTTGTGCAGATGGTCGGCGTGAATAAGATCTATCTACTCCCGGAAGGCAGTTTTCAAGCCCTTTACGATGTCGATTTGGTCATCGAAGCAGGGGAATACTGCGCGATTATGGGGCCGTCAGGATCGGGCAAATCCACCCTAATGAACCTGATCGGTTGCTTGGATCAGCCCAGTTCCGGGCACTACTGGCTGGATGGAGTAGAGGTATCTACTCTGTCGGATCGGGAGCTAGCGCAAATTCGCAATCAAAAAATTGGCTTTGTGTTTCAGCAGTTTCATCTGTTGCCCGTCTTAACTGCCCTGGAAAATGTGATGCTGCCTCTGGCCTACAGTGGGATCCCGGAACCGGAGCAACGTCAGCGGGCGGCGCAAGCCTTGGAACAGGTGGGGTTGGGCAGCAAACTGCACCAACGTCCAGCACAACTGTCCGGCGGACAACAACAACGGGTGGCCATCGCTCGCGCCATTGTCAATCGCCCACGCCTACTTCTGGCGGATGAACCGACGGGTGCTCTAGATAGCCATACCAGCCAAGAGGTACTGAACATTTTCGCCGATTTACACCAGCAGGGCATGACGATCGCCATGGTTACCCACGGCATTGAAGTGGCCCAGGCTGCCCAGCGCATTATTCGGGTTGGGGATGGGCACTTGCTGAGCTAGGTTACAAAAGATACTCTGGGAAAGAGTCAGGGATCCCTGACGGAATGCTGGAGGGGCAGGTTCACAAATGTTGGGATTCGGATCTATCAGAGCCATACCTGCTTAGGCTACTCTGAACGCAACTGAGGGCAGGGGCAAAGGGATCCGCCAATGGGATTATTCGACGATCTGATCCGATTTTTGGAAACTCGTCTGGAGGAATTTCTCAAGACCCATCCCGAAATCGAGCTACAAGCCTTAGAGGAGCAGCTGCGTCAGCAGGAATCTGACACGCTGCGGCTACTGCAGGATAGCCGTGGCCAAGAGCAAGTTTTGCAAAAGAGCATTCTCAGCTTGGGAGAGGAAATTAAAACTTGGCACTTCCGCATCGAAAAAGCCCAACGGGCCAATCGCCCCGATCTGGCCCAAGGAGCCCAGCGACGGGAGGCAGAACTGTTGCAGAAGGGCAGCCAGTTGTGGAACCAGATGAAAACCCTGAAGGACAAAATCCAACAAATGGAGGCTTTGCTACCACAAATTCAACAGCGTCGCCAAGAGGTGAAAACCAAGCTACAGGAGGTGAAGGCCGCCCAAGCCCAAAGTGCCAACAGCCAGGATTTTGGTTTTAGCAGTTGGGGAAAGCCGACCGAGGCTTGGGATGATCTAGAAAAACAATTTCATCAGCTGGAGGTGGAAGAAGAATTGCGCAAACTCCGGCAACGAAAACGATAATCTACAACCTCTGAGCAGTTCAGCCACTGTCCTCCGATCACAGGCGGCATCCCTGTCGGCGTGATAGCAATAGCGGTAGGGATCCCGGAAACGCCCCGATCTTTGCGGGCTCCTCTCAACACAGTGGAGGTGGTCATGAAGTTTCAATACCCCCCTCTGCGGATGTGGGGGAGCCCCTGGTAAGGCGGTTGGGGCGGTATCCGAGAGTACCAGATATAACCTGGGAAAGTTGCCGCTGGCTGGGCCGCTGGTTGGGGGTGCTACTGCTGCGCCTCAACTATCGACTGCGGGTAACGGGGCGGATCCCCAGTGGAGCTCGGGTGGCGCTGGTGGCTAATCATCCTTCTCACTTGGATACGTTGACTCTGCTGGCCACTTTGCCTAGCCATGAACGCCAGCGAGTGGTGGTTCTGGCGGCGCAAGATTACTTTTTTAACCGTTTGGATCGAGCCTTAGCGGCTTCGTTGCTCTGTCAGGCGGTGGCTTTCGACCGGGAACAGAAAACCTCCTTGCGCTCCTGGTATGCGCGGCTTCAGGCCCCCCAAAAGAATTGGATCCTTTTCTACCAAAATCTGCCGCAGTGCTGCGCCTATACCGCGTTGGCGAAGCCTGCCGTAGGCATAGCGGTTAGGGGGTAGTGTAGCGACCCCAGGGGTAGTCGCAAGCGGACTGAAGTTGCTGGTGCGAACTGGCTGGCGGGTTGTGCCGGTGCGTTTGGAGGGTACGGAGCGGGCTTGGCCAGTAGGACAGCGCTTTTGGCGACCTGGGGGATCCCTGCAGGTTCATTTTTTTGAACCTTATGCGGGCGAGGATGTGCAGCCTCTTTTGGCGCGACTCCCGCAGGAAGTGGCCTGATCAGGCGGATCCCGGTAACAGTATTTCTCTTCTCTGGAAATTGAACCTCAACCCTTCAAAGCAAAGACTTTTCGAGCCTTTCTCATGACATCCCCCTCTTTCAAACCCGATCTGGGTCTGTACCAAACCAAATACCTGTTGCGGCGGCTGTTGCGACGGATACCCGGATTACAGAACCTATCCCCCAATGCTCTGTCATTGCTGGCATTTGTGCCAGGGTTGGGGGCTGCTTATTTGGCAGGGATGGTGAATTGGGGCGCTCTTGTGCATTCTGGGACGCATGGTGATCAACACTCTGGATGGGTTGGTGGCAGAGGAGTTTGGTAAAACCTCGCAGCTTGGCGCTTACCTGAACCGCTTGCCAGGAGAATTTACAGATCTGCTGATTATCTTGGGTCTGTGGCCCCATGGGAACCCAATTGGGATGGTGGCATTATTGCTTTTGACTGGCTGGGTACAGTTGTTTGGCCTGTTGGGCTTAGTGGCAGGCGGCACAGTTCAGTCGGTTGGCCCCTGTGGGCAGACGGATCGCTGGGCTTGGTTGGGCTTGGGTTGTCTCTTGGCTCAGTTTGGTTTAGAGGTGTAGGGTTGGGGGATCCCGTTCTTAGTAGTGGGTTGTGTCCTTACGCTTGTGTTGCGGATAGGGCGTTCCCTTCGGCAAATCAGAGCGCTAGATCGAGATAGGGATCGAGCCGCTGCTTCAGAAAGCGTCTAA
Organism: Thermostichus sp. DG02_5_bins_236; assembly: GCA_039794885.1. Lineage (GTDB taxonomy): Bacteria > Cyanobacteriota > Cyanobacteriia > Thermostichales > Thermostichaceae > Thermostichus. The sequence continues at coordinate 8,275 of JAUQVI010000085.1, forward strand.
CGTTGTCCTCGCAGGTAAGGGATCCCAAGGGCAGCCGGGGCTTCCACCTGTTTGCCTTTGCGCCACAGCACCGCCAAGGTGAGCAGGTAGGGCAACATCAACAAAAACTCATAGGGAAATTGCTGGGATCCCAAGGCTTGAATGCGAAATTGCAGTGCATCCGCCACCCCAAACAGCAACGAACCCAGCAGCGCTTGCCCAGGGTGCCAGCGGGCAAAAAACACCAGTGCCACCGCAATCCAACCCCGTCCGGCGGTGATCCCCTCTGCAAACAGGCGCAGCTGCACGACCGTTAATACCGCCCCTCCCAGACCCGCTAGGGCGGAGCCGATCAAAATGGCGATCCAACGAGTTTTCTCGACGTTGACGCCAGAAGTCTCTGCTGCTGCCGGATTTTCCCCCACCGCTCGTAAGGATCGCCCAAACTGGGTGCGAAACAACAGAAACCAACAGGCAGGCACCAACAGCCCACTCAGGTACACCATCGGGTCGTGATTGAACAACACCGTTCCCACACCAGGGATCCCTGATAGTCCTGGAACCGGCCAAGGGGAAAGCCCCGTTACCCGCACATTGCTATTGGGCAGCAGTTGCCGAAACAGATAGGTGCTCAACCCCTGCCCCAACAAGACCAGCGTGACCCCCGCCACCACTTGATCCGCCCTGAGCCGGACTGCCAAAACGGCCATCACAACTCCCATTGCCATGCCCGCCAGGATCCCCGCCCCCAATCCCATCCAAGCTGCCCCGATCACCCCTGCCTGCTCCAGATGATAGGTAGTGGCAAAGCCCGCCAAGGATCCCATGAGTAGGATCCCTTCCAAACCCAGGTTGAGAATGCCGGAACGTTGGGTCATGACCTCCCCCAACACCGCCAGCAACACCGGCACCGCCAAACGAATGCCAGACACCAGCAGAGAGGTCAGAAAGCTCCAGGTGAAGATGCGCTGCAACAGGGTTTGGCCCAGTAACCAGTCAGACAGAAAGAGGGATAAGCTCATGGCAGATCAAAAGGGTCAAACCAGAAAGTTCAGAGTACCTCCCTAGGATGCCGCACCCTGTAGACCCGATTGGTTAGTGGTAAACTTCTCAGCTGCTCCCAATAGCGGTAGACCTTGGGATCCCTCCCTCGCTATGATCTCAAACATGGCCATTCCGACTGGATCCCCTGTACCGTTGGCGTCAACTGAGCTTGATCCCGGTTTTGTTGGGCAACGGGAACCCGTCTTGGTAATGGGGGCTGGCTTAATCGGTCGTTTGATGGCGGCAAGTTTGGCCGAAGCCGGATATCCCGTCCGCATCGTGGATGCTGCCCCCGCTGCAGTCATAGGTAGCAGCGCTGCTCACGTGGCTGCCGCCATGCTGGCTCCCCTGGCGGAATCTGTTGTCACCGAAGCCAGCGTTGTGGCGCAGGGGTACTATGCCCTGTCTCGCTGGCCGTCCCTGCTAGCCCAGTTGCCCCAGCCGGTCTTTTTCCAGCAGCAGGGAACGCTCATCCTTTGGCACCGGCAAGATGCCAGTGAGGCCAGGCGGTTTTCCTCGCTGCTGTCCGAGGTTCTGCGCTATCAGCCCGATCTGCCAGCGCCTCAGCCCCTCAATGCCCAGAGCTTGTCCCAGGTGGAACCGGCAGTGGCCGGGCGATTTGACCAGGGGTTGTACCTGCCCCAAGAAGGTCAGCTAGACAACCGCCAGTTGCTCTCAGCGCTGCTGGCCAAGTTACACAGTCACAGTCTAGAGGTGGAGTGGGGTTGCCCTTGGGATCTGGAGAAGGCACAAGCCTGGCAACACTACAGCGGTGGTTGGGTTCTGGACTGCCGAGGATTGGGATCCCAGGGCGAAGGGCCTGTCGGTCAACCTTTGCGAGGGGTTAGAGGTGAGGTGGTGCGCCTCTATGCTCCCGACGTGCAACTGCAACGCCCAACCCGCCTACTACACCCCCGCTACCCGATTTATATTGCCCCCAAGCCGGATCATCTCTTCGTAGTTGGGGCGACAGAAATCGAAAGTGAGGATCCCTCCCCAGTCAGCGTGCGTTCTACGCTGGAGTTGCTCAGCGCCGCTTATACCGTCCATCCGGGATTTGCCGAGGCGCGCATCCTGGAGTTGAACAGTCGCTGTCGCCCGACCTTGCCGGATAATCTACCGGCGGTGGTGGAACCTTCACCTCGCTTGTTGCAGATTAACGGTCTCTACCGCCATGGGTTTATGGTCTCTCCGGCGATCCACGATGCTGTGCTGGAGTACATGCAACGAGGATCCTGCACCCTGGCCAAGCAGCTAGGGATCCATTTTCAAGTCGATACTGCAAATAGCCCCACCAGTAGTCCCAACAGTTGCTCACCCACTTCCGAGAAACCTGCCCCATGCGCGTTTTGATTAACCAGGAACCCTGTGAGCTACCCGATGGCCTCACCTTGGCAGAGGCTGTAGCTCTGCTGGAGGTCAGCAGCCCCTTTGCCGTGGCGGTTAATCTGAATTTTGTCCCTCGCACCCAGTATGCCCAAACCTGTTTACAGGAAGGGGATCATCTGGAAATCCTAACCCCTGTTGTCGGCGGTTAGACCAACCCTGAAAGCCTGCTCAGGAAGAGATGTCTGTCCTTTTTAACCCCCTTGATCCCCTGCCCTTGACTCCCGTCAATGAGGATCCCTTGATCCTTTACGAGCGACCCTTGAAAAGCCGCCTCATGCTGGGTACGGCTCGTTACCCTTCCCCCGCCATTTTGGAGCAGGCAGTGGCCCAGGCTTGTCCTTGCCTGTTAACCGCATCCTTGCGGCGGCAGGGGGCACTGGGCTTGGATGCTTCCCAAGGTTTTTGGGCTCTCCTACAAAAGATGGGCGTTCCCATCCTGCCCAATACTGCTGGCTGCCACAGTCTGCAGGAGGTGATCGCGACGGCTGAAATGGCCCGGGAGGTATTTGCCACCGACTGGATCAAGTTGGAACTGATCGGGGATGACTACACCCTGCAGCCGGATACTGTACAGCTACCCGCTGCTGCTGCAGAACTCATCCGGCGCGGCTTCAAAGTTTTGCCTTACAGCACAGACGATCTGGTACTTTGTCAGCGTCTGCTGGATGTGGGTTGCCAAGTGGTCATGCCCTGGGCAGCTCCGATTGGCACCGGCAAAGGCCCCCTCAATCCCTATACCTTACGCACGCTGCGGGAGCGCGTTACTGCCCCCCTGATCATCGATGCCGGTTTGGGGCTGCCCTCCCATGCCTGCCAGGTGATGGAATGGGGATTTGATGGCGTGCTGTTGAATACAGCTGTGGCTTTGGCTCGGGATCCCGTAGCTATGGCAAAAGCCTTTGCTGATGCCGTGTCTGCTGGTCGCCAGGCTTACCGTGCCGGGGCAATGCAACCTCAAAATACAGCCCAACCCAGTACTCCTGTCCTGGGTACCCCTTTTTGGCACCAAGGTTAACATGAGTTCGATGGCGGTAGATAATTAGAGCCCTATCTCTACCTGGGTTTGCCATGAATTGCGCCCTCTCCCACCTTGACATCAGCCAGATCCTTGCGGATGTGGATGACTTCCGTCAGGTTTTCGAGCCGCCAGTCTCGGTGTACGGCGGGAAGGACAAGGGATCCCAGCTTACCTCGCCCCAATCCTTTAATCCAAACTTGACCTGAGGGTCTGCACTCCCCGCCGCGACCAACTGACCGCCCCAGAGCGATCCGCCACGTAGAGAGGCCGCTGTCTTTGCCGAAACCAGGCAGCAACGGTCTCACTGCTAGGGCCAGAGGTTATGCCCGCCTGTACCTGAAAGCGTTCCAGGAGATCCAACACAACCGCTCCCCCATCCCACCACAGCCAATCGATGCGCGGGGGCAACAAAGGGGATCCGGTTACTTCCGCCTGTACATTTGTCCCCGCCGAGCCCAAGAGCAACCAATGGGATCCCTCTGTTTCTAAAGTCAGCACCAGGGGATTGGTATGCACGGCCTGCAGCGAGAGCCGCTCCCCAACTGGGATTCGATCCCCCGGTTGCAACACTTGATAGGGGATCCCCGCCGATTGCACAGCACTCAAAGAACGCAGGTAACTTTCAGAAGCCCCATTGACCCCTCCCCCGTCCCAAAACTGACGAGTCGAGAAGGCAGGCAACACAGTAGACCAACCTCCATTGGCAGATCCGGCGGAGGTCATGGCAACCGCCCCTGCCAAGTGGCGAATGCCCCGTTGACGCAAATAGGGCAACACCGTCCGTTCTGCCAAACGGGGATCCCCACTGTTGACCAGAAGATGGCGACCGTCCGCTTGAATGGCTAGGATCGGCGTGCGTCCGCTGGCCAAGGCAGTGATTTGTACCGCTGGCCCCGGCCATAACCCTGGCCCAATCAGGATCCCGACCAT
>JAUQVI010000086.1:0-12379 GCA_039794885.1 Thermostichus sp. DG02_5_bins_236
CCTCCTGGAGTAGCGAGCCCCAGGTACAGCAAACCGCTACCCCTGCTACGTCTACACCCGAACCGACTGCAATGTCTGGCCAGACGGGGCCCCGCCTCAAGGATGTGGGGGGACTGAAGGAGCAACTACAAATTCTGCGGGAAATGGTGGAAATTCCCTTAAAGCGACCGGAACTGCTGGCTAAATTGGGGTTAGAACCACCACGGGGGGTATTGCTGGTGGGATCCCCTGGTACGGGCAAAACCCTGACCGCCCGTGCCCTAGCGGAAAGCTTGGGGGTCAACTACATCGCCATTGTGGGTCCGGAGATCATCGGCAAGTACTACGGCGAAGCAGAGGCCCGGCTGCGGCAGGTGTTTGAGAAGGCGGCTAAATCAGCTCCCTGTTTGGTGTTTATTGACGAAATCGATGCTTTGGTGCCCAACCGAGCTGCCGTAGAAGGGGAGGTAGAAAAGCGCTTGGTGGCCCAAATGCTGGGGTTGATGGATGGGTTTGCTGCCCAAAAGGGCATGGTGGTGCTGGCTGCCACCAACCGACCGGAGGCTATTGATCCGGCGCTGCGTCGTCCAGGGCGGTTTGACCGGGAGGTGATCTTCAAGGTACCGGATCGGGAGGGGCGGCGGGAAATTCTCGCCATTCACACCCGGGACATGCCTCTGGATGCGGATGTGGATCTGGACGCTCTAGCGGATCAAACCCTGGGCTTTGTCGGGGCGGATCTGCGCGGTCTGTGTCAGGCGGCAGCTTATGCGGCGTTGCGGCGACAAGTCCCGGATTTGGGATCCCCTGTGCCGGAGTCCTTGACGGTTTCTGCTTCTGACTTTCAATTGGCCCTGCAACAGGTGAAACCGGCGGTGCTGCGTTCGGTGGAGATTGAGTCTCCGCAGGTGAGCTGGGAGCAAATCGGGGGATTGGGCCAAGCCAAACAAATCTTGCAAGAGGCTATCGAGGGATCCCTGTTGCATCCGGAGCTATATGAGCAGGCCCAAGCCCAGGCCCCGAAAGGGGTGCTCCTCAGTGGCCCACCCGGAACGGGTAAAACCCTGTTGGCCAAAGCCATTGCCTCTCAAGCCAAGGCCAATTTTATTGCGGTATCCGGCCCGGAATTGCTGAGCAAATGGGTGGGATCCTCCGAGCAAGCGGTGCGGGAACTGTTTGCCCGCGCCCGTCAATGTGCGCCCTGTGTGGTGTTTATTGACGAAATTGATACTCTAGCCCCGGCGCGGGGGAGCTACTCCGGCGACAGTGGCGTGAGCGACCGGGTATTGGGCCAGCTGCTCTCAGAACTGGACGGGATCCGCCCCAGCCAAGGGGTACTGCTGGTGGCCGCCACCAACCGCAAAGCCAGTTTGGATCCCGCCCTGACTCGCGCCGGTCGTCTGGAGCTGCACCTGAGTGTCGAGTTGCCCGATCAAGCCGGGCGGCGAGAGATCCTGGCCGTGCACAATCGCACTCGTCCCTTGGCAGCCGATGTGGATTTGAACAATTGGGCTGAGCGGACAGAAGGTTGGAGCGGTGCAGATTTGGCGCTCCTCAGCAACCGAGCTGCCATTGCTGCCATTCGTCGTCACCGGGCCGGGGCTGTTCCTGTTAGCGGAACGGAGTCCGTGGTTGTCGAGGCCAAAACTTTGCTAATTCAACAGGCAGACTTTTTACAAGCCTTTGAAGAGCTGCACCGGCAACGCCAGAGCGGTTAAGGGATAGGGTTGGTTCTCCGGCTAGGTCTTCCGGAGCTTTGAGCAACTTTTGCCCCCTTCCCGTTCTCAAAAGGCCGGGATCCCTTCCCACCGAGCATGGGCATGGGCAGCTTCTCCGCAGGTGCGTGGCGTGGGGAAAATCTTACCGGGATTGGCAATCTGAGCAGGATCAAACACCTGCCTGACCCATTGCATCGTTTCTAAATCGGCAGCTGTAAACATCTCCGGCATATAACAGCGTTTATCGGCGCCGATGCCATGTTCACCGGAGATGCTGCCCCCCAGCTTCACACATAGCTTGAGAATTTCTCCCCCTAGCTGCTCAACTTTTTCCAGGGATCCCGGCACAGCCTCATCATAGAGAATGAGCGGATGCAAATTGCCATCGCCAGCATGAAAAACATTGGCCACTGGATAGCCATACTCGCGGCTGAGGCGCTCAATTTCCCTCAAGATGAAGGAAAGCTGGCTGCGGGGAATCACCCCATCCTGCACATAGTAATTGGGGCTTAACTTACCCATGGCAGCAAAAGCAGCCTTGCGGCCTTTCCACACCCGCAGGCGCTCTTCAGGATCAGAGGCCATCTGTACCTGACGGGCTTCATTCTTGAAGCAAAGCGCCTTCACCTGTTCACTGGCGTCTGACACTTCCAGGTTGAGACCATCCACTTCCACCAGTAAAATGGCTGCCGCATCGCGAGGATAGTAGCCCAAGTTGACCACATCCTCCACCGCATTGATGCTGAAGTTATCCATAATCTCCATGCCAGCAGGAATAATCCCAGCGGCAATAATGTCAGATACGGTCGCCCCGGCAGCCTCAACACTGTCAAAATCGGCCAGCAAGACTTGAATCTGTTCTGGGGTTTTGACAAGGCGCAGGGTGATTTCGCTGGCAATACCGAGGGTGCCTTCGGATCCCACAAACAAGCCCACTAGGTCATAGCCGGGCATTTCCGGGATTTTGCCCCCCAACTCAAGAATTTCCCCGTCTGGTAACACGACTTTCAGCCCAAGGATGTGGTTAGTTGTCACCCCATATTTCAGGCAATGGACACCGCCCGAGTTTTCTGCAACATTTCCTCCAATGGAGCAAACCGACTGGCTTGAGGGATCCGGCGCGTAGAAATAGCCCTGAGCAGCGACGGCTTGTGTGATCCAGGTATTGATTACCCCTGGCTGCACCACCATGTAACGGTTTTCCAAATCGATCTCCAGGATCCGCTTCATCAGGGTTGTGGCGATCACCACGCAGTTTTCCACCGGCAAAGCCCCTCCGGATAAACCCGTACCGGAGCCACGCGCCACAAAGGGCACCCGATACCGATGACAGCACTTGACCACTGCTGCCATCTCTTCTGTGCTACGGGGCAACACCACCAAAGCAGGCATCTGCCGGTAGCTGACCAGCCCGTCGCATTCGTACACCAGCAACTCTTCCGGTTTGCTGATGACCCGTTCTGGATCCAACACCTTCTTCAACTCAGTAATCAGCTTCAGCCAGTTGAAGGTCAAACCCGCTTGCAGAGGATGAGCAGCTTGGACAGACATGACGATAAGGTCAAAGGGAGATACCGTCACTATAGTCTCGCTAGATGTTGGAAAGAGAAGACGCTGTATTCTGGACATCAGATCCTACCCAGTTCTATCCAGTTAGCTCAGCAGCTTGCGCCGCTGCCGACAGCCCTACAGAGAGCTAATGGTGCGCAACTGCAAGTCCATCCATGAGTTTGTATGCAGTCTCCCCCCTCCAGCACCGAGCAGATCCTCAACCAAGTTCGGCAACTTTACAATCACTATCCTTTCCCCCCGCAACCGATTGGCACCCTCCCTCCTCCGGGATGGAACTGGCGTTGGAGTTGGCCACAGGCCTATGCCTTTTGTACGGGGATCCATCCCGGCAAGCGCAAGGTGCGGATTCTCGATGCCGGCTGTGGCTCCGGTGTGGGGACAGAGTACATTGCCCATCAAAACCCCAATGCCGAAATTTGGGCTTTTGATCTCAGCCGCAAAGCCTTAGAAATAGCCCAGGCTCGTTGTCAGGCATCGCAGGCCCCGCCGGTTCAGTTTCGAGAACTGAACGTTTACGATATCGACCAATTGCCTGGTGAATTTGACTTTATCAACTGTGTCGGCATGATTCATCACCTGCCGGATCCGGTTGCCGGCCTGCAAGCTCTGGCCGGTAAATTAGCCCCAGGCGGGATCCTGCATTTGTTTGTCTATGGAGAATTAGGCCGCCATGAAATTCGCCTCATGCAAAAGGCCATTCGCTTGCTCGTGACCGGATCTGAACAGCAACCTCTGGCTTCTGTGGAGCAATTACAAACAGGTCTCAAAACAGGACGCAGCCTATTCCAGATTTTGCCGGCAGACAATCGTATTCAACAGCAAGAACGCAGCCGCTGGGCCACCGAGAATGTGGACGATGAATGTTTTGCGGATATGTATCTGCACCCGCAAGAAATTGACTACACCATCGACACTCTGTTTGAGTTGATCCAGGCTTCTGGCTTACAATTTTTGCGCTTTTCCAACCCCAAGTTTTGGCAGCTGGAGCGGGTACTGGGAAAAGATGAGTCTCTGTTGGCTCAGGCTTTGCAACTACCGGAGCAGCAGTGCTACCGGCTGATCGAGTTGTTGGATCCCGTGGTGGCCCACTACGAGCTGTTTTTGGGTAAGCCACCCCTGCCCCACCAGGATTGGCAGTCTGCCCAGGCAATTGAGGCTGCTGTAGCCCACCTCAGCCCCTGCCTAGGCTTGTGGCCTTCCCAAAGTATTTTTAACTATGCCTATGAAGCGATTTCTCTAAGTGAAGAAGCCTTTGCCTTTTTGCAACAGGTGGACGGGATCCGTACCGTAGCTCAGATTCAGGCATCCCTTACTCTTGCCCTAAGGCGTGAACAACTGGAACAACTGCTGCGCTGGCAAGTGCTGCTGCTCCAGCCCCCAGATTAACGTTTCCAAACGAAGTGGACGCGACTGGCTGAGGGATCCCTGATGAGCGACGGAGAAGTCAATCAACGGTTTTCCCAACTTGCGGATGCTATGAATCAAGCGAGGATTTGCTCTCTCTGGCTTGCATGCCTTATGCTAGAGGACTGTGACCTTTAGCTCCAGCCGTAGGTATTCTGCGGTTATCGTCATGCCCAAAATCAAAACCCGTAAGGGGGCAGCCAAGCGCTTTCGCCTCACTGGCAGTGGCAAATTTATGCGCCGCAAGGCCGGACACAACCACCTGTTCGAGCACAAAACCACCAACCGCAAACGCAAATTGGCGGGAGTGGCCCTTGTGGATGAGCGGGATGCAGGCAATGTGCGCCTGATGCTGCCCAACACCCATTAGGATTTCCTGCTAAGGGCTGCTGGAACCTTTCCCCCTAGGGTTCCGGGGGAATAGCGGCTAGGAATCTCTGGGTCTGTTTGTCCTTCAACGTTTATATTCGAGTACCGACCATGAGAGTGAAACGGGGCAATGTTGCCCGCAAACGCCGTAAGAAAATCCTGAAGCTGGCCAAAGGCTTCCGGGGAGCGGGTTCAAAGCTGTTCCGCACCGCCAATCAGCAGGTGATGAAGGCTTTGCGTAGTGCCTATCGGGATCGCCGCCGTAAGAAGCGGGATTTTCGTAAGCTGTGGATTGCCCGCATCAATGCTGCCACACGTGCTCAGGGCTTGCGTTACAACGAGTTTATCGATGGCCTGAAGAAATCCAATATCCAGCTGAATCGCAAAATGATGGCCCGCTTGGCCATGTTGGATCCAGAGGCGTTCACCCAGGTGATCGCTGAGGCACGGCAGTCTCGGGCTTCTTAGTCAAAATGGGATCCCTGTCTCGGCCAATCCGCTCTCTTATGACGGGGGCGGTTTTGTGTTGCTTGCATGGGATCCCTGTGGCTGCTCGCCCTTGGGCAGAGATTGTCGCCTCTGGACGAGTCCGTATTGCGGTAAAAGACAACCTGAGGCCACTGGGGTTTCGGAATCCGCAAGGGGAGTTGCAGGGGTTTGAGATTGAGCTAGCACAAGAGATTGGATCCCGGCTCTTGGGTTCTGAACAGGGGGTCGAGTTGATCCCAGTTTCCAACTTGGAACGGCTGGAAGCATTGATAGAAAACAGGGTAGATCTGGCCATTGCCCAGATTGGCATTACTCCAGATCGTGCCCGCCAAGTGGATTTCACCTCGGCCTACTACCAGGATGGCCCTAGCTTGGTGGTGGCTCGATCTAGCGAGTGGGAGAGCTGGTCGGATTTGCGCGGTGGTCGTGTTGCCGTTTTGCAGGGATCCGGTGCTATTGCTCATCTGAATCGCTCTTTGACAGGGGTGGAGTTGGTGGCAGTGGATTCTTATGTCATGGGATCTGAACTGCTCTTGGCAGGAGAAGTACAGGCGTGGGCGGCGGATCGCTCGGTACTGGCTGGATGGTTAGCGGAGCATCCTGAATATCAGTTTTTGGGCTCCCCTTTGGCCACAGTCGGGTTGGGTATTGCCACGTCAAAGGGGTTAGATCGAGCAGAATTGCGACTGCGGGTGCGCCGAGAGTTGGAGGATTTACGGGCTTCCGGTTGGTTGGCAGAGCGGGCTAAAGCTTGGGGGTTACCGTGATCTTTTATGGATCATAGCCCAGGCTAAACGCATCAAAATCGAGGATCCCACTATTCCTTGTGCAGCGATAAGAGTGGAGCAAGGACTTGCATCATAAACGGGTCGTCAAGTCCGGCTGCTCAATTGCCCTCTGAGATTTCTTGGCTCATTGGCCATTAGTAAAGCAAGCTTCCACCAAGCGGGTTTTCCCTGGATTCATCAGCCCGTAGGGATCCATCCAACATTTTAACTCCAGCACATCTTGCACTGAAGCTCGCATACCATCCTCAATGTAGTGGCTGTGGTTATTGGAGAAGGTGATCCCAAGGGTGCGTTGATAGGCTTTGATCTCCTCTAACCGGTCTGCTGTAGAAAACTCCACCAACTCCAATGATGAAAATCCAGCGGTGCCATTGCCCCGGAAAAACTCGAGGTGCAGCATGACCTCTGGCCCTTGGGGTCGCTGAAAATGCTCATGCACCTGCACAGCAGCCTGGATCCCGGCCTCACCGCGAGGAAAGCGGGCGGCAATGTAGGTTAGGTTAGGGTTGGCGGCTCGCGCATGTAGCGTGGTGTGGTTGATGGCAAATTCGGCTAGGGTCAGCCCCTTAGCAGCTTCTTGAGGGGTTTTGGAATAGCACACCTGACCGCCCCATTCCTGTACCAGTTCTTGCACCGGCTCAATGGAGGGTTCTGCCACCATGATCAACACACAATGGGATCCCTCGGAAATCGAGCTTTTCAGAGCAGCGAAGTAACCTGGGATTGGCCAAGCATGACAACTGATCAACTTCTTGACGATGCCATCGCTGTCCGCTAGCGACTGGGAAAAGCGCAGCAACGACTCAAAATCCGTGAAGCTGACAATCCACTCCGCCCAAGGATAAGCAGGGGCCAGAGGTAACTCCACTTCCGTGACAATGCCGTTTAGACCCCAGCCATGATTCACACCCCGCAAGGCATCACCCCGTAACTCCACCACCTGAGGTTCATCTTCTAGGGTGACGACTTGAACTGCTAAGACATTACCCCGAGCTGCCAAACCACTGAACTGAATGCCGCCGATACCACCGCTTCCTCCAGTTACAAAGCCCCCCATTGTTGCGGTGCGGAAGGTGGAAGGGATCATGCGCATTTCCCATCCCATTTCCTTTGCTTTTTTATCCAAGGTTAGAGGTTTGACTCCGGCCTCGACACGAGCAGAACCGGGCTTGATCCAACACAGGCGCTGCATCCGCGACAGATCCAAAACAATACCTCCATAGAGAGGAACTGCTTGCCCATAATTGCCCGTGCCCGTGCCACGTGGGGTAATCGGGATCCGATGTTGAACACAAGCCTTGGCTACTCGTAGAACCTGCTGTAAATCGGTGGGGCAAACCACTAAATCCGCCCGTTTCTCCGAGAGCTTAGCCGTCAGGATCGGACTAAAGATGCTCCAGTCCTGGGAAAGTTTGGCCACCTGTGTCGGATCTGTGATGATCGGGATCCCTTCCAATTCAGCTTGGAAGGCTAACCAAGTTGAGGGCCGATCGAGGGCAATGGTCATGGTGATTTGACTCCAGGTAGTAATGAGGCCGTTAGAACCATCTCCCCCCAGCAGGAGCGAGGATCTAGCTCCAACGGATCCCTAACAGTTGTACGATAAGGAGTCTTACTATCTGAAAGTGTTGCCTCAGTTACTTCTGTGGGATTGATCTCACCTGGTTTTGCAAAGGATGAATTCAACACAACCGAGAATCCAGGGGGTCACCAAGATCGCAGCGCCCGTAATTACAGGGTTTTCTTCTGTGGATGAGCCTCGATGCGGGTCAACACATCGTCCAACATCGTGATCGCCTCGGCAATAAACGGCCCTTTGTTGAGCATGACAATCAAAGCAATCAGCTATTGATCGGATATTGGAAAGATGGATTGGTTGTTAGGGAGAGCTATACAGCTTGTTCACCGATTAGGTATGACAGCTCTCGCTCCCAAGACCCCTAGTAGAGGGCAAGGATAGAAAAACCGTATTGGATATTTACTGAACAGGCTATAACTATCCCGTGATGTCAATGGAGCCAACAGAAGGAGAAGTGAACCTATGAAAATTATCAACAACCTAGGTTCGCAGCAGTTCTACCACGGCACAAAGGCAGACCTGAAACCAGGGAACCTAATCGAGTCCTGCAATCTCTCGGATGTTGGTAAGCGAGATAGGGGAGCACAACCTATGTATGCCTACTTCACTCCCAATCTGGATGCGGCTATCTGGGGGGCAGAATTGGCGATCGGCGAAGGTCACGGCAGAGTCTACATCGTCGAGCCGACTGGTTCGATTGAAGATGACCCCAATGTGACGAACCACCAGGTAATCCAACGAAGTCCTATCGCTCGCGAGAGCCACTGCGGGTCATAAGCGAGGTCATGGATTGGCAGGGGCACTCCCTAGAAGCGATCAAGACCATGAAGGCTCACCTTGAGCGACTGAAGCAACTGGGTGTTGAGGCAATCGAAGACTGAGTATTGTTACCGTGAAGGTGATCAGCAATAACGGCCTTCTCTCAGCTACAGATCGTTCCCCTTCAGCGGCGGCTAGTCACCTTTGTCTCTCCACCGATATTTCTCAACCGTCCGCTGCAAGGGGGTTGTTGGACAGCGTTTGGGACAAGCTGACAATGCGATCGCAAACCATACCTCCCAACCAATCTAACCACCATTTTGCTGCCTGACTTGCTGCAACAACTCTTGAATGGATAAGACGGGTATAGGTGAACTCAAAGAAACCTGAGCATCATAGGTCACAATTGCTTCTAATCCTTGAGTAACAGCGCTAAAAATTTGAACAGCATCTTCAAAATCAGCTAAACCAGAGTTAAAAGCTGATTCCAGAACGCCTCGATCAACTGGACAAATCATCATGGCGGTCAGTATTTCTGAGACTGCTTGCCGCCCTTGCTCAACATTACGGGTGTGCCTGACTGAGATATAGAAAATATCCGTTAGTGTTGTTGCTGTAACATAGCCAATAATCTCGCTTACATCGATTGTCTGAAACAGCAGCTCTATTAAACGCTTTGAGAATAATTACAGTCGTTCTAAATCATCCTGGACATTCGCATACTCCCCACTACACTGTAGATAAAGAAAAAGTTGTGTTTGGAATTGCTGAGAACTATTATGGGACTGTACCCACATCTTCTGTGTACTTGTTTGACTCAACAGCGTTGTAGGAAGTGTTGCCAAACCACTTACAGCAAGGAAAACCTAATGCAACTGTCCAAGAGCTTTGCTGGCAGACAAAGCTGAAAGAATGGTTGTACAGACAGCTAACGTAATACTAGTAACCTGAAGCCGCTTGTACCGGACTTTGTGACGATCAGCCCGTTTAGCAAAATCTTTAATAAGGTGATCGCACTGATGAAGAGGCTGCTGTTTTCTCTCCTCTAAATTTTCAGCAGGGGAAGGCGAGTTACATCTCTCCATAGGCTTTTTTATCTCAAGGCTTCACGTAACAGATATAGCATTGACGTTGAATTACAGAATTTCTTTGACAAAACTTCGCTGCTAACAAGCAGGCCCTAACTTCGCTCACACAGAGGGCTTTTGCTGTCCAACGAGATGCTTTACAGAATTTGAGTGATGCTTACGTCTGCTTTCAATAAAGTCATTAGGAACTCAAATTGCTGAGCATTGCTGAGCTTAGAGGCTGAGGAATTGCAGCTCCTTCCATCATAGTATCGTCTCTGGGATCCAAGTCTTTTCTTTGACTTGACTTCACGGACTTACAATAAGCTCCTCGGTTGATCCTGTGCAGTTGTTCCGTTCCCCCTCGGCTGCAAAGCTAAGGTAGCCAAGGAAATTGGCGAAAGTCGGGGGGGCGCTTTTCCAAAAAGGCTCGTTTGCCTTCAGCGGCTTCCTCGGTCATGTAAAACAGCAGCGTTGCATCTCCGGCCAACTCCTGTAGACCGGCCTGACCATCACAATCGGCATTGAAGGCAGCTTTGAGGCAGCGGATGGCCAGCGGGCTTTTTTGCAAGATTTCCTGGGCCCAGCGGATCCCTTCGGCTTCCAGCTCCTCCACCGGTACCACTGCATTCACCAAACCCATCTCCAGAGCTTGCGCTGCCGTATATTGTTGGCAGAGAAACCAAATTTCTCGCGCTTTTTTCTGCCCCACCACCCGGGCTAAGTAGCTGGCCCCAAACCCCCCGTCGAAGCTACCGACCTTGGGGCCGGTCTGACCAAAAATGGCGTTGTCGGCGGCGATGGTGAGGTCACAAATCAGGTGCAACACATGGCCACCCCCAATGGCATAGCCTGCCACCAAGGCAATCACCACTTTCGGCAAGGAACGAATCAGCCGTTGCAAGTCCAACACATTCAAGCGGGGGATCCCAGCTTCATCCAGGTAACCGGCCTCGCCGCGCACACTCTGATCCCCACCCGAACAAAACGCATACTGGCCATCGCTATGGGGCCCTGCTCCGGTAAACAATACAACTCCAATACGGGGATCCTCCCGCACATTGGAAAAGGCATCGATCAATTCCAGAATCGTTTTGGGGCGAAAGGCATTGCGCTTATGGGGACGGTTAATGGTGATTTTGGCGATACCATCGCTTTTTTCGTAACGAATATCTTCATAGGTTTTGGCACTGTGCCACATAGTCTGTGATCCTTGCGCCTTTGGCCTGCTGGCGCGAATGATGGTGCTCTCCCCACAACCCAAAGGATCTGGGATCCGTATTATCCAATGGTTGGATGCTCTGGTCATCTCCGGAGAGTGGCAACCATTGCTTCTACCAGCCCTTCTAGGGTGTATTCCTTCGCCTCAATATCCACTCGACCCAACGCAGCTACACAGGCTTCTGCAGTTTTGGGGCCAATGGCTGCAATCTGCACCGGCGGATCCCAGATCTCTGCTCCCAACCCTGCCTGTCGGAGCAAGTGGGCAAAGTGTTGCACCGTCTTGGAGCTGGCAAAGCTGAGGATATCAACTTGACCGGTCTTTAGGGCTGCGATGACCTGCGGATCCGCTGCCGAGGGACAGACAGACTCATAGGCTGCAATTTCCTCTACCACGGCTCCCCGCTGCCGCAACCCCTGTACCAACACATCCCGCCCACCGGACTGCACCCTGGGAAAGAGAATCCGTTGTTTTGTCTCTGGCTGCGGCCAGACCTCTAGGAGGGCATCGGCCACAAATTCCGGCGGCACTAGATCGGGATGAATACCGTATTGGGCCAGCACCGCTGCCGTTTTGGATCCCACCACCGCTACCTTGAGGGCATGCAGGGCGCGACTATCTTGCCCGTGATGGTGCAGCCGCGCAAAGAAATGGGTAACGGCATTGGCAGAAGTCAACAGTAGCCAGTCAAACTGGGCCAGACAGGCAATGGCCGCATCCAAGGGATCCCAGCTCTCGGGGGGTTGAATGATCAGGGTGGGCATCTCCAGAACCCTCGCCCCTTGCCTGTGCAGCAGTTCCCGAAAAGTTTCCGATTGTCCTTCTGAACGGGTGACCAAAACGGTTTTACCCGCTAAGAGGGCTGGTTCTGGCAAGGTCGGGATCCCAGATAAAAACTTCCGTTGTAGCTTGACGACTTCCCCAATCACCAATAGACCTGGCAGTTTCTTGGAGTTATCTTGCCCCTCACCTTCCCCGGTGAGAAGATCAGCCAGCATCCCCACCCAAACCTGCTGCGCTGCCTGCCCTGCCCCCCAGATCAAAGCCACAGGTCGCTCCAGAGGGATCCCTGCATCCACCAACTGGGCTGCAATCGCCTGCCGCTGTCGGGATCCCATTAAAATTACCAAGGTGTCCAACTGAGCCAAAGCCCCCCAAGGTAAAGACTCCAGCTCGTGGGCGGTGAGAACGGCAAAAGCTCGACTCCAGTGCTTATCTGTTAAAGGGATCCCTGCCCAGAGAGGGCCGGCTAGAGCAGAAGACAACCCCGGTAGAATCTCAAAAGGGCAGCCAGCCTCGGTGAGCACTTCTACCTCTTCGCGAGTACGGCCAAAAATCAGCGGATCCCCAGACTTGAGATGGACCACCTGTTTGCCCTCATGGCAGCGTTGGATCAGCCAAAGGACTCCCTCCTGCACAGAAGACTCCCCAGA
>JAUQVI010000087.1:0-12315 GCA_039794885.1 Thermostichus sp. DG02_5_bins_236
TGTTGATGGCGGCCGCCACCCTGACGGGAAGGCGCAAACCGCTCGCCGGATGATTCGCACCTGCTTGCTCTGCTCAGGCTCGTAAAACCCCAGATCAATCATAGGTGCCAATCAGGCGAACGGTACCAATGTTAAAACCGTCGGTGAATCGAAAGGGTGGACTTTATCACTTCCCAAACTCCTCGCTACTATAAGTAAGATCGGTTCAGGATCCTTATCAGCAGCTCACCTCTGCAGCCGCTGGGAATCCAGCAAGACAGCCTCGGATTCAGTCACTATCATGTGGCAAGGGTCTATGCCTAAGTCTTGGCACGCTTGGCGGATAACACCCTCTCTCTTTCCCCGACAGCTTCCCCTTTGAGTCAGCAATGAAGCGTGTACTGGTCGTAGATGACGATCCCCTGTCACTAAAGGTTCTGAGCCGCCACCTCACTCAGCATGGCTATCGAGTTTGCACGGGTGCTTCAGGTGTGGAAGGCTTGCGTCTTTTTGCCCAGGAACAACCGGATGTGGTGGTTTCTGATGTGGTGATGCCGGAGATGGATGGCTTTGAATTCTGTCGGCAACTGCGTCAGCAGCGGGGCGGGGAACTTGTCCCCTTCATCTTTTTGTCGTCACGGGGGGAAGTGGATGACCGGGTTCAGGGCTATGAGTGGGGGGCGGATGACTACATCATCAAACCCTTTGAACCGCTGGAATTGGTGGCCAAAATCGAAGCCCAGATTGAACGATCTCGCCGTACCCAATCGGAAATTCTGCGCCTGATCCAACAGCAGCCACAGGCAAAACCCGAAGCGGCGCCCCGCCCGACTCCAGCTGAGCTGCCGCTAACCGCTGCCGAAGAACGGGTGTTTCGAGAGGTGATTCGCGGCTCCACCAACAAGCAAATTGGCGAGAAACTGTTCATCAGCCCGCGCACGGTACAAACCCACTTAACCAATATTCTGAGCAAGCTCTCTCTAGAAAACCGCTCGCAGTTGGTTCGTTTTGCCTATGAACGGGGCTATAGCGCAGAAGAGGAACCGACGGAGTGATGGGATCCTCGAGGGTTGGCCAGGGATCCCGTTAAGCCAGATGCAGCTTCAAAACAGCACGTGGTGCCTTCCGGACTCGACAGGGGATTCGCTCCTTGCCCAAACGAGTAAAGGCTTCGTAACGGTGACAGCCAGAAAACCCATAATATTTCCCTTCCACCTCTAGAACCTCAATCGGTTCTTGCAGGCCAATTTCATCGATGGAAGCCATCAGTGCCAGCACCTTATCCGGATCCGTTTGACGCGGCAGCGGACGGCGAATTTGGGCAAGCGGAATTTCTCGAATCTGAGCCATCGGGAGATCACTCTCAGTTGACGACAAGCTACTTAATCATACTCATTATGACTTTGCTCTATCAAGATCTGAGTAGTGGGGATGGATTCTCCAGTCAGGGCATGGCAGGATAACACCATTCGCAGCTGCACCCCTTCGATCAGGAGCCAAAACGGTCATGTGGCAAGCCTTCAAAGCTTTATGGGGAAAGATCGCGGGTCAAGCCCCCCCAATTCCCCCTGCCTCCTCGACGCGCAAGCCTGTCCCTCCGCTGTCCCCTCAACCCAAGCAGCCTCCTGCCAAAGATCTCTCCACCCGCGCTACAACTCCAGTTCCACGACCTGCTCCCAAAGCGACTCCCTCCGGTCGGGATCCCTTGTCAAAATTGGATGCAGTTTCAAGCAAAACCCCCACTGCCCCCAGTAAAGCTTGGGATGCCTTTGCTGCCATGAGTGCCACCGAAGATGCCAGCAAGAAGGAATCCTCCGGGTTGGAATCGGGTAAGCCGGCTGAGGATGCCACCGATGACTTTATGCAAATGCTTGTTGGTAAGCGCCCGGCCCCGACGGCAGAAACGGCCACCCCCGAACCGGAGCCTGTAGCGGAACCCTCCGAACCGCAAGCACCAGAGGATAAAGCCGTACCTGCCCCTGTTTCTGAATCCCCTAACTCTGAGATCGCTCTGGAGATTTCGACCCCAACCGGAGAAGCTCCAAAAATAGCTTCAGGGTCTTCTGAGATTGGGGTTATTCCCCCTGTTCAGCCAGCGGAAAAACCGGCAGACTCACAAACGGGCGGGGGGTTTCCCAAGGCTGTGCACTCACCCATCCTGCCATCTCGACCCACTCCTACTGCCGAGAGCATCAACAGCTTCGGGGCTAAGAGCGACATTGGATCCCGTATTTCCAGCATCGCTTCCTCCACCAGCAGTGATCGAGCTGTTAGCTCTATTTCAATTGCCCGACTTTGCCAACCGGAATAAAGTAAAGACAACGGCTTCTTCTGGCTTCAAAAAACTCTAGACAAAAAAAGCGTTCCCCAAATGCGGGCACGCTTTTTTCACTCACCTTGTCTGGCACTTGCCCACTCTCAAAGGTGAGAGCAGAATTCACTGTCTCAAATAGAATCCGTTTGAATCCTTCGGGTTATGGGATCCTCAACGGATGAAATTCAGCAGTTCCTTGGGTGAAGCCAGCAGGTCAATCGCCACAAAGAAAATCTGATTCTCCGGGTTCAACAAAAATCGCCAGGCCACATTCATACCGACATTGCCACCAAACCAAGGGGTCTGCACTTTTCCAGTCACCTTAATTTGCGTGTAGCCATCTTCAGCTGGCTCAGACACCCCCCGCTCCGGCAAAAGCTTCAAGTTTTGGCACTCCTCCCGGAAGAAGCGCAAGATGGCTTCAGTGCCGACAATTGGGCGTTGGAAGGGGGGCTGTAGAGCTCCATCAGGCGTGAACAGCTTGATCAAGGCATCGAAATCATTGGCGTTGAGGTTGTCCATGTAGTTGAGGATGGTGGGGTTGGTGATCCCTTCGATGGAAACCTTGGTGCGCTCTGACATGGATTTGGGAGGCACTACGGGTTCACTGACGCGGTTAAACTGGCCCAACTTGGCGGGGTCATAGCCCATGTCCACCACTGCGTTGCGCAAAATCGTGATCTGTTGGCCGGAATCAGCCGCTTGAATAGCTTGCAACACAGCAGAAGCATTGGCGGAGAGGCGATATCCTTCCGGGATGGGTGCAACAATCCCTTCCTCCATCCACTTGCCCAACTGGTACCAGAACCCCAACTTGACGTTCGGCGACCAGATAGCATAGGTACGACAAATGGGAGTATCGGCATGGTTGGCCAAGTCGCACATGGCTTGGGTCTGCTCTCGGAAGGACATTTTCCGGAACTCCTCAAGGGTACGCTCGGCTAAGACCATACTGGCGGCGCCGGGGGCGGCAATGGTGATGGTTTTGCCCATTTCTAGGTATGCAAACCAGATCAGGGCCAGTTGGTCTTCTACACTGAGCTGGTTAAATCGGGCAATGGTTGCAGGGACAACATCCGCAGCAAGAGTCTCCGGAAAGATGGTGCGAGCGGTCTCTACGTTGTAAGGCATGATTCAGTCCTATCGGTAAGGGGCTTCAAAAATTCAAGCTCCACTCCTCACCTTACCGTTAGTTACGGAAAATGTAAAAAAATGTAAATTGACTAAGGGATCCATATTCTGACTTACATGCGCGCCAACGAGGTAATCTTGGCCAGTTTGTCGCGGCTGAGTCCCTCCAGATCTCCTAAGTGTAGCCAGCCCTCCCGCAGCAACCCCGCAAATACAAAAATCAAACTCGGGTAGCTGTAGTCATACTTGCCGTCAATTTCGTGGCGACGGGCACTGAGAAAGTCATGCAGCCGCCAGAGATCCTCTAAGCGGGCGATGGAACCGGCTTTGGCCCGTACATCCTGAATCAGGGTGGAGGTTTCGCGGTTGTAGGCGTTCTTAAAAGCAGCTTGGGCAATTTGCTGTTCGGTGGTTGACCAATCGTGAGCGTTCATGAGCGAGGCAAAAGCAAGAGTTTATTAAAAAGACTTTACATAGATTAACATCCTTCTTCCAGGGATCCCCCTCAAGCGCTTTCTCCAGCGGCACGTTTTTGTAAAGTGAGCAACAAAGCCTGCCACTCTACAGGATCCCGATAGACCGAAAGGAGATCTTCCATCAGGCCCGCATCTTCCTCAATTTCCTGTCGGGCCCAAGCGGAGGGAGTTGTTCCAAAGTCCCTCTGTACAGTTTTGGGATCCCTGCGAGTTTCTCGATCCAGGGCTTTGACGCGGATGCGCCGCAACAGGTAAATCGCCTCATCCAAAAGCTCCTGTAGGGGTTTGCCCTCTTCTGCGGCAATGGCTTGCAGTTGGTCGAGCGGCGAGAGGGACTGCGTTTCCATTCTGATCTCCAAAGGATCCCCACACCAGGATCATACCCAGTTCTGGGGAACAGACCTTGGGCAACTTCCGGAATGCAACCTTTACTTAAATTGGTACTTAAATTGGGACGGTGGAACAGTCAGCAGTCAATCTGCTGTATGCTTCAGAGCTCCTCTTGTGGGTGCGGTCGTTGACTGGAGACTTTAGGAGTGTAAAAGTTTCCATATCGGATCCCTATCTGACAATCTCCAACTTTGCTCGGTTTTGCTTTGCATGGTATGTCTGAGCTGATCCCTTCCCGTCGCCGTGCCCTGGAGCACCTTCTGAGCCGTCTTGGGTTCAAGGATTCTGCTTTGCTGGTGCAACTGCGCTGGGATTTGTTGGATCAAGCCCTGATTCACCCCTCTCTGGATAGCCAGCGAAACAATGATCGTCTGGAGTTGCTGGGGGATTCTGTCCTACGGATTTTGGCCACGGAATTCTTGTTCGAGTCTTACCCAGATTTGTCGGTGGGAGAGTTGACCGCCATTCGCTCTGATTTGATTAGTGATGCTCATTTGGCGGAACTGGCAGATCTACATGGTCTGGAGCGCTATCTGGAGTTGGGATCCAGCTCCCAAAAAGATCCAGCCGGACGAGATCGCCGATTGGCAGATGCCTTCGAGGCGCTACTGGGATCCTTTTATCTCAGTTGGGGTATCCATACCCTGCCCAGTCTCCATCCCTGGTTGGATCCCTATCTGCGTCAGCGAGTGGAGGAGTGGTTTCAAGATCCGACCCGGCGCAACCCGAAAGCGGCTTTACAGGAACTCACCCAACGCCTTTGGGGCGATTTACCGGAATATCGCCTGGTGGCTGCGCAAGAACATCCACCCCATTTCACCATGGAGGTTTGGGGGCATGGACAATGCTGGGGCCGAGGAGAAGGCCGCTCGAAAAAAGCTGCTGAAATGGCTGCTGCCGCTGCAGCCTATGGGCAGTTACAGTCGGAGGAAGCATGAGGCACATCAGGCAAACAAACCACCGCTATGAGTTGGCCAGTTGGTTGTTTTTGGTGGGGAGCAGCCTGTTTGGGGTGAGCGAGTTGATGAATTTGGGTGCTGATTTGAAGGTCATCCAAACGCTGCTGGGGGTGGTAGCCAGTCTGCTGTTTACGGTAGGTAGTGGGCTATTTGTGCTCGATGCGCGGCAGCGCTAATCATCAGTAGATGAGTCGGTAGTGAATGAACAAGCCGCAGTGACTTTGATCTCAATCAAGACATCAGGTCGGGCCATATCGGTGCCTACACAGGCTCGCACAGGCAAGTTGGATCCCCACCCAGGTATTCCAGACAGAGTTCATCGCCGAAAACAGAGCCATATTCTTGAGCCAAATCTAGGCAGTCAGAAGCTGAGATTTGTTGCTCCCCACTTAGGCCAAGTACTGGTCGCTCAGGGTCAGGCTCTGTCGAGTCTGGCCTTTCACATCTTCAGAGGCATCCGGAGCCGTCACCCCAGCCAAATAGACCCAGTGGCCGAACATCACACAACGACTCATAACCGGGCCAGGGGAAGCAGTGATATCGATGCGGGTGATACTCATTCAGCACTTCAACTTAAAAAACAACTGAGGCCCCTCACCATAAGAGTTTTTCGGACACCCTCTAGAAGGAGTGTATATCGTAATGCCAGCAGCCCATCTATCTAAGTCAGAACATTTAATGAACTAAGTATTCACCTTCTCTTGATCCAATCAATGGTCACGATCCCCCTGGCCAAACGGTTTGTTCCAGTGCATGATGGATCTATAAGAACTTGAAATACTTCTTAACATTAGTCCTCAGTATCTTAGCATCGGACACGCTTTCAGGGGAGGGATCAGCATGAGCACAGGGTGGCAACGGATACTCCGTGTTGGGGTGGGTCTTTGCGTTGGGTTGTGCCTTTGGCTTGGCGGCGGATCCCTGACTTGGGCGCAGCCTGCTTTGCCGGTGGTGCAGATGGATTTGCCTCAGCCCGCCTTGCCGGTTTTAGATTTGGCGGATCAGTTGACCAGTACTCAAGAAACTCAACTGGCGCAACAGTTGCACAAGCTAGAGCAAGACACCGGTTGGAAGCTGCGGGTACTGACCCAGTTTGATCAAACGCCGGGCCGCCAAGTAAAAGATTACTGGGGCTTAAATGAGCGCAGTGTGCTGATGGTGGCGGATCCCAGAGGTGGCAATCTGCTGGCCTTTAACGTTGGAGATGCTGTGCGGGAGGTTTTGCCACGTACCTTTTGGATCGAGTTGCAATCCCGCTTTGGCAACCAGTTTTACGTGCGGGAGCATGGCAGTCACCGGGCGATTATGGAGACGGTGAGTACCTTAGATCGCTGTTTCCATCAGGGGGGCTGTCGGGTGGTGCCCGGATTGCCACAAGAACAGTGGATCTTGACCTTGGCGACTTCTATTCTGGGCGGTTTTGTCTTTGGATTTGCTGGTAAACCCCGCCATGCGGAAGAACTATTTAACTGGCGCTGGGCTTTGCTCATTTCTCCTTTGTGGTTCATTTTGTTTGGGGCTTTTGGGATTGGCCCAGTGGTGACCCGTACAACGGACTGGATCCCGTTGTTGCGCAATGCCATGGGGTTTGCGGCGGGAGCTTTGTTGATTTACCTGGCACCGATTTCTCGCCCAGTGCGGGATCTTCAGTAACAGTCTGCTCGGGTTTGGATTGACTATTTATTCAACCTATTCAACATCCAAATCAACAGGTAATGAACGACGCCACTCCCTCAGGGCTCGCCCACTGCCTTTTTCTAAGGCGGACTGGATCAGAGTGGAAACCAGGCTTGAAAGGTTCAATTCTGGGAAAAAGCGGCTGGAAGAACGCAGTTGATAGCCTACTTCCGCCCAAGCATAAATTTGTAATCCTGAGTGCTTTAGTAACCAAACCTCTGGAACTCGGTAGGGCCAATAGTCTTCGGCAGCCGTATAGGTAGTGACATCTATTTCGATCACCAAATCAGGCGGCGGATCTACACTCCAGTCCATGCGATCTTTGCCGAGAGAAGCACTCAGATTATCGATGTAGAAACAGTAATCGGGTTCAATACCTCCCTCTTCGGGTAGCTCCATCGTGATGGGAGTAAAAGCCTCAAAGTCCCGTTGCTGACTGTCGAGAAGGCTTTCCACCATTCGGGAAATCAGATGTGCCTCTCGGCCATGTCTGGGTAAAGGGCTCATCAGCAGGATCTCGCCTTGGCGGTATTTCATGCGGGGAATCGAGCCATCCCCCCGGCTGTCCCGCAGGGCACAGTAATCGTGCCAGGTGCCGGGAATGCGCACCACCGTCCCAGGGGGAAGTTGGGTTTTGTCCGGGGAGATCAAGGCGTGTATCACAGGTATCCAGTCTCCAGCTCACAGGGATCCCCATGCATCCCGATTGATCCAGTGTGGCAAAGTGTGGCCGGTTCAGCGGGGATCCACCACGGATCCCATGAAGAGTACCGCCTCGGTTTCTGTGTCTCGAATGGCAAACCAGAAGGGTCGATCTGCCACCAATTGGAAGGGTTCCTCCCGATCGATAGCGGTACGGGAAAGGATCACCCCGGTAACAGCCGCTGCTTCGGATCCCTCTTCGTTCACCTCGATCATCGCTTTGTGGATAATCTGACTGATCTGAGCAGGCTCTGAGGTCATTTGGCTAAAATCCGCTCTACCGGAGAAGGCGATGCCCATGCCCAACTGCTTCAACGTTGGCATGAGATCCGTTTCGTAGGCCAAGTTGAATCGCGGGATCCGTACCGAACCGGCCCGTGACCGTAGGGATCCCGTCCATTCCCCCCACGTTTCTGGGTTGAGCTCCGCTCGCAGTGCTTCTGGATCCACACCCTCCTTCGGCAAGAGGATCACCATTTCCATTTCCCCTTCGCCATAGGGCAGACGCACCACCTGGAGCAGATCGGTTTCCAGGTAGCTGTAGTGACCGGATTGGGCCATCATCGGCACTTCCACCTGGCTGCCATCTGCGAGGGTAAAGGGTTGCAACTGTGTTTGGTCTGGATCAAACGGCTGCCTCCACTCCCCCTTGAAATAGATGGCATTGAGTAACACCATCAGATCATCCCGGCTCAGCCGATCCACAAGACGGTCGATCTTGCCTTGGGTGCGATTTGCCACCCAGGTATTAATATCCTCAACGGTTTGCCGGGATCCAAGATCCACCCGATTCACAAGCGCTTGGTAATAGCTGGCAGAAGCCTGCAAAAACTGGGGCCGCAAAGTCAGGGCCTGATCTACCCAAAGTCCATTGGCAATTTGCACCTGTACCGAAGTTCCCTCCTCCAACCGGGAGCCCTCCACCAGCCGTCGTACCAGTTGGGCATTGGCCCAGTTCAACTCGGTGATGGACAACTCTTCTGCTTCTAGAACCTCGGCAATGGCGGCTTGGGTCTCTCCAGAAGCACCGTTATACACCATGCTCAAGGCCAGATGAATGCTTAACGGCGAGAACAAAAGATTCTCTTGCGGCCGTTGCTGTAGCAGTTGATCGAACAACTTCAGATCAAAGCGGGTCTGCGCTTGTTGTGCCACAGCTTTTTCTCCATACCCTTCCCCGTAGGTCACCGTCGGTTCAAACGGGATCCGCACCGGGGTTTCTTGTGCTACCGAACGAGATCCCAACAACAATAGACTGAGCAGAGCCAAGAGGGGGATCCGGCTTACGACTTTGTAGGGCCAATTCAAAGGATTGATCAGGCGCATGGCGGCGGCTCTCCCATTGGGACTAAGGCTTTTTCCCACTCCGCACCCTGCGGAGCCTACTGCTATGCTATCGAGTCAGCCTTAGGGTGTTCCTGCCAGGGCTTGCCAATTCCGCTGCGCTTGAGTGGGCCACAGGTCAGCGGTTTGCAGTAAAGGGAAGTATGCAAGAGCACCCATGAGTTAGACAGAGAGAATCTTGCCAGGGATCCCTCCGCATCCGTCTCTGTCCAAAGGAGCCCACGAGTTAGGATAAAGCCTGCCCAGAAATAGCTTGAATGAAGAATACAAATGAAGAATACAGAAGAATTACAAAGGGGTGAAACATGGCGACAACATGGCGCAAAATGACCGGCTACTTGAGCCTGGGTTTGCTGCTACTGGGATCTGGGCTGGGATGTACGTCTTCAGCAGGTAAATCCTCGCAAGTGCAGGTTGCCGAGGCAGCCGCCAATCCTTTTTCAGCAGCAGCGCAACCTCAACAACTGACGGTAGAAGCAGAGGTGACCATCGCCGGTCAACCCTTTGAGCTGGAAGTGGCCCGCACCCCTGAGCAACAGCGCATTGGCTTGATGTTTCGCACCGATTTGCCGGAAGACCGGGGCATGTGGTTTCCCTTTGATCCCCCTCGACCGGCTTCCTTTTGGATGTTCAATACCTTGATCAACCTGGACATCATTTTTTTGTACCAGGGTCAAGTGGTGTACATTGCCGCCGATGTACCTGGCTGCCCAGCTCAACCCTGCCCAACCTATGGGCCACCTCCTTCGCAGTTGGTGGACGGGGTGCTCGAATTCCGTGGAGGTACGGCTGCTGACCTTGATTTACAAGTGGGAGATACACTCGAGATTCAGTCTCTATCCCCCTAAATACCTGCTTAAGTGTGAGGCTGAACTCACCTTTAAGGGTTCAGTTAAGAGTGCCGCCAATTTTCGACCTGTAACCCAGGAATTCGTTCAAACTCTCTTAGGTTTGCCGTAACCCTGAAATGATTCTGGAGGGCTGTAGCTGCTATCAAGAGGTCAATGGGAACCTTCTGAAGCAGGTTTTGGTGTCGTGGCAGTGTCTAGGCTAGAAGAAAGCAGGAGGGCTTGGGCTATGCTTTGAGTATTCACCCGCCTGCAACATGGCATGAATAGGTTGCTCCTGTCGGAGAGTTTGTAGCGCCTGGGGCAAATGCTCCGCCAACCGCGCCGGATCTACTCCTGTTAGACCCCGTTCTTCCACCAGTTGTAAAGCGGTCTGGGCGTGCCACCACACCCCCGCGCAAGCACAACGGAGCAGGATCAACTCGTCAATTGGGGATCCTGTGCCGCCCCATCGGGCTAACAAACCCCCGATCAACCCCGTCAACACATCACCACTGCCACCACGAGCCAAGGCCGGGGTACTGTATGGGTTGACCCAACACTGACCATTGGGAGCTGCGATCACTGTTCGGGATCCCTTCAACACCACCACGGCTCCACTTTGAGCCGCCGCCTGTTGAGCTGCTTCGATGCGATCCGACAGCGGGATCCAGGGAAACAGTCGTCGAAACTCTCCCAAGTGGGGAGTCAAAATTGCCTGGATCCCCCGCCTGCGCAAGTGATCCACCCCCAACTGCGCCAACCCATTCAGTCCATCTGCATCGATCACCCAAGGGATCCCTGTCCAATCCTGCAGCAGAGCTTCCAGCAGAGGCAAACGGATTTCTCCCAAACCTGGCCCCACGGCCACGGCCTGAAAGCCTTTTTCTGGGGATTTTTCCGGCGGCAAGGTGGGGATCCCTTCCCAGGCATGCACCAGTACCTCCGGCAAAACAGTATGAATCAGGGATTTCAACTCAGTTGGCACCACCATTGTCACCATCCCCGCCCCACTGCCCCGCGCTCCCAACCCCGCCAACACTGCCGCCCCAGCATAGGCCGCCGAACCAGCCACGATCAGCAGGGATCCCTGGCGGTATTTATGGGTATCTAGAGGGGGATCCGGCGGAAAGTGAGACCAAGGCTGCAGCAACAACCGGGGGACGGTCAAGAATTCTTCTCCCAGCAAAGCCCAATCAGGGATCCCAAAATCGATGCGGTGCAACTGCCCTACCCAGGGCAGAGCCGCCTCCTGCCACAGCCCCCGCTTCCACAGGCCCAGGCTATAAGTGCACGCAGCTCGCACGCAGCAACCCCATATTTCGCCGGTTTGGTCGTTCAGTCCAGAAGGCAGATCCAGGCTGAGGATGGGGATCCTGCTGGCATTGGCCCATCCCACTGCCCCCACCCAGGGATCCCCCAAGGGCCGGTTCAACCCAATCCCGAAGAGAGCATCGATGAGCAGGTCACAATCTGCCAACTCCCCAATATCTGTGACAAACTCGGCTCCCAAAGCCTTGAGATAGCGGGCATGATCCGCCGTCAGGGGCTTTAGATCCGGCTTGCCCAGCCAAACATTCACGGTTTTTCCGGCTAGGAGCAGTTCCCGCCCCACCACCAAGCCATCACCACCGTTGTGCCCCGTCCCACAGAGGATCCCGATGCGAGTCACTTGCGGGAAATCCCTTTGCAACTGGGCGAAAATTGCCAGCCCCACCTTTTCCATCAGAGCTGCAACGGGCATTCCGGCAGCAAAAAGGCGCTCCTCCACTGGCTGCATCTGCTCGGAGCTAACCAATCCGGTGGCGGGGGCGATTCTCAACGGAGAACTTTCTTCCTGAGCCTTTGAAGTGGAATGCCCCCAAAAAGAGTTGCTCATGGCTCTTTCGCGTTAGCGGAGCTTAGCTCTTTCGCGTTAGCGGAGCTTAGCTCTTTCGCGTTAGCGGAGCTTAGCTCTATCACATTTCCATCTGGATCCTGTACAAACAGGGCAGCCCGACCGGAAGCGCTCATTTGCACCCCGTATCCAGCCTGTAGCAGGCGAGTTTTCAGTGCCTCCAAGTCATCCACTCCCAAAGCTAGGTGTGGGTTGCGCCCCCACTTTTCGGCTCGGCACCCTTGATCAACCGGATCCTCAGCCACGATCAAATGAATTTGCGAAGCACCTACCTGATACCAAGCACCGGGGAAGTTAAAGGGTAAGCGCTCCACTTTTGGGATCCCGAGCACCGTTCCATAAAAGTGTTCTGCCCTGGCCAGATCGGTAACCCAAAGGGCGGTGTGCAGGTGATGGTAAGTTGGCATACGATCTGTCAAAAACACAGGCACTATTGTAGGAAACCCGAGCAAGAGCTGTATCCTCACAGGGGCTCGCTCTGTTCTCTGAAAAATTGACACTCCCACGGCTGAAGCCAGTGGGATTCTTGGTTCAACGACCGAGCTTACCCAATCAGGCCGAAGCCAGAAAGAATAGAGGCCTAATCTCCCCAAGCGTTTAGTTCTCGGCTGCCCGCCGA
>JAUQVI010000088.1:0-12277 GCA_039794885.1 Thermostichus sp. DG02_5_bins_236
TTCTGCTTTGGGAGGGACTGTAAGACCAAAGGGAGGAAGGCGCAAGTCTACCCTCTCGGAGGCAAGTCCCGATGAACAAAGAAGCCCGCGCTCTATTGCGTAGCAATGAGCGTCGGGTACTTCACTCGTAGCAAGAAGGGGGAGATCTCTAGGGCTTCCTCATGTTTTGTGATGAAGGGATCCCTTGCAGCAAGTAAACCGGGTTCAGAGGGGCAAAACGGGTACCCTCTGCCAGGATAGTCGAACGAGAGATCTGGATATGCTCTACCCTGACCTGCCAGCCTTGAGAGCGCAACCCTTGCAGAGTTTCGCTGCAGGTTTCCAGTGTGGCGAAGTTGGCCACCAAAACCCCTTGGGGCCGCAGCCGGGCCTGCAACAGGGGCAGTAAGGATCCGATGGCCTTCCCGCCACCGCCCAGCAAAATGCGATCCGGATCTGGCAAAGCCTCCAAGACCTCAGGGGCTGCACCGGCGATGACCTGTACATTCTCAAGACCGAAGCGTTGAATGTTGCGCTCAATTAAGCGAATCCCCATGGCGTTGCGTTCGATCGCATACACCTGCAGCTCCGCCGATAATCGCGCGATTTCGATGGCCACTGAACCTGTGCCTGCGCCAATATCCCACACCACCCCTGCTCGTGGCAGTTGCAAGAATCCCAAGGTGAGCAGACGAATGGTTTGTTTGGTGATCAGGCCCGGTTGATCCGGAAAAGTATGAAACTGATCGTCCGGGATCCCCAACAGCGGCCAGTGACCGGGATCCGGTTCCACTTCAACCCGCCGCAGCACCACTAGGTTGGGACTGAGGAAGGTTTGAGTCTGGCACTCCTCCAGGGGAACTATCTGTTCTTGAGGAGATCCCAGTTGACTACATACCCAGGCTTGATAGCGCGTGGGCAAGCGTAAATCCCGGATCAATTGCGCCAGTAGGGTGGGAGAATGCTGCGGATCCGTCAGCACCACAACCGGGGAGGATCCCTGTTTGAGGACGGGTTCCAGCCGCTCCAGTCCACGCCCATGCACACTGAGAATCGTCGCTTCCTGCCAAGGGATCTGTAAGCGATTCAGGGCCAACTGCACCGAGCTGACCTGGGGGTAAAAAGCCAATTCTTCTGCACAGAAGTGCTCCGTGAGCAATCGCCCAATACCAAAAAAGAGAGGATCTCCGCTGGCTAACAACACCAAAGATCCTTGAGCCAGTTCCTGTTTCAGGAGCGGGATCCAGCTCTCCACAGCTCCGGTCAAAGGCACCTTGCGAGCCGGATGATTGGCAAAGTGGGTGAGGAGATTGGGCACCCCGACCAAAGTTTGCGCTCTGGATAAGGGTGGGATCCCCCAAGAGGCAACGGAACCATCCAAGGCTACCCCTACCACCACCAGCCTAGGGTACTGAGCAGATGAATTCACAGCTGCCATTTAACGTTCAATAGAGGGGTGATACTGGCGCATGTGATTAAGAAAATCCAGGCGCAGCTCAGCTATTTCTCGCTGCATTTCCCGGATGAACCCCAGTTGAGCCTCAACCAGACGGCCATCCCGCTTGCGAAACTGCTGCATCATTAGGGCTTGGGCTTCCCGCAGTTCTGCGAACCCGGCCTGCATATCGCGGCGATACTCTTCTACAGAAACTTCTAGGGTCTGTCCGCGCTCTTCATTGGCACGGATCAGCTCTTCATTTTGCCGAATCCGCTCCTGATTGTGTTGAATTAACACCTTGATTTCCTGGATCTCCACCTGGAATTGAGCCGCAGAAGCCTGGCGTTCGGCGCGCATCTCTGCCATTTGAGCTTCAAAACGTTCGGCAGAGCGCTGCTGTTCGGTGCGGATGTCTGCAATTTGAGTTGCGAATTCTTGCCGCATCTCTGCCATTTGAGCTTCAAAACGTTCGGCGGAGCGTTGCTGTTGGGTGCGGATGTCTGCAATTTGGGTGGCAAATCCTTCTCTCAGCTCCCGCATTTGATTCTCAAACTGTGCCTGAGTCTGCTGGAGTTGCAGTTGGAATTCCTCTCGCCGTTGCCGGTTCTCGGCCCGCATCTCCTGCAGTTGCTCCTGTTGCTGCTGAAGATTGCGGATCAGCCATTCCTCTTGTTGCGGGGTCATGAGACACGCCTGTCACTGAAGACTTATCCCCAATTCTAGTCAGTTGGGGTGGGATCCCTTTGGGCAGCTGTCAGCAGGGCATTGACAATTGCCGCTGCTACCGGGGATCCCCCTTTACGCCCTTCCACCCGAATCTGGGGAACATTCGTCTGTGCCAACGCTTGCTTTGCCTCTTCTACCGCCACAAACCCGACCGGCACCCCGATCACCATACAGGGCCGTACTCGCCCAGCCTGAATCTCACCCACCAAGGCCAGCAGGGCTGTGGGGGCATTGCCGATTACAAACAGAGCCTCCGGGTAAAGTTGCGCCAAGTTCAGCATGCCGTTGGCGGTGCGGGTTTGCCCCGGCAAACGGGGCTCCTCCACCCAGTCCAGCGCACAATGCAACGGGATCCCAGCGGCCACCAGTCGAGACTGGATCCCGGCAGCCACCATGTTCACGTCGACAATGATGGGCCGTTTTTCCCGCAGGGCGACTAGAGCTTGTTCAATGGCGTTCGGGCTGAAAACAAAGCGCTCCTGCAATTCAAAGTCGGCAGTCGCATGAATGGCTCTTCGAACCACTTCGTACTGGATCCCTTGCCACGGGTGCGGGCCAATTTCATGGTCAATTTGGCGAAAGCTGGCTGCTGTAATTGGGTCAACCAAGGCTTCATCCATAAGATATTCAAGATATTCACAGTTGTCGCTGAGGGGTAGATCCGGTGGCACTGTCATCCTGACATGTTTTGCATCCTGGACATGCCTCTCTAGCCAAGTGCGCCTCGGATTCACGGACAGTTAGCTTGAACTTTGCATGCAGCCTCTAGGAATAGACGGTATGTATGGGATCTCGAATTCATCTGGAAAGACCGTCAAGATTGGTACTTCGGCGTGGATATGGGCACTTATCACGCCACCGGCTCTAATCTACGCATCCCCGTGATTCCCGATGGGTTCTTGAGTCTCAACAGCGCAAACCCAAGGGATCCCGCAATAGCTATGTGCTGTGGGAAGAGGATAATATCCTGCCGATTTTGGTGCTGGAGGTGGTATCCCAAACACCAGGTTAAACCGGGGGCTTTTGCGCCTGAACCACCTGTAGAGTCCCCAATCCATGGAATGTCTGCCGGATATTCTGCCACCCCTGTTGCTGTAATTCTTCGGGCAAATCGATCTTCAGCAGTTCCCAGGCG
This sequence comes from Thermostichus sp. DG02_5_bins_236, assembly GCA_039794885.1. Lineage (GTDB taxonomy): Bacteria > Cyanobacteriota > Cyanobacteriia > Thermostichales > Thermostichaceae > Thermostichus. The sequence continues at coordinate 3,279 of JAUQVI010000088.1, forward strand.
GTATCGGTCTCAAAAAGGGCCAAGAATAAGGCCAACCCCGGCCAAACCCAGAGGTGTTCAGGAGCGTGCAAATCCAGAATCAACAGCCAGCCCCCCGGTTTAAGCACCCGCCACACCTCCTGCAGTACCTGCTCCCGCTCGCTGGAGGTCAACTCGTGTAGAGCCAGGCTGGTGTGCACCCAGTCAAACCAGTTATCGAGAAAAGGCATGGTCTGGGCAAAGGCTTCCACAAACTCCACCTGTGGCAATCGCTGGCGGGCCGCCTTCAAGGCTTTCGGGGAAGCATCTAACCCCGTCACCTGCTGACTGAACTGAGCCAAAAGTGGCGTTACCTCTGCTGGGCCACAACAGAGATCCAACACCCGATCCTGTGAATGGATGTGGATCCCTTCTAAAGGCAACCTGCGTAACCGCCCGTAGCCCCCCACACTCAGGGCTGCCACACGGCTGATGCTGCGGTAGAGCCAGGGGTATTGGTAGCTCCAGTCTCGTAGGAAAGTAGCCATCCAGGGATCCCTTAGTTAAGTTCTTCCACCCTATCTTCTGGAATGGATTCTGCCGTACTCTCAGCGGCGGGGGCGGCTTCCCGTTGCGATTGAATGAGTACCACAGCCACCAGGATCAAGCACAACCCCAGCGCTTCTTTTGCCCCCAGCACACCACTGACTAGAGTGGTAAATCCAAACTGCTCGATCAGTAAGGAAAACCCGAGCTGCCCAAACACAATGGCAATGCCCAAGGCCACCAACCCAATCTGGGGCAAAGCCAACAGGCTGAGAATAATCGAGCAGCTGCCAGTGGCTCCCCCCAAAAAGGCCCACCAGGGAGCTTGTCCGAGAGGGGTGATATTCCATTGGCCCCACAACCCCACCAGAGATCCAACAAACAAAAAGGAAATGGTGAAACTGATGGCGGAGGCTGCCAAGGAGCTGTGAATAGAACGGTGCAACCGGCTGTTGAAGGCAAAGGCCAAGGTAAACAAAACCCCGCCTACTCCTGCGGCCAGCCCGGCTTGTATAGTCTCTAGGTTCATCTAGCCCCCAACTCCCTAACTTAAAAGCAACACCACCGCCATGATCAAAAGGATCCCAGCCAGCAGTCGCTGCCAGCTCAAGGGCCGCTGTTGCAACCCCAACCAGCCAAAATGATCCACCAACAAGCTACTCAGCATCTGGGTGGCAATCCCAATCCCAATGGTCAGGGTTGTTCCCGCCTGGATAGCTGCATAGGTCACCAGCAGCACGTAGGATCCTCCGGAGATCCCGCCCAAGTAACTCCACCAAGGACTGAGGCGCAAACCTGCCCAATGCACGTTACCAAAACGACCCGAGAGCAACAACGCCACCAAAACGGTCGCACCGACAAAAGTAGATACTACCCCCGCCATCGGCACAGAAGCTGTGGCTTGAGCCAATTTCCCATCCAACTGGTAGCGAATCGGCAGCAGAACCCCACTCAAAATCGCCATTAGCAGAAAACTTAGTCGCCACATGGATCCCAGCATCCTTCAAAGCCTAATCATTCAAGCCTCTAAAGTATAGAGTGGAACTTTTTTATTTCATGCCATGACTGGCTGTTTTTTCTAGGTTGGCGTGGAACTCTGCACTCCCTGCAGCAGTCTAAGAAGTCCAGGCATTTTAGCCTTTTTCGGCAAGCATTGTAACCTTCAACACGCTATGACTGAGCCCGAGCTGCCTTCGACCTCTTCAAAACAACCTGCTCAGCACAGCTTGGTCTGGTTAGTGGCTGCCGCAGGTGTAACGGTCTTGCTCTGGCAGTTCCCGTGGGGCAATTACATCCTCTATCCCTTTACTATCCTGGCCACCTGGTTCCATGAGATGGGCCATGGCTTGACGGCACTCCTCCTCGGTGGCAACTTTCACCGGTTGGAGATTTATTCCAATGGCTCTGGGTTGGCATTCCACAGTGGCAGGCTGTTTTTGGGGCCGGTGGGACGAGCTTTAGTAGCGGCTGGCGGGCCGATGGGGCCACCGATAGCGGGGGCTATTTTCATCCTGGCTTCTCGACGTAAGGGGACAGCCCGCTTGGGGTTGTTGTTTTTGGGAGCCCTGTTGTTGCTTTCGGCGGTAATTTGGGTGCGCTCTGGCTTTGGGTTGCTGTTTGTGCCAGCACTGGGGATCGGGATTTTGGCGCTAGGGCTGTGGGCTTCCTCCTGGGTGCAGAGCTTTGCTATTCAATTTTTGGGGGTACAAGCCTGCGTGAGTACCTACCGCCAGCTGGATTACCTGTTTACCGCCAGTGCTGTGATCAATGGGCAGGTGATCCACTCCGATGCCAGCCAAATTGCCCAGAACCTGCTGCTACCCTACTGGTTTTGGGGCGGCTTAATGGCGGTGTCTTCTTTGGTGTTGCTGATGACCAGTTTGCAGATTACCTACCGTGACTAATCGGCATGGGGCAAAGCCGCAATTCTGGAAGTGATTCACATCACGCAAAAATCCGTCACAAATCACTGCCCAACTGAGGAAACCGCCGCTACAGTAGTGGGCATGAGGAGTGAGGAGTCAAGGAGTGCGTTATGTGGCGAGACATTATCGGGCTGGCCCTAGCAGCGACGCTGTTGTTAATCAGCAAAACCACCGCAGATACTGTTGGTCGGACTCAACCGGAGCTTTTGAAAGAGCCGATGCCCTATGCTTTCCCGGTGGAATGAAGTTGGCTCATGATTTTTAGAGCTAGCTGCTCGGAGGGGTAACAGCATTGCCTTTTTGTGCAACACTCATCCTAGAGTCTTTTCGTCAAGCCTGGGATCCCTGATGCGCATAGCTCTGTTTACGGAGACGTTTCTGCCCAAGGTAGATGGCATCGTCACCCGGCTTTGTCATACTGTTCGTCATTTAACAGCCCACGGTAATTCAGTCCTCGTAGTTGCTCCCCAAGGTGCGCCTAGACGGTTTGCCCGGGCACGGGTCTACGGGATCCCAGGAATGCCGTTGCCTTTGTACCCAGAATTGAAGCTGGCTGCCCCTGGCCCCGCAATTGGTAAGCTGCTGCATCGCTTTCGCCCGGATGTGATCCATGTGGTGAATCCGGCGGTGTTGGGACTGGGGGGGCTCTACTACAGCCAAACGATGGGGATCCCGTTGGTGGCCTCTTACCATACCCATTTGCCCAAGTATCTCAAACATTATGGACTGGGCTTTTTGGAGGGGGCCTTGTGGAGCTTGCTGAAGCTGGGACACAATCTGGCGCGGGTGAATCTCTGCACCTCCACGGCCATGGTGCAGGAGCTGAGCGATCACGGGATTGAGCGGGTGCAACTGTGGCAGCGGGGGGTGGACACGGAGTTGTTTCATCCCGAGGCTGCCCATTCGGAAATGCGGGATCGTCTCACCGCAGGACAACCAGAACGGCCTCTTTTGCTCTATGTGGGGCGGCTTTCTGCTGAGAAAGAAGTGGGACGAATCAAGGTGTTATTGGAGCAGATCCCACAGGCCCGCCTAGCTATTGTTGGGGATGGGCCAGAACGGGGATCCCTGGAGCAGCATTTTGCTGGGCATGATGTGGTGTTCACGGGCTATTTGCAAGGGGGATCCCTGGCTGCAGCTTTTGCTTCAGCAGATTTGTTCGTGTTCCCTTCCCGCACAGAGACATTGGGGCTGGTCTTGTTAGAGGCGATGGCGGCGGGTTGCCCGGTGATCGCGCCTCGTTCTGGTGGGATTACCGATGTGGTGGACAGTGGCCGCAATGGTTTTCTCTTTGATCCCAATTCCGATAGCGATTTTGTCCATGCCACCCAGCAACTTTTGATCAGCACCGGGCAGCGACAGGTGTTTCGGCAACAGGCCCGCCAGGAGGCAGAACGCTGGAGTTGGTCGGCAGCCACGCAACAGTTGGAGGATTACTACCGAACTGTTATCACCGATTAGGGATCCCCAGGCAGTCATCCTGCTGGGCAAAGGAGGATGGGAGAATAAAGACATCTCTATGCAATGAGGTCACCCGATGGGATCCCCTGATCTGCCCCAAGTGCTGCAGACTACCTTTGAACAAATGGGGGGCCTAAAGCCAACCTTTTCCTGGCGAGCGGATCCCTGGCTTTCTTTTCCCTGGTCGGTGCAGGCGGGATCTTGGTTGCCTTATGGGGGTATTCTCTACGGCGAAGCAGACGCTCCTGAGATCGAGTGGGCCCGAGCCTTATGTCAGCTGCGCCTATCCCACCCACCCATCCCAGTTGCCTACCCACGGGATCCGCAAGCGGCCTCTGCAGAAGTGCTCACCTATGCTTGGTGTTTGAACCGAATCCTTCAGGGGGTGATGTTGGATCGCGCTTTGGAGCAACTTGGCTACGATTCCAACAAGAGCAAACGGCTGACCCAAGAACAGCTCATGGCTCAATCGGAGCGAATCCCGGACTATGTTAAAGCTCTGCTGCTGTTGGAACTGCTTTATCGAGGGATAGAAATCTCCTGGCAAAAGGAGTTACAAGCTGCTTGTGGAGAGGATGAAATGCGGGCAGCCCATCAACTGAACATGGCTTGTATTCGCCCTGAAGATCCGGATCGCACCCTGCTGCAAGTTCACCACTTTGGCCTCAGGATCAGCGGATCCCAGGAGGGGCAGCTAAGGACAGGGTTGCAGATTCAACTGTCCGATGGTCGGCAAGTTTAAGTGGACACGGGATGATCCCCCTCCACTGCCCGCACCTGATCGACAAAGTATTCTTCCAAAGACTGTCGTTGCAAATGTAAATCCGTTACCACTGCCCCCGCCTGATTGAGGATCCCCAGCAATTCCGACAGGGATCCACCCCATTCCCCCGACCAATGGGATCCCTGTAAATGAAAATGCTGTAGGCGCTCGCGGAATTGATTGACATCTCCATCGTGCCCCTGCACCCGATAGCTTTCTGTCTGCCCGAGCAATTCATCCAAAGTGCCCTGCTGCACCAATTTGCCGCCGATGATCAGGCCGACCCGGTTGCAGATCACCTCCACATCTCCCAAAATATGGCTATTGAAAAAGACAGTTTTGCCCTGTTGTTTGAGGGATAGGATAATCTCGCGCATTTGGTAGCGGCCCATCGGATCCAACCCGGACATCGGCTCATCCAAAAACACTAGCTCCGGATCGTTGATCAGGGCTTGGGCCATGCCGGTGCGTTGTAGCATCCCTTTAGAGTAGGTGCGCAGTTGTTTTTTACGGGCGGTATCCACAGAAAGCCCCACCAACTCCAGCAGTTGCGGGATCCGCTCTTTCAAAAGGCGGTTGGGCAGCCGAAATACTTCCCCAGCAAAATGCAGAAACTCCCACGCTGTCAAATAGTCGTAAAAATAGGGGTTTTCCGGTAAGTACCCCAGCTGTTGCTTAATGGAGCGATCCCCCAATGGTTTGCCCAGCAAGGTGCCACTGCCACTGGTGGGATCCACAATCCCCAACAAACACTTGATGGTGGTGGTTTTGCCAGCCCCGTTTGGCCCCAGCAGCCCAAAGGTTTCTCCTCGGGCCACCGTCAGAGAACAATCCTTGAGGGGACTCACCACCTTATTCATCCAAAAGCCGGTGCGATAGGTTTTGGTCAGGCCTGTAATGGCAATGGCAGGCTCGGTCTTGTGAGCAGATTCTGTCTGTGGGGCAAGGGTCTCACTCATGGGAAGATCAGGCTTGAGGGAGAATGTCTAGGACAGGTAGGCTACAGCCCACCCCTTAGTTTACCCACTTGTTTTGCCCTAGCTTAGCTTACTTGTGGGAAGCCGCGCGCTCTATCCGCTACGTGCCAAGCACGGGCTACGCCAAGCTACCCAACCTTCAAGAATCAGAATGGTTGTCAGTCGCTCCAATACCCTCAAAACGTCCAGGTCTTAAGCGATAAGGAGATTAAGTTCCCCGGCGCACTGTTACCGCTAAAGTTCATCGCAGCATAGAAGGTGTGTTAAAGACTGTGTCGATACTATGCTTCATTAGGGGTGGACGATGGCATTGCTCAACCTGAGCCATCTGGTGAAGAGAAAGCAATAGGGATTGACCTAGGATTGATTGATTTTGCCGTCACTTCAGACGGTTCAAGATAAAAGCATGAGCAAAACCTAAAACGGAAGCAGCGCAAGCTTTCACGTAAAAAGGACAAGACAACTGCCAAACATCGTAAAGCAAAAAGAGCGGTTGTCAAAGTTTACTCTAAAATCTCTAGAGTGAGAGAAGATTTTCTGCACAAGCTGTCCCGTAAGACAGTCAACGAGAGCCCAGTGATTGTGGCAGAAAACCTATGAGCATGGTCAAAAATCATTGTCTAGCCCAGTCAATCAGCGATGCTGGTTGGGGAATGTTCACGATGATGCTCAAGTACAAAGCAGAGCAAGGTGGTAAAATCCACCTAGAAATCGGTCGATTCTTTCTGTCATCTCATCTCTGCTCTAATACTTTGCTGTCACTCCAAAAGATGGATCTAAGCGTCAGACTGTTTGATTGCTCCTATTGTGGACAAAAGTACGACCGAGACGTGAACGTCGCCATTTATATCAGAAATGAAGGCTTACGGATATTGGCGTTGGGAAGCAGCGCTACTGCCCTTGGAGGCAAGGTAAGACCAAAGCGGTATGGGCGCAAGTCTACTACTGTAGAGGCTGTTGCTGATGAATTGGGAAGCTCGCGCTCTACCCCCTAGCGGTCAGCGTCCGGTACTTCACGAGTCGCTCCATTTCAATTTGCAGATCTTGGGTTAGAGTTTGTACTGCTTGTCGGCGGTTGGCTTGGTACAGGGGCCAGCGCTCTGAAACCGAGAGGGGATCCCCAATGCTGAAGCGGGCTAACCGAGGCCCCAAACTGGGAGGAGGCAATTCGACGGGGTTTTCCCCCTTAATCCAAGCCAAGAGACTCCAGAGGCGCAGAGCGGTTTCCGCCAATCCTTGTAGGCTGGGCTGTTCCGGAACCGGGCGTACCGCAAACACCATCAGGGTTTCCACGAGGCGCATGTGCCAAAGGTGAAAACTAGCCTCAGAAGCAACTCGGTTGGCTAAACCCAGCTCCAAGGCTGAGAGGGAGGGAATATCGGCAATATCTTCGCGGTAAATCCAAGCCCATCCCGCCTGTTCAATGCGGTGTCGCCGCTCAATTAAATCCCCTTGGGGTTGCAGGCCAAAATGCTGTTCTGCCACTCGCAGGGCCAGATCCGATAGGGCCTGTAGACGAGTTAGCAAATCCGCCCCACCCTCTACAGCAGCCGTCTTGGTCACATCAATATTGGGTAAAATAGGGACATAAAAGCGCTGGTAAAAAGGCTGCATCACCTCGATCAGATGTTCTCCTAGTCGGACAATGCGAGCCCATAGGTAATCCTGTCCGGTATGGGAGTCTCTCAGGGGGGGGAGCTTGCAATCGGCCTCCATACGGCTGAGCAACTGAGCTAAAGCTGCGCTGGGATCCCGAAGGTAGTGGTAGCGAATGCCCACCGGTAGAATCACCACTTGCTCCGGACGCCCCGCTTTGTGCAGATCTTCTACGGCCCAAAAGCCCATCTGCGCCACTCCCGGTTCTAGGGGGTTGAGAAAACCACTCAGTCCATTCACCGCCCCCTCGGGAGCCACCGCCAAAGGATACTGACCTGACACAAACTGCTCACGAGAACTTTTGAGGCCAGCCCGATCCAGCCGCCCTCGCAAAATTGGGATCCCTCCCAAACGAGGTAAGCCCCAAGCGGCTAGAGATCCCAACCACAGGGACAACCCTCGGTCGTAGACAAACAAAACATGAGGACGGTGCCGAAAGCGGATCCCCTGTTGTCTGGCTACCTGCGGCAAGAGATGGGAAAACAGGTACATCAAACAGGGGGGATCATCGAGAGTAGGATGACGAAACGCCACCAATAAGCGAACCTTACCCGCCTCAAATTGCTCATAGAGCTGAACTAAGCGCTCGCCACCCTCCACCTCAACCCGAGGGATCCCTTTGGAAAATCGCAGCCAAAAGGGCAAACAGGTTTGGGCAAAACTTACCACCCACGGAGTCAATCGTGGCGGCAAAAACTGAATTGGAGGTTGAACCGTTTGCTGCATAGGGATCCCTTCTAGGGTCAACGGAGTGAATGAACCTAGCCTTTGGATCCAATCTTAAAGAGGGTGAAGAGTGAGGAGAGCAGCTCAGTGACAGTTTTCCATCTGGCCTAACGCTGCCCAGCCCAAAACAGAAGTTCAAGCCTCAGCTACTTTTTTCTTGCGGCCTCGGGTTACTTTGGGAGGAGATTCTTCCGTTGTGGTTGCCTCCTCCATCACCTGACCATTCAAGACTTGCTTGAGGTGGATGTGTTTGTAACCCAGCTGAATCTCAAACTCATCGCCCGGATTAAGCTGCATTTTTTCGGTGTAAGCTGCCCCAATGATCAGCTGACCATTTTTGTGAACACTGACCCGAAAGGTTGGCTCGCGCCCCCGCTTATCCCGGCTGGAACCGGGAGTGAGACTCAGACCTTTTGCCGCCAACACCGCATCATAAAACTCATTTAAGTTGACACGAGGCTTGTTGGTCTTGGTTAGGGTTACATAGCCACATCGCTTTGCCGTTTCCCGGCGCGGAAGATGCCCCAGAGCTTCTACCTTCTGAAGCAGAGCTTTGCCAGTTAAAGGCTGTGGTGGTATATCCGACATTTTTTAATGTCCTACATCCTTCTCTAAAATCATAGCCCCCAAATGTACTTCTGCAACGAAAAGTCTAAGCCTTTTTTGAAGACAAGTTTTCCTGCTCTTGCGTGAAGCGGGAGACCGGAAGGGGAAGATTGTTGTGAGCTGGCGTTCCCGCTCTTGCCAAACGGTGAACTAGCACAAAAGAGGTCAGGAGCTAAGGGCAGCTTCTGCTTTTTTGGGTCTTAGGGTTGGGTAATCGGTATAACCCTTTGGTCCCTCAGTATAGTAGGTAGAGCGATCCACAGGATTGAGGGAAGAGCCTTCTGCAAAGCGTTGTGGCAGGTCAGGATTGGCAATAAAAAGTCGCCCGAAGGAGACCAGATCTGCCTCTTGACAGGCCAAAACCCGAGTTGCTTTTTCGTA
>JAUQVI010000089.1:0-12229 GCA_039794885.1 Thermostichus sp. DG02_5_bins_236
GTTTTCAACCGCTACCACTCGGAAACGGAGCTGCTGCGCTATATCCACCGCTTACAAAGTCGGGATTTGTCTCTGACCCACTCCATGATCCCGCTGGGTTCTTGCACCATGAAGCTGAATGCCACCGTGGAGATGCTGCCGGTTACCTGGCCGGAGTTTGCTCAGCTTCACCCTTTTGCTCCTTTGGAGCAGGCGGGCGGTTACCAAAAGCTATTTGTCCAGCTGGAACAGATGTTAGCGGAGATCACCGGCTTTGCCGGGATTTCTCTCCAGCCCAATGCCGGCTCCCAAGGGGAATACGCCGGGCTGTTGGCCATTCGCCGTTACCACCAGGCTCGCGGAGAAGGGCACCGGCAGGTGTGTCTAATTCCCACCTCTGCCCACGGTACCAACCCGGCCAGTGCGGTCATGGCAGGGATGCGGGTGGTCAGTGTGGCCTGTGATGGGGCAGGGAATGTTGATCTGGCGGATTTACAGGCCAAGGTAAAGCAGCACCGCCACCAGCTGGCGGCTTTGATGATTACCTATCCCTCTACCCATGGAGTATTTGAAGAGGGGATCCGCAACATTTGCCGAATTGTGCATGAGGCCGGTGGGCAGGTGTACATGGACGGGGCCAATCTCAATGCCCAGGTGGGCCTCTGTCGTCCGGCCGAGTTGGGGGCTGATGTTTGCCATTTGAACCTGCACAAAACCTTTTGTATCCCTCATGGGGGCGGTGGGCCAGGGGTAGGGCCGATTGGGGTGGCAGCCCATTTGTTGCCCTATTTGCCGGGTCATCCTTTCTTACCGGGGTGCAATGGCCCGGTCAGTGCTGCCCCTTGGGGGAGTGCCAGTCTTTTGCCGATTTCCTGGGCCTATATCCGCCTGCTGGGATCCGCCGGCTTAACCTTAGCGACCCAGGTGGCCATTTTGAATGCCAACTACATTGCTAAACGCTTGGATCCCTATTATCCGGTGCTTTACAAGGGACCTGGCGGCTGGGTGGCCCACGAGTGCATTCTGGATTTGCGCCCCCTGAAAAAAAGTGCCGGTATTGAGGTGGAGGATGTAGCCAAGCGGCTGATGGACTACGGTTTTCATGCCCCAACGATCTCTTGGCCGGTGGCAGGCACCATGATGGTAGAGCCCACCGAAAGTGAGTCTCTAGAAGAATTGGATCGCTTTTGCGAGGCCATGATTGCTATTCGCCAGGAGATTGCTGCTATTGAACGGGGGGAAATGGATCCCTTACGTAACCCCCTCAAATTAGCCCCTCACACTGCCCCGGTGGTGACGGCGGATCACTGGGATCGTCCCTATTCCCGTTCGCTGGCGGCCTACCCTGCGCCCTGGGTCAAAGCCCACAAGTTTTGGCCGAGCGTCAGCCGCATTGACAATGCCTACGGGGATCGGCATTTGGTTTGTAGTTGCCAGCCTTGGTTGGAGGACTAGCCTTCCTCAACCGGATGCTGATCCTTACAAGCCAACAAAAAAGCTGCCCCGCAGGACAGCTCTCATATTCTCCCAGCCGATCCCGGCTGAGCAAAGGCCAAAGAGAAGGGATTCCCTCGGGTTTAGGCCGCTTGGGGGTTTGCCTGCCCAGAAAACTCCAAAATAAACTGATCGATCTCCCGCAGAATGCGCTCAGTTTCTGAAAGAGAAGAGGGCAACGCTTCCAGGACTTGCTTATCCACTTCCATTGCCCGTTCTGTCTCTTGGAATGTAATCATCGGCCCATCACTGAGCAACAACTCCAACTCATTGAGTGCTACCATGGCCAGCTGCTGTTCGGCGCGATGCAGCTTGCCCTGTAAGACCTGCATTTCCTCTGCCTGAGTGTGCAGAGTGGCTTCTGCCCGTTCGGCACGGAGAGTAGCCAGTTGGGCAATTTGCTGAGCTTCTTCCCGTTGCGCTCTCAAAAGAGCGATCTCCTCTTCGGCTTGCGCCAGTCGCTCTTGCAGGCTGTAAATCTGTTGATCCCGGTCTCCCAAGGCTTGCTCTAGCTGACGATTTTGAGCTTCTATTTCCTGACAAGCAGTGTTGGCTTGAGCCAGTTGCTCTCTCAAGTCTGCCATCTCCTCTTCCAAGTGGGTCAGCTGACTCAACCGTTCCAACACCTGAGCATTTTCTACTTCCAGTTTTTCGATCAGGGCTTGAGCACTCATGAGTTCTGCTTTGCTAGCATCCAGCTCACCGCACACTTGGTCGTAGTTGGCAATCAGTTCACCGATTCGAGCTTCCTTAATCTGCAGTTCTTCTCGCAGGGAGTTGAGCCAGCGATCGCTTTGCTCCATGCGTTGTTGTAAGAGGGGCAGTTGGGTCAGAGCCTGCTGGGCTGTGCTGAAATAGCTGAACAGTCCCTTGCAGCGGCGCTGGAGGTTGCTATGGGATTGATCCAACTTGTCGAAGGCTTCATTTAGGGAGAGATAGGCCTCGCACAGTCTCATGTAGCGGCGGGCCACAGAAGCAGCATGATCCATAGATAGAGTCCGGATTGGAGGGTGCCGTATCTATTTTATGCCGTTCATTCTATCGGCCAGACATGAAAAAGGGGGCATTAGATACAACAATTCTGGGCTTAATTTACTTTTAATATCGATGTCTGAATCCCTCTATGTACAAAGCGTTCTATGCCTTGTCCAGAGAGAAATTGAGTCTCTCACTCACGCTCATCAAAACCCGCATGAAAGCCCTCGAATTGCAGTCATAAACCCTAGTGATCTGTACATACAGTGTTTGAGGTTCGAAGATATTCGACTAAAACACTAGATACAGAAAAACCCTTTTCACTGGAATCCCTTTCCATCTAAACGGGTTGAGCGTTGGGGATCCCGAGGAACTCCAAATAGGCTGCCACCCGCAGTAGTTTCGCTTCTTGATAGGGAGCGGCCACCAGCTGTACCCCAAAGGGGAGAGAGCTAGGTTCCCGCAATGGTACTGAGAGCACCGGTAGGCCGATAAACGAGAGGGGCTGAGTATACAGACCAAGATTGGGCCGAGTCAGCACTTCCACCCCATCGATCACCATCTTTTCTTGGCCGATTAAGGGGGCGGAGCAAGGGGTTGTGGGGACGATAAATAGGTCAATCTCTTGAAAGACTGTCAGTACCTGCTGGCGGTACCAACTGCGCAACCGCTGCGCCTGTAGAACCCAATCCGCCGGTAACAAAGCTCCGGCCAAAAAGCGATCCCGGGTGGCAGGATCAAAATCTTGAGGGCGACGTTTTAGGTTGGGCAAATGCAAGTTGGCCCCCTCGGCAGCCGTGATCAAATAGGCGGCAGCACGGGCCCGCTGGGCTTCGGGGATCCGTACCCTGCGGGTGACCCCAAGAGCCTGAGCAATCTTTTCGACCCCGGCAAGGATGTGGGGTTCGGCACCACGGGCAAAATAGTCATCCGCTACCGCAATGCGCAAGCCCTCAATTCCCTGGTTCAGTTGCGGGAAGGTGGGATCCGGCGGACGTTGGGTACAAACAGGATCCTTGGGATCCGGCCCCTGCATGACATCAAAGCTGAGGGCAATATCCGCCACCGAGCGGGCCAAGGGGCCGACATGGTCAAAGCTGCTGGCAAACAAGGCCACCCCCACCCGTGACAAACGCCCATAGGTGGGCTTGAGGCCGTAGATCCCACACAAAGAAGCCGGCACGCGAATGGAGCCGTTGGTATCGCTACCTAGGGTTAAGGGCACCAACCCCCCCGCCACCGCTGCTGCCGAACCGCCGGAGGAGCCGCCGGCTATCCGGTTGAGATCGTGAGGATTGTGGGTGGGGCCGTAGTGGCTGTTTTCGGTCACAAAGCCGTAGGCGTACTCATCCATGTTCAGAGTCCCCACCAGGATTGCCCCCGCCTGTTTGAGCCGTGCCACCACGGTTGCATCCGCTTGGGTCGGCGGATGCTCACGGTTGATTACAGAACCGGCCAAGGTGGTAAGACCGGCCACATCAAATAGATTCTTGACCGCAAAAGGTACCCCTGCCAAAGGGCCGACCGGGATCCCTTGCGCCACTTGCTGATCCAGCTGTTCTGCTGCTTCTAGGGCAGGCTGCTTGAGCACCGCTGTGAAGGCATTCAAAGCGCCATTGCGGGTTTGGATGCGATCTAGGCTGGCTGCCACGACCGCCTGAGCGCTAATGGCTCCCTTTTGAACCGCAGAGGCAATGGAAATGGCATCGGCATTGCCGAGAAGAAGGGAATCCAAAGTCATGGTTTGGGGTCAAAAGTTGGGGCAGGCTCAACCGTTTCCGGCAAAGGGAACTCCAGCACCAGCTTGGCGATGGGCAAGATGCGGGTAAAGTTTTCAATCACGCTCAGGCGGTAATCAGGGTGCAGGGGAAGTTGCAGCGCTTTTGCCACTTGGTCAATGTATATTTCTGGATCTAAATCTTTCATCTACCCGAGCCTCAGAAGGGGCGAGTCGGAACAAATCTGTAGATACAGTAAATACAAAAAACGGGCTCGTGAAAGCTAGCATGAACTTAACAGAGGTGGTATTAAAAGGCAAGCCTGCAGCCGAACTTGCCCAAGTTAAGGGGTAACAAGCTCTGCCGCATTCTCCCGCAGCGGCCAAAACTGCTCATTAGGCAACACAGGGCGAGTCACGGCTTGCCGTTCCAACTCTTCTAGGCTGGGACGACGGTTCCGTGCTGTCGGGGCATGAGAGGAGAGAGTGGCCTGCAGACGCTTGTGAAAAAGGCGCAGTTGCTGTTGCTCAGCTTCGGCAGAGACATAACGGCTCAACACGGGATGCAGAATTTGTTCTTCCTGCTCAAATTGAGTGCATAGTTGATGATGGAACCGGAGCGCAGCAGTGGGATCCAGTTGCTGAGGAGAACGTTCCGCTTGATGCAAAAACTGGGTCAGTTCTGGGAGTAAATCCCGCAACTGTTGCTCCAGATGATTGACTAGGGACTTCGTCCTGCTGACGCGCTCAGAATGCAGGCTGGAATCCCGATTCAGACAAGATCGGAGCAGCGGATAAAGGGCATGGCGCTCCAGTTGAATATGCCGAGACAGACGTTGCCGCAATCTTTGGGCCGTAGTTCGCCGTTGGCTAAGATCCCAATCCGTCGCCCGAGACAGCTGGGCTAAAAGTTGCAAGATGACGCGATGTTGCTCAGCGCAAAGGGTAACCAAAGGGCGGGCAGAGGCTGCAGAGGACATGGCGTACATCACTTAAACCATTCACTTCATCCTATATTTGTGAAGAAAATATGACCTGCGTGAGGGTACGGGAAAGGGAAAGGTACTCTGGATACCCTTCATCTGACCCGGATTTGAACTCAGGAAATAAGGACTCCTCATCTGCGAACTCTTGAACTTGAATTCTTGAAGATGTAGCCGCGCTACTCCAGAGGAATTCTCTGGGCTCAGGTTTTCGGCCCCCTACTGCTGCCAACGGCGCTTCCAGATGGAAGTAGGTTCCAAGGGGGATCCCTGTTGCTCCTGTTGTCGGCGTAGCCGGATTTGGGATCGTTCCCCTTGCAAGGTTGGATCCCGATAGGGCACAGCAGCGCGGGTTTTCAGATGTTCCCACTCCATCTCTGATAGGGGCGGCAAATCCTGGCCCTGGGGCGAGGCTACTGTTCCCGGCCAGGGGCGACCCAAAGGAGGAGTAGAGCCAAGCCGCAAGCCCGCCTCTTGTAGTGCCGCTCGCACCGACGCTGCACAGGAATAGGTGGCCAAATAGCCCTGGGGGCGCATGCGTTCTGCCACAGCCCGCAAAAACTCGACCGTCCACAACTCCGGACAGGCAGAGGGAGAAAAGGGATCCAAAAACACAGCATCGGCCCAAGCCAACGGCACCTGCAACAGGGTTTGTCGGGCATCTCCCCAAAGCAGCTGTCCTTGCCACCGCTGCGATTGCCAGGATCCCTGTTCGATGAATTGTTGCCACTCCCGGCAAAAGCTCCAGGTGGAGCCCACACCAGCCTGCCACGCCTGCTGCGGCACCTGCGGGGAACGCTCCAAGCCAATCACCTGCACCGGAAAGTCCGGCCTAACCTGCCAAAGGGTTTCCAATGCAATGCCGGAGTTATATCCCAGGCCAAAGCAAATATCGAGGATATGGATCGGTTGGGAGGGATCCCGTTCCAGCGGCAACCAATCTAGACGGCAGGGACGGACAAACTTTTCTAGGGCCTCTTGAGCCGCGCCGCTCAGGTTGTGAAAGGCCTGCCCAAACTCCGCCGAGAAAAAGGTCAAGGATCCATCCCCCGTCGTCAAAAACGGCAACTTTGCTCCATGGGTCACCACCCGTCCCCCTTTCTTCTATTTGTTTTCAGTTTGGCGATTCTTTGGTAGCTTGAGAACATTGAGATGTGTTTCGCAGATCACCTGCAGGGCCTCTCAACTGGCTCTCACCATCCCTAACCGTGGGAGGAGATGTTTCAGCAGCTATGTCTTTACTGGATTGGTTTGCGGAGCGCCGCAAAGATACTTCTCTCAACCTGACAGGCAGCAGCCCCTTCGATAAAGAGCGTCAGGTGCGGGAGATTGCGGATGGCTTGTGGCAAAAATGTCCTGCCTGCGACACCCTCACCTACACCAAAGACCTACACCAAAATCTGCAAGTTTGCCCCAATTGTGGCCATCATCAGCGCATCACAGCTCCCGAACGCCTAGAGCAACTGCTCGATGCCGGCTCCTGGCAACCCCTCGACGAGCACTTGACCCCGGCGGATCCCCTGCATTTTTTCGACCAAAAACCCTACCTGGAGCGCATCAGCAGCTACCAAGAGCGTACTCAACTCAAGGATGCCGTCTTGACAGGACTGGGAAATCTGGATGGGATCCCGTTGGCGATTGGGGTGATGGATTTCCGCTTTATGGGCGGCAGCATGGGCTCTGTTGTGGGGGAGAAAATTGCCCGCCTCACCGAACGGGCCACCCGCGATCACTTGCCGCTGGTGATCTTTTCGGCCTCTGGAGGGGCCCGCATGCAGGAAGGGATCCTTAGCCTGATGCAGATGGCCAAAACCTCTGCTGCTCTGCAACGGCACCGCGACGCTGGGCAGTTGTTTATCTCCGTGCTTACCCAACCCACTTACGGAGGCGTGACCGCTAGCTTTGCCATGTTGGGGGATTTGATCTTGGCGGAGCCAGGCGTACAGGTGGGTTTTGCCGGGCCAAACGTAATTGAGCAAACCATTGGTAAAGGCAAGTTGCCGGAGGGCTTCCAAACTGCTGAGTATTTACTGGCCCATGGGCTGATCGATGCCATTGTGCCCCGAACCGAGTTACGTAAACGCTTGGCCCAGTTGCTCTATATGCACCGTCCTCGCCTGCATGTTTCTCTTCCCCCTCTCAACACAGATGTTCTCGCCCTAGAACCGATGCTCTAAGCCAATGCGGATCCCGAGAGAAAGCTTGCTGGTGAGGGACAGCAGAGGGTGCTAAGGTAGGGCACAAGGTCTTTGCTGGAAACGATGGATTTCAAGCCACGCATTCGTACTACTGAAACTCCTCAAGGCCAGAAGCTGGCGGTGGTGCCCTTGCAGGGTCGCTTTGATGCCAAAGCTGCTTCGGAGACCCGGCAACTGCTGCAGCAGGTTTTGGATTTTGGTTACCCGAACCTGTTGATTGATATGTCGTCGGTCACCTTCATGGATAGCTCTGGATTGGGGGTGCTAATCTCGGCGTTGCGCAAGTGTCGGGCTGCTGGTGGCAACCTTAGCCTCTGTAGCGTGCCGGAAAGTGTGGCGTTGGTGCTAAACCTCACCTCGATGGAAAAGGTGTTGACCTGTTTTAGCGATTTGCAAACGGGCATTGCCAACTTTTCTTCTACCCCTTCTGCCCGCTAGTGCCCAATTTTTGAGTGATGATGATGCCGGAACCGGTTGTCGATACAGCTATTGTTGGCGTTAGCAGTGCGGAGCACCCTACGATGCAGCTGCTCCACCAGCACCATCGTGGCCCCAGCTTCGCTGAGCGGATGGTGGCTACCTCACCGGGGCGTTTTAATGAAGAGTTCTGGCACTTTTGGCAGACTCACATTCATCCCCACCTGCCCAGCTCGCCACAATTGCTGGATCTGGGTACTGGCCCAGGATTTATCTTGCGCCAATGGCAGCAGCGTTACCCTGAAGGACACTTCATCGGCGTGGATCTGATGCCCTACATGTTGGAACGGGCAGCAGCCGATCTGCAGGGGATCCCCGGCATCCAACTGCTCCAGACGGATTTACATGACCCGCATTTGCCATTGGATCCCGGTAGCATTGATGCTGCCCAGGCGGTAATGGTGCTGCATGAGATGGTACAGCCGCTGCGGCTGTTGCAGGAGGTGCTTCGTCTTCTCAAGCCCGGTGGGCGATTTCTGCTGGTGGATTGGGTGCGTGCCCCCCTAAGTCTTTATTTTGATGCTGCTACCGAGGTCCAACTGTTTCAGCCGGGTACTCCCCTGGCTACCTTGGTAGATCAGTTCACCCACTTTTACGAACACAACCGCTTCAGCGCCGAGGATCTGGTGTGGCTGTTGGAAAAGGTGGGGTTTACTGTGGTAGCCCAGCAGCTTTACTGCCAGAATCGCTTTGTGCGGCTGGTGGCCCAAAAACCGAGCCTTCCACCTGGCTAAACCTTTTCAGATTTTGGGGGAGCGGGTTCCGCCACCGTTTGCACGTGTTGCACTTGAGCAAAGATCTGTACTTCTGTGCTCATTTTGCGCAGCTGCCGGGCCAGCTTAATGGCCTTGTCGCGGGTCATGGGTGGGCTGACCACAGCGGGAAGATCGTATAGCAAAGGCTTGAGGGCGCTCTTGGGTAAACGGGCGTAAAAAGAGAGCGCCGAGAGGATCTCATCCTCAAAGTAGGGGTTGCGGTATTCCAGAAGGCGCACCTGATACAACTCTGGAGGGAAGGGCCGTTGCTGGGCCAAGCGGATCAGAGACTCCACCGCCCCCATGACATACAGGCGATCCCCCTCCTGCAAGACCTGCTCCCCTGCTTTCTGCCAAAGCTTGGGAAAAATCTCGGGTTTGCCCCGCCTTGCTTGGTAGCAGAGGATCACCAGGTCATAATCATGGGCCAACTGCCGCAGCGACAACCCCGAATAGTGGGTCTGAGTGGAAACCTCCAGTAAAGTTACCAAGAGGGTTTCCCCATCCCAAGCCAAGGTGCCATAGACGGATCCCACCAAAGCAGCAGTGGCAAAGGCAGGGGCAACCAAACCCGTGGCACTGTAGCTGATGCCGAGGGTTTGAATGTGGCGTTGCATCCGATCCGCCAACTCCGGATCTGCCACCCGCAAAATGGTGCGCAGGCCAGGATGGAGGGTGTGGGCTGTGAGGGCCGTCTCCAGGTTGGTAAGGTCGTTCGGAGTCGTGCAAATCAGGCAGCGGCTCCCCTCAATGTGGCTCTGTTTTAAGGTCCCTGCCAGAGCATAGTCCCCGCGAATAACCACTGCCCCTTCCCGCTCTGCCGCTTCTAACAGGGGATGATCACTATCGGGATCCAAGAGCACCACTTCATAGCCCATCTGCCGTAACAACTGCAATATCAAGTAGCTCAGCCGCCCCAAACCTGCAATCACCACATGATCCTGCTTCGGCATCCGCGCCGCTCGCCCCAAACCGAAGCGACTGCTCACCAACTTATCGGTTACCAACCCGTAAGCTAAACCCACCAAGGCTGCCCCCACCAAGGTCATAAATACCGCCAGCACCTTCACCGCCAGTGGAGTTTCCGGCTGCTGAAAATCATCAATATCCCCGTAGCCACCCGTCAGCACCACAATCGTCAGGAGCAATCCATCGATGACCGACTTGCCAATAAAGCTAAAGTTGATCACCCCTAGCACCAGCATCATCCCCAAGGTGAAGGTGAGGGTTCGTACAATCGGCTTGATTTGCAATAGACCCTTCAGACCGTTGCGCAACCCAGACAGCAGGGCTTGTCGGGTTTGAACCAGCAGGGATCCCCACCGCCAGGGAACTCGTTGCCGGCGGGAGTGTTTATCCTCCATCTGCCCACTCGCCCACCGTTGCGCCCGTGAAGATCCACGCCGCCCGTTGCGCTCCAACAGTTGCAAATAGGCTTTTGGATCGCAAATCACCAGAATGCGATCCCCTTCGATCAGCTCCGCCTCGTGGTCGAAATCATCGAAAACCCGGCATTCGGAAAAGTCGGAAAGCCCATCCACCGGGTAGTGAAACAGCACCCGCGCCCCGAAGGTTTCTTCCAATTCCGAGAGGGGCATGTGTAACAGGCGGGAGTTGTCCCCGATCGTTAGATCCACCACATTCCAGAGGGTGGTCTCCTGGGAAGGACTGAGGAACAAGGGATCCGCCAGCTCAGGGGGAAGAATTGCCGTCTGGAAGTCCAGTTGGGGTAACTCGAAGTAGCCGACAAATTCATCCGACACGGCTTTCAGGGCAAAGGCCGGTGCAGCCAAAGCCGCAACAGAGAGAGAAAAATGCTGCGGCAACACCGAGTCGAGGTAAAAGGCAATGCTGCGGTTGAACAGGCGAGAAATGATACGCACCTGCGGGTTGAGATCGCGGATCAGCAAGGCCAGCTCAAAATTGGCTTGGTCGTCGTCCTGCAGTAACAACACCACCTTGACCCGCTCGATCCCGGCCCGTTGTAACACCTCCCGTTGCCGGGGATCCCCACGCAACTGACGCCAAGGGTGACCTTGGGTAGGCAGCGGCTGCGGATCCACCACCAGCGCCCGTTGTCCAAAAGCCAGCAAAGCTTGTAGGGTCAGCTCCACCAAATCGTTGTAACCACACACCAGAATGGCAGCGTCTGGATCCCTGCCGTTGTCTTGGGGCTGGAGTTGGGGCAAGTCAGAAAGGGAGCGTGCCATAGCCTGCCACATACCTTCCCCTCTTTATACCAAAGGGGGTATGCAAGGGATTTCCAGGCTCATACAGCCATCCGGATGAGCCGATGAGAATTGATTGGATGAGAACTGAATAAGAACTGATAAGAGCTGTTTTTGCCTCACCGTTCTTCCCAATCTAGGCAGATAGATTCTAGATTTTTACAGATTCTCACGAAATAGGAATCAGACTGGGTTGCTAGAAGTGTCGAAGACCTCCGCTCTTGTGAACAGGCCTTGCTACACTCAAGTCACCCAATGTTGCGGGCTGAGGCCCTTGCGATGACTTCTACTCAACCGGATCCCCCCTCTGGCTTCCCCTGGCGCGGAGTTGCCCTCGGCTGCGGACTGCTCTTGGTACTGGGCGTGGGATCCTGTGTTGCAGCAGGCTACTATCTCTCGCGGGTGTTGCGGCAGGTAACCGGGTTTACCCTCGATTCCACAACGGTGGAAGCAAAAGCCCAAACCCTCCTCAAGCATCAACTTCCGGGCGGCGCAGAGGGAATCGTCAGTTTCAGCCTCGGCCCGATTGAGTTTGCCGGGGTAACCAGCCGTGATCAAGGTGTAGTCCTGATGTTGGGCCGTGTGGGTGCTGAGGTATTGAGTGAGATTGACCGGCGGGAGCTAGAGGACACTTTTCGGGAAGGGGTGCGAGAAGGGGCAAGTGAATTCCGTGTCGAAGATAGGGTCATTACGGTTGAACGCAGTGAGTCCCGCCGCCTCTGTAACCAAGCCATCTTTCTGCTCATCCTAGAAGGTGAGAGCCAAGAGGGATCCACAACAGTTCCCAGTGTTGTGTATCAATCAGCAGTTTTGCACCAGGAAGACCTGCTCCTGTTTCTGCTCATCTCCACCGGCAACAACGCTTTAACCCAAGCCGAACAGGTGTTTGCCAGCCTCGATTGCCCCTAGTTCCAGCCGGACCCACCGGATCCCGTAGACCTTAGTCCTCAGTAAATGAGAATATATCCCAACAGCTTGACCTGGTATTTGGGATCCCTTATCATGAGCCTCATGAAAAAGATTCTTGCATAAAACTCTCAACAAGCTGAGATTGGAGTAACCGGTAGCGAGTCTTGGATCCCGGTGATTCGAGGGGTTTAGCTTCTGCAGGCTCCCTCAGCTGCGAGGGGTATTGTTGTGAGATTTTCGTCATTTTTGCTTAGGAGTTGTGTATGCCTTTACCACGGCGGCGTTTTCTCGGTGGAATGGCCATAGGCTCTGCGGCCTTGGCTGCCGGATCCTGGCTGCGTCCGGCCCGGGGGGCCAGTAAGGAAGTTAACCTCTACACGTCCCGTCACTACGGTACGGATGAAGAGCTGTACGATCTGTTCAAAGAAAAAACTGGCATTACGGTGAATTGGGTACAGGGTAATGCCGATGAGATTACGCAGCGAATTCGCAGTGAAGGGGCCAACAGTCCTGC
>JAUQVI010000090.1:0-12205 GCA_039794885.1 Thermostichus sp. DG02_5_bins_236
GAAATGAAGGCTTGCGGATTTGGGCCTCAGGAAGTGGGGCTTCTGCTTTGGGAGGGACTGTAAGACCAAAGGGAGGAAGGCGCAAGTCTACCCTCTCGGAGGCAAGTCCCGATGAACAAAGAAGCCCACGCTCTATTGCGTAGCAATGAGCGTCGGGTACTTCACCAGCCAGGATCCCTTGGAACTGATTCACAGCCACATCGCGCTGTCGCCGCCACCTTTATCTCAAATTCGACCGGATCTGCCGCAACCGGTAGCCGACTTGGTGAATAGGTTGATGGCTAAAAATGCTGAGGATCGTTATCTGTCTGCCGAGGGTTTGGCTGGCGATTTAAGACGATGTCTGGAACAATGGCGCAGCCAAGGTGAAATCCAGCCTTTCCCGTTGGGGCAGATCGAACGACAGGCTCAGTTGGTATTTCCACAGAAGCTGTATGGACGGGAGAGAGAATACCAAGAGCTGTTGGCAGGGTTTGAACGGGCCAGCCAGGGATCCCTGGAGCTGATGTTGGTGGGGGGGTATGCGGGGGTGGGGAAATCCGCCCTCATTCATGAATTGCATCGACCGATCACGGCGCGGCGCGGCTGTTTTGTGGCAGGTAAATACGAGCAATACAAACGAGATATTCCCTACTTTGCCATCGCTCAAGCCTTTGGCAGTTGGTGTGAACAGGTGTTGGCAGCCAGTGATAGAGAGCTACAGGGTTGGCAAGAGCGGCTGGGATCCGCTTTGGGACAGAATGCCCAGGTGCTCATCGATGTGATTCCAGCATTGCAGGTAATTTTGGGATCCCAACCCCCCGTACCCAGTATTGGATCCCGTGAGGCCCAGAACCGCTTCCATTTTTTGTTTGGGCAATTTTTGCGGGCCATCGCTCAACCTCAACGGCCCTTGGTGGTATTCCTGGATGACTTGCAGTGGGCGGATGCAGCCTCGCTACAGCTGCTCCAGGCACTGCTGCGGGATCCCGAACTGCGCCACCTGTATGTGATCGGAGCCTACCGAGACAACGAAATTCTCTCGGGAACCGGAGATGCTATTCATCCGTTGGCCTTGACGATCGAGGGGCTTCGCCAAGAGTCCGGTACACTGCACCAGATCCATCTGGATAACCTGAAGCATCAGGATTTGTTGGCATGGTTGGCAGATACCCTCAGCCTTACACCCGAGCGTTGTGCTTCATTGGCCACTTTGATCGAGGCCAAAACCCAGGGCAACGCCTTTTTTGCAACAGAATTTTTGAAAACCCTGGCTACTGAACAGTTGCTGAGGTTCCAGTCTGGGGAATGGGTTTGGGATACAACTCAAATCGAAGCCAAGGGCATCACCGACAACGTGGTGGACTTGATGGCAAGTAAAATTGGCGGGTTGCCAGCTCGTGCTCGTCAAGCCCTACAACTGGCCGCTTGTGTGGGCACCAGCTTTGATCTGCGGTTGTTAGCCAACCTGGCTAGCGCCGATTCGGGATCCCCCTTTACCTTGGCGCACCTGTGGGACGATCTGCGCCCTGCGTTGCAGGAGGGGTTGGTGTTCCCATTGGATAGTCGGTATCGCCTTTTGGAGACAGCCGCGAGTTACGCCTACGGCACCCTAGCGGGAACGGATCGAGAAGATTGGCCTGCATCGCAGCTGGATATCCAGCTGAAATTCCGCCACGACCGCATCCAACAAGCGGCTTATTCTCTGCTCTCAGACGCAGAAAAGGGATCCCGACACTGGCAGATTGGCCAATGGCTGCTGGCTCAAGCAACCCCCACAGAAGAGCACCTGTTTGAAATTGTGCCGCAACTGAATGCGGGCAGAACCGAGATTCAAGACGATGGATCCCGCTGGCAACTGATTCAACTCAACCTACAAGCGGGTCAACAGGCTAAACAGAAAAATGCCTATGCCTCTGCTGCTCGTTATTTGCAGGTGGGGCTGGATTTGTTGCCCCCACAGGCTTGGGAACAGAACCGTGCTTTGGCTTGGGAGCTGCATTTGGCCGCTTTGGAAGTTGGCTACCTGAACACGGATTTTGCTGCCGCTGAGCACTTGGCTGACAGGCTCCTGGCCCATTGTCAGACCCCTCTGGAACAGGTTCGCATTGATGAGATCAAAATCCTCTCCACCATTGCCCAAAACCAGATGGTCGAGGCGCTGGATCTGGGTTTGGCGGCCTTGGGGCGGTTAGGGATCCCTTTGCGAGCCGATCCTCCGGTGGTGGAAGTCCCAGAGGAATTGTTGTATTTGCCAGAAATGCAAGATCCCCAGTATTTGGCGGCGATGCGAATTTTGGTGATGTTGCACACCCCAGCCTATATTGCCCGTCCGGAAGTGTTGGGGCAGTTGGTCTTTACAACGGTGCAGCTGTGTTTGGATCAGGGCAACTCCTATCTGGCTCCCTTTGCTTATGCCTACTACGGCCTCTTGTTGTGCGGTATTTTTGAAGACTTGGCTTTGGGATATCGCCTTGGTCAGATCGCTCAAGACCTGTTGGAACGCTTTTCATCTCCGTCTGACCGTGCAGCACCAGTGCGGCAGCCGCTAGCTCTTCCCACCCAAGCGACGGGGCGCAGTCCCATTCAATGCAAAGTGGAAGTTTTGCTCAATGCCTGTATTCGCCACTGGCGGGATCCGGCCCCCACCGTCACCCAAGACCTGCAACAGGCAATCACCACCGGACTAGAAGTGGGAGATTTGGAGTGGGCTAGCACCGCTGTTTCCACCTGGCATGCCAACATCACCCTCTGTGGGGAACCGCTGGGATCCATTCGCGGGCACCAAGTAGCCTACAAAGAATTGCTCCACAATCTCAAACAAGACTTTTATGCCAACTACTGCAAAATCTGGGAGCAGTTTGTCCTGAATGTGCACCAACCGGATCCCGACGGGGATCCAGCCCAGCTGCGGGGGGTTGCGTTTGATGAAACCACAATGGTGCCCTTTTTCCAGACCACCCAAAACTACACCTCCCTCTACGGCTACCATCTGGCCGCCGGTATGTTGGCTTACCTGTTTCATCGGGATGAACAAGCGCTAGACCACGCTCAACAGGCTGCCGCCTACCAACTCAGCGCCGCCAGTTTGATGATCTCCAGCCAAATCCCCTTTTACGAAGCCCTGGCTCTCTGTCGGGTGCGCCCCCAACAAACGGAAGACCTACGGAGGATTTCCCAAGAGTGCTTCCAGACCCATCTGCAGAAGTTGCGTTTCTGGGCTAGTCATGCTCCGGCCAATTACCAGCACAAAGTAGATTTGCTTGAGGCGGAATGGGCACGACAGCAGGGATCCTTAGAAACGGCAATGCTAGCCTACCGACGAGCCATTCAAGGGGCAAAGCAAGGGGGCTTTCTACACGAAGAAGCCTTGGCCTACGAACTGGCGGGAGAATTTTACTTGGAGCAAGACTTTGAAGAAATTGCCTACACCTATTTCCGCTTAGCCCACCACACCTATCGCCGTTGGCAAGCTCCTGCGAAAGCTCTGGACTTGGAGCACCGCTATCCTCTTGCCTTTCTGGAGGGCTCCGACCAGCCTGTCGGCATCACTCCTATTCTGTCGACGTCTGGGGGCACCCCCACTTCCCGGCTAGATCTAGCCAGTGTGCTCAAGGCAGCACAAGCCCTCTCCCAAGAGATCGAGCTGGATAAGCTGCTGACAACTTTGATGCAAATTCTGATCGAAAATGCCGGCGCACAGCGGGCGGTGTTGTTGCTGAATCAAGGTGCGCCAGATCCTGGCGCACAAGGGGAAGAACTGCGGTTGGTGGCGCAAACCCCAGCGGAGGTTTCCGGGATCCCGTTGCCAGAATCGGTGCTCAATTATGTGCAGCGTACCCAAGCCAGTTTGGTTTTAGCGGATGCGGCCAAAGAAGGGGGGTTTGCGGCGGATCCCTCCATTCAAAACCGACAGGTGCGTTCCATTCTCTGTGCGCCATTGCTGAATCAAGGGCAGTTGGTGGGTTTGGTTTATCTGGAAAACAACTTAACGGCGGCTGCCTTTATCCCATCTCGTCTGGAGGTGGTGCAACTGCTCTCCGGCCAGGCAGCCATCGCTATCAGCAATGCCCAACTGTATGCCGAGGTGAAAGAAAGCCAAAATCGCTTAGCCCAGATCCTCGAAGCCATGCCCATTGGGGTAGCTGTTTATGATCCCCAAGGGATCCCCTACTACGGCAATCGTCGTGCTAGAGAACTTTTGAGTAGGCCTGTGTTAACGACTACGGTTGAGGATTTATCTCACTACTATCAAGTGTACAAAGCCGGTACGACAGAACTCTATCCTGTTCAGGACTTGCCTTTGGTGCGAGCTTTTCAGGGGCAAGCCAGCAGTGTTGAAGATATGGAAATTCATCCGGAGGGGCAAGTAATCCCTCTGGAGTGTTGGGGATCCCCAATCTACAACCAGCAGGGTCAGGTCATTTACGGGGTTGTGGCCTTTCAAGACATCACCCAGCGCAAGCAGGCGGAACAGTTGATGGCGGAGTACAGCCGCACCCTAGAGGCGCAAGTTCGGGAGCGCACTCAAGCATTGAGCCAAGCCCTAGAAGAATTGAAGGCAACCCAACAGGAGTTGATCCAATCGGAAAAAATGGCGGCTCTGGGTCAATTGGTGGCCAACATTGCCCATGAGATTAATACGCCTCTGGGTGCGATCCGGGCCTCGATTGGTAACATCACCACCGCTCTAGAACGATCTCTCCGGAGCTTGCCCTTGTTGTTTCAAAAGCTTTCTCCAGAGGTACAAACCGATTTTCTGGCGCTGGTGCAAAATTGTAGCCAAGCCTCAATGGCCCTCTCCCCCCGCCAAGAACGACAACTGCGCCGCGCCTTAGTAGAGACATTGGAAAATATGCAGTTGGGATCCCTCGATTTGGAGGCATTGGCCAGTCTGTTGGTGGAGATTGGGATCATCGAGCAGCCGCAGCGGTGGCAAGCCTTACTCAGGGATCCCTTGCGGGAATCTATTTTAGAGACAGCACGGGATTTAAGCAGCCAAATACGTAATGGCCACAACATCAGCCTGGCCATCGAACGAGTTTCTAAGATTGTCTTTGCCCTCCGCAGTTACGCCCGGTTCAGCAGTTCCGGCGAAAAAAGCAAGGCCCCCCTCACCGAGGGGCTGGAGGTAGTGCTCACCCTCTACCACAACCTGCTCAAACAGGGAATCGAAGTGATCCGTGACTTCCAGCCTCTGCCGGAGATCCTCTGTTATCCCGACGAGCTAAACCAAGTTTGGACGAACCTGATTCACAATGCCATCCAAGCTATGCAGGGTCAAGGGCAGTTGCAGGTGCGGGTCTATCCACAGGGATCCGAAGCTGTGGTGGACATTATCGATTCTGGCCCTGGGATCCCTGTTGAGTTACGGGAGCGCATTTTTGAGCCGTTTTTCACCACCAAACCTGCTGGGGAAGGAAGTGGCTTGGGGTTGGATATCGTGCGCCGTATCGTGGACAAGCACCAAGGCCGGATTGAGGTGGAGAGCCAACCGGGTCGCACCTGTTTCCGCATTCTGTTGCCCTTAAGCTGATCAGCCTTTACGCTTTTCCTGAATCCGGGGTTTCAGCTTGACTCGTTAAACTAGCTATGTTGAAAACGCTCCTCAGACAGCCGCCCTTTTTTTCGGGATCCCATGCGTCGCCAGCTCAAAACCCTAAACCAAATTCTCGACTATAAGCTGGCGGACTTGCGCCTGTTTGGCCGAGCTGAGTTAAAGGGGCCGATTCTAAATATCCTACTGGAGCGCCTGCCGGGAGATGTGGTGGATACGCTGCAGTTGATGGAGATTGTCCGTACGGCTGTCGAAGCCTCGATGTTGCAAGACCTCCGCAAAGTCAACGTTTACCTTTGGTGTCGTGGGCAAGAAGCCGATGCACCGGAGTGGAGTGGAAGCTTTGCGGTGGAGCCGCTAGTTTTGGCTAACTCCGAGGAACCCTCAAGCCGAGCCACTAGCTACCGGCAGGACTATCCCGGCATGCGGGTGCTATTTTTTTGCCTCGGGATTTGCCTAAGTGGCTTCTACGTGCTAGGGGGATGGCATCGGGTGGATTTGATCCCACCTGGAGTAGCACTGGTTTTCGGCATAGGGTTCCCCTGGCTGAAGCGCTGGTTAGTAACACGAGTGCACCCGTTATTTCGGCACATCGGCTTGGGCATTGGGTTGGTGTTGATGGGGATCCTGGTGGTGCTGATCTGGCGGCAGGGCTGGAGTGTTACCTATGGGATCCTATCTCTGGTGGCCATTCTCCTGTGGGGTCTGGGAGCTTAACAACTCAGGTGGTTCTATTCAGCGACTGTGCCGCTAAAGACATGTAAGGCAGGCCCAGTCATAAACACATGCTGTGTACTCGGATTCCAGTGAATCTCCAGATCCCCACCCGGCAGTTCCACCGTGGCTTCTGGTTCTGCGCGTCCCTCCAAAACCGCAGCCACCAGAACCGCACAGGCTCCCGTCCCACAGGCCAGGGTTGCCCCTGCTCCCCGCTCCCAAACCCGCATCCGCAGACAAGTCGGGCTGAGCACTTGTACAAATTCTGTGTTGGTGCGCTCAGGGAAAGCCGGGTGATGCTCAAACTGCGGCCCCACCACCGGCAACTCAAGATCTTCTAAGGATTCGCCTTCTCGCAAAAACGTTACACAATGGGGGTTGCCCATGCTCACTCCGGTCACCTGCCACTCCCGTCCGGCCACAGAGAGCGGTTTTTGGATCACCTTTTGCTCAGGTTCAGCCAAGGTTGTGGGGATTTGGCCAGCCAGTAGGCGCGGGATCCCCATATCAACCGTGACCCGTCCATCGGCCTGTAACTGCGGCACAATCCGTCCTGCCAAGGTGTGAATTTGGTAAGCACCCTGCCGACCGGGAACCCCCAAACGGTGCAAAAACTGGGCCAAACAACGGATCCCATTGCCGCACATTTCCGGCTCAGAGCCGTCGCTATTGAAGAGGCGCATGCTGAAATCTGCCCCCGCTTGCCCCGGCAACAAAAAAATCACCCCATCGGCACCCACACCGAAGCGGCGATCACAGAGGACAACGGCCTGCTCAGGGGTTAAACAGGGCTGGGGCTGCTGGCGGTTATCCACCAAAATAAAGTCATTTCCCAACCCCTGATACTTGTGAAATGAAAGGTGGGAGGGGAGGGGCGACGGCAACGGAGCAGACATGCGAACGGGATCCCGAAGCAACAGGCTTTAATCCTCGTGCATCTCGTAGGGATCCTGCAACTCCTTAGAAGGAGGGCCAAAGGCCGTATAAATGGCAAAGGCGGTGATGCAGATGGTTACAGCTGCAATCGCCACGATCAAGGAAAAGGTGGGTTCCATAACAGTGTTTTCGATCCTGAGAGAATCAGATTATAGTATTACACAAGTTTACAATCCCTTGCCGAAAGCAAAAGAGGTTAGCCAGATTCTGATAGTTTGATCTTTGTAAGCTAGAGCCTGGTCTGCCCTCGGTTAGCTGTCTGTACTTGTTGACAAGTGTCCTTTTCCTGACTCACTGCGAGAACCTATGGCCATTCGTACCAAACTGGGTGAACTGTTGCGCCCCCTCAACTCTGAATACGGTAAAGTCGCTCCCGGCTGGGGCACCACGCCTCTGATGGCCGTTTTCATGGGGCTCTTTACCGTCTTTTTGCTGATTATTTTGCAGGTTTACAACAAATCGTTGCTGTTGGAAAACATCAACGTCTCTTGGGAGAGCCTCAGCTTCTGAGCTTTCCTAGCCTTTTGTGGCTTGTGCCGTTTACATGAGATGCAAAAGCCGGTTGCGAGAGGGTTGCTTGACCTGTCCGTTACCGGTTTTTTCCGATGGGTTGCCAGCCCTCTAATCTTAAGATTCTGGTTCCAACCGTAACAGAGATCCATTGGCAGCATCCGTGAGCAAATACAGTAAGCCATCCGGCCCCTGCCGCACATCCCGAATTCGCCCGACGGATCCCTCTAGTAGGCGCTCTTCCGCTACAATGCGGTTCCCCTCCAGTTGCAAACGAGCCAGGTGTTGTCCGGCCAGTGCCCCGACAAACAGATTCCCTTGCCATTCTGGAAAGGCTTCACCCGTGTAAAACGTCATGCCCGAGGGAGCAATGGAGGGAGTCCAGTGCAATAGAGGTGAGGCGAGGCCCGGCGCTTCTGACCGTCCTTCTCCCACAGGGCCACCCGCATATTCCCGCCCATGGCTGATCAGCGGCCAACCATAGTTCACGCCTGGAGCAATGATGTTGATCTCATCTCCACCGCGCGGCCCATGCTCATGGGACCAAATTGCTCCTGTTTCTGGGTGACGGGTTAGGCCCTGAATGTTGCGGTTGCCATAGGTATAAATTTCTGGCAAAGCCCCCGCTTGATTCACAAAAGGATTGTCCTCGGGGATCCCACCCGAGTCGGTGATGCGCAGAACTTTTCCGGCATGATCCCCCAGATTCTGCGCCCGATCCGGTTCGCCCCGATCCCCAGTAGCAATGTAGAGCAAGCCGTCTTCATCGAAAGCAAGCCGTGCCCCAAAGTGTTGCCCTGCCGGAGTTTTCCGCTCCATATCGAAGATCACTTCCAGATCGTAAAGCCCTTCTTGGCCCAATTTGGCTCGTGCCACTCGCGTTCCAGCTGCTCCGGATCCTGGCGTCCCTTCTGCTGAGTAAGCCAGATAAATCCAGCCATTTTTGCTGTATTCAGGATGTAAGACCACATCCAGCAGGCCCCCTTGTCGTTGTGCTACCACTTCCGGGATCCCGGCAATTGGTTGCGGATCCAAGCCATTGGCAGTAACCAAGCGCAATCGCCCCGGACGTTCGGTCACTAAAATTGAGCCATCCGGTAAAAAAGCCATCCCCCAGGGGTGTTCCAGCCCCTGGGCCAGAGGGGTGATACGAAAGGGTTGTTCGGTTCTGCCTCTGGGTAGCTCTTGGGCATGGATTCCCTGCTGCAAGGTCATCACTGCTTCTGCACTGACGGGATTGGCCCTCACCCGAGCTGGAGCAGAAGCCATTCCCAAAACAACCAGGAGCAGGGTGGAGAGGTATCTCGTGGTTCGGAGCTTGATCTTCATCTGCCGTCCCCCAGTGACATTATCAATTATCGCCACTGCCCTTTTCGGTTGAGGTTCCGCTGGCGGCAGAGTTGGTTGCGGGCAAGAGTTGTCTTTGACTGGCTAGGTTAATCTTTAAGGCGGTATTGCTCAGGGATCCCGAACCATGCTGGAGCCGATTGAGGTCTTTGCCCAATTTCCCGCCCGCCCACCCCGACGGCAAACCTGTGGATCCCTTGAGCAACTGCAGGTTCATCCGACGGGAATCCGGTTAATCTGCACCCAGGGATGCTGGTCAGTACAAGTCCTCACCCCGCGCCTGTTACGGTTGCGCTTCAGCCCCAGTGGAGAAAGCTTACCCCGTCGCTCCTGGGACGTGGCCCTTGCCGATCAGGAATGGCCGCAGGTTGCCTTTCAGCTGCAGGAAAGCCCTACTCAGGTGCAACTATCCACCTCTCTGGTACAGATTGATATCGACCGGGATCCGATCCGGTTCTGCTTTCGAGATCATCAGGGGCAGCCCTTTGCCGCCGACATTGAGAGTGATAACAGCCTCAGTTGGAGTTCAGAAGGGATCCAATTACACAAACACCTCCATCCCGAAGAGCAGATCTACGGTTTGGGGGAGCGGGCCGGCCTGTTAAACAAACGGGGCAGACGCTACAGTCACTGGACCCGGGATTGTTGGAATTACGATGCCCACAGCGACAATCTCTACCAAGCCATTCCCTTCGCCCTCTGCCTTCGCCACAGCCTTTGTTACGGGCTGTTCCTGCACTGCACCCATTGGAGCCAGTTTGATCTGGGCCAAACAGAGTCCTCTCGACTCACCCTCGAAGTGCACGCCGCCGAGCTGGACTACTACCTCATTTACGGCCCTACCCCCGCTCAGGTGTTGAAATCCTACACCCAACTCACCGGTCGTACCCCCTTACCCCCCCTCTGGGCCTTGGGCTATCAGCAATGCCGCTGGAGCTACCACAGCGCCGCCCAAGTGCAAGCCCTAACCCAGCAATTTCGGCAACGACACATCCCCTGTGATGTCATTTACCTGGATATCGACTACATGCGCGGCTACCGGGTCTTTACCTGGGATCCCTTGCGGTTTCCGGATCCAGAGGGCCTCATCGCACAACTCAATCAAGCAGGATTTCAAGTGGTCACCATTGTGGATCCAGGAGTCAAATTTGATCCCGAAGCCGACTATGCCGTCTTTGATCAAGGGCTAGCCCAAGATTTCTTCATCCGCCGTGCTGATGGCCACCTGTTTCATGGCTACGTTTGGCCCGGGAAAACCCTCTTCCCCGATTTTCAGCGCCCGGAAGTACGGCAATGGTGGGGAGATTGGCAAAAGGTGCTCACCCAAGTGGGGGTTGCCGGCATCTGGAACGATATGAATGAACCCGCCTTCAACGACCGGCCTTTCGGAGATGGCGGCCAGATTGTTGATTTGCCCCTTGATGCCCCACAGGGATCCCCACCGGAGCACACCACCCACGCCGAAACCCATAATCTCTACGGTTTGATGATGGCCCGTGCCTGCCGCGAAGGATTGGAACGCCTCAACCCCACTCAACGCCCCTTTGTCCTGACTCGCTCTGGCTATGCCGGGATCCAACGCTGGTCAGCCGTCTGGACAGGCGATAACCAGTCCTCTTGGGAGCATCTGGAAATGTCTCTCCCCATGCTTTGTAATCTAGGCCTATCGGGAGTGAGCTTTGTTGGGGCCGATATCGGCGGCTTTGGAGGCAATGCTAGCCCAGAACTGTTCGCCCGCTGGATGCAAATGGGGATCCTCTACCCGCTGATGCGTGGCCACACGGCCATGGGCACCCGCCCCCACGAACCCTGGTGCTTTGGCCCGGCAGTCGAAACCATCTGTCGGCAAGCCATCGAGCTGCGCTACCAACTGCTGCCCTACCTCTACAGCCTCTTTTGGGAATCCAGCCAAACCGGATCCCCCATTCTGCGGCCTCTGCTTTACGAATTTCCGGATGACCCGCAAACCTATGATCTCTCCGACCAAGCCATGCTGGGATCCTGGTTGCTGGCTGCCCCGGTGGTGCGTCCCGGCATCCGTCAACGGGCGGTTTACCTACCGGCAGGCACTTGGTTTGACTGGTGGACAGGTCAGTCCTATCTTGGCCCTACTCATATCCTTGCACTTGCCCCTCTAGAGCAAATGCCCCTCTTTGTCAGGGCAGGAGCCATTTTCCCTCTCGCGCCCGTGCAACCCTGTACCGCCAACGCCAACTGGGATCCCTTCCGGCTCAAGCTCTACCCTGGCAGCGGCAGCTTCACCCTCTATGAAGATGACGGACGCACCTTCGACTACCAAGCGGGAGACTGGGCAACCACCACCTTCCACCTGCGGCAAACCGAGACTCAGCTGCTACTGGAGATTGCCCCCCGCCAAGGCAACTGGATTCCCGCCAACCGCACTTGGCTCATCGAACCCTTAGGCCATACCCCTCTCTCCTTCACGGATGACGGACAAAAGCATCAACTCAGCTTTTCCCCAGCCTGATCACCCGTTGCTCTACACGATTTCTTTCAGTGCTTCCAACAGCTCTTGGTTATCCCGCTTAAAAATCGGCAACCACTCCACATGCTGGTAGCGCAGGATCCCTTGGCTATCTACTACAAAATAAGCCCGGCGAGTTCCCAACAGGCTATCCACCCCATACTGCTGACTTACCACCTTATCCACATCGCTCAGCAATGGAAACTCCAGCTTCAACTGTTCAGCAAAGTCTTGGTGTTTCGAAATGGAATCGCAACTGATCCCCAAGATCTCACACCCCGCTGCCCGAAAAGCTTCCCAATCCTCCCGAAAACAGCTCATCTCACTTGTACACATCGGGGAGAAGTCTGCTGGGTAAAAAGCCAGTAACACCTTGCTCTTGCCGCGATAGGCCCCCAGCGAAATGATGGATCCCTTTTGGATCCCTTTCCCCACCGCGGGCAGGCTGAAGTCAGGGGCAGCAGCACCAATCGCTATCGCCATAAAGCCATCCGACTCACACTAAAGTACCTCCCACAGTCTAACGGGGGATCCAAAACCCTTCTTTATCCGAGGAAGCCTATTTTTAGGGCTTGACAGGGGGGCGGTGTGGGGGATAGGCTAGTAAAGCGCTGATAAGGCAAGCAGCCTTGGGGCGTCACCAGAACCTTGACAACCAATACAGTCAACCATCA
>JAUQVI010000091.1:0-12117 GCA_039794885.1 Thermostichus sp. DG02_5_bins_236
AAAGTCGGGATCCCGGATGCCATTTTGGGCAAAGAGGGCAAGCACACTCCCGAAGAATGGGAAATCATGAAGTCCCATGTGTTGATCGGCGAGGAAATTTGCCAGGGCTTGCGTACCATGCAGGAGGTGCTGCCCATTATCCGCCACCATCATGAGCGCTGGGATGGCAGTGGCTACCCGGATCGTCTGGCGGGGGAGAAAATCCCGCTTTTGGCTCGCGTTTTTCAAGTGATCGATATTTACGATGCCCTGACCTCCTCACGTCCTTACAAAACGGCCCTGAGTGTTGAACAGGCCCTGGAAGTGCTGCGGGAAGAAACTCGTCAAGGCTGGCGGGATCCCAACTTAGTGCGTGAGTTTTGTGACTTTATGTTTGTAACAGCCTTTAATTTGGTGGAGGCGGAGTAGGCCAGAGAGGCGTTAGCATCTGGGCCTGGGTCGCTGCAGGTTGGGTTCGAGCCGCCACCACCACGCCTACTAAACGGATCCCGGCAGTTGCCAGTACCTGTTCTGCCGCGCGGATGGTGGAGCCGGTGGTGTAAATATCATCCACCAACAATACGGGTGTGGAGGGGATGCTCTTCAAGGCGAAGGCACCCGAGAGATTCTGTTGCCGCTGTAGAGGATTGAGTTCATGTTGGGTTGCCGTAGCACGTACCCGCACCAACCCCTGGGGAAGATGGCGTAACCCTGTCTGTTCGCAGAAGGCTTGACTAATCAGAGCCGCTTGGTTGTAGCCCCGTTGTTGCAGACGCTCCCGATGGAGAGGGATTGGGATGACGGTGTAGGGCTGTCGCTGTTGGCTGTGTTCTCTCCAGCAGGATCCCAGCCATTCCCCCAGCAGAGAACCAATCCGCCGTTGCCCTTCATATTTCAGCCTATAGATAGCCTGACGTAACCCACCCCGGTGGCTCCCCCAGGCATAAAGAGGCCAAGGCGTGGTTTCCAGCGGCCAACTGGACACTCGATCTGCTTGCAAGCGACGCTGGCAATCTGGACAGAATACATTCTTGGCTGGGCGCTGACAAAGCGGACAGGGAGGTATCAACCACCAATCAAGCCATCCCATAGCATCTCACAACCCTTGCTTTTGTGGGTTCCCGACTTGGCCTCCAGCTTAACCAAGGGCTACACCGACAAGAAAGAGTAAGCAGACTATGATCAAAGCAAGCAACTTTTCTCGACCCGCAGAGCTCTCCACCTCGATGCGCGCCATTCCATTTCTGTATCAAGGCTTCCGAGTGGGTTTGCGCAACCCCTCCCTGCGCCCCTGGATTTTCTTAGGCATTTTGGTTTATTTGCTCAGCCCCATCGATGTCATCCCTTCCCTGTTGCCCATTGTTGGGGAAATGGATGATCTGATTGTGCTGGGTTTACTTCTGACGGAACTGACCCAAATGGCTCTTGGGGATCCTTTTCCCCCTCAACCCCAGCCAAAGTCCGCTACCCAAGCTGAGCCTGCCTCTAACCAAACCATTGATATTCAAGCCACAAGGCTGGATGGGGATCCCTAAGTTGACGCTAGGATTCCGACTTGCTAGGATCTGATACTGCCGACTAACTTGAGTTTTGACCTTCTGAGCTGACCCATGCCCACCATTCAGCAACTGATCCGAGAGGAGCGCAGCGTCGCCACTCGCAAGACCAAATCCCCTGCTCTGAAGGCCTGTCCTCAGCGCCGGGGGGTTTGTACCCGAGTGTACACGACAACTCCTAAGAAACCTAACTCAGCCCTGCGCAAGGTGGCACGGGTTCGCCTTACTTCGGGATTTGAGGTTACCGCCTATATTCCTGGTATTGGCCACAACCTACAGGAGCACTCCGTCGTCATGATTCGCGGTGGGCGGGTTAAGGATCTGCCGGGTGTGCGCTACCACATCATTCGTGGCACCCTTGATGCGGCTGGGGTGAAAGACCGTAAACAAGGTCGCTCCAAGTATGGGGCAAAGCGGCCTAAACCAGGTCAAGCTGCGGCCCCTGCTGGCAAGAAGAAATAGTCCTCACCGATATCAGACCTATTCGTACCCCGACCTACAACACCTATGTCTCGCCGCAACCGTGCCTCCCACCGTGATGTTCCCCCGGATCCCAAATATGGAAGCCGGCTTGTCACCATGCTGATCCGCAAGCTGATGTTACAGGGCAAAGCCTCTTTGGCCGCCAATATCCTCTACGATGCCATGTCCATCCTGCAGGAGCGCACTGGTGAGGAACCATTGCCATTGGTGGAAAATGCGGTTCGCAACGCGACCCCTTTGGTAGAAGTTAAAGCCCGCCGGGTAGGTGGAGCGACCTACCAAGTGCCGGTGGAAGTGCGGGGAGATCGCGGGACTTCATTGGCTTTGCGCTGGTTGGTGAACTTCTCTCGTACGCGCCCAGGTCGCACGATGGCCGCCAAGTTGGCCAACGAGTTGCTGGATGCTTCTAACGAGACCGGCAACACGATTCGTCGTCGGGAGGAGATGCATCGCATGGCGGAAGCCAACAAAGCCTTTGCTCATTACCGCTATTGAGTTCGATTGGGCGAGACGGTGGGAACTTTTTCAATTGTCTCCGCCTGGTGAAGAGAGAGACCGACAAAAACGATTAGAATTGTAAAGGTTTTTTTAGTTTGCCCGAGTCGCAGGACGACGAGGATTGGGAGGTCAACGTGGCACGCACAGTTCCCCTGGAACGAGTCCGAAATATTGGGATCGCGGCCCATATCGATGCAGGTAAAACCACGACCACGGAGCGGATTCTCTTCTACTCCGGTCTGGTGCATAAGATTGGCGAGGTTCACGATGGAACCGCTGTCACCGATTGGATGGCTCAGGAACGGGAACGGGGCATCACCATCACCGCTGCTGCTATCAGTACCCGTTGGGTGAAACGGGATCCAGAGGATCCCTCGCAACCCTTACCCAATGCCCCTGAGTTCACCATCAACATCATCGACACCCCTGGGCACGTGGACTTCACTATCGAGGTGGAGCGCTCCATGCGAGTACTGGATGGGGTGATTGCCGTATTTGACTCGGTGGGTGGCGTGCAACCCCAGTCGGAAACCGTGTGGCGGCAAGCCAATCGCTACAACGTACCCCGCATTGCTTTCGTTAACAAGATGGATCGCATGGGGGCCAACTTCCTGAAGGTGTACGGCCAGTTACGGGATCGTCTCAAAGCCAATGCGGTGCCCATCCAGTTGCCGATTGGGGCGGAAGACGGTTTCCAGGGCATTGTTGATTTGGTGCGGATGCAAGCCCGCATTTACATGGATGAGATCGGCAAAGACATTCGTCCGGCTCCAATTCCAGAAGACATGAAGGAGTTGGTAGCCGAGTATCGCGCCAAGCTAGTGGAAGCCGTGGCCGAAACCGATGAAGCCTTGATGGAGAAGTATTTCGCCGAAGAAGACCTCAGCGAAGCCGATTTGATGGAAGGCTTGCGTAAAGGTACGATCAGCGGCCAAATTGTACCGATGCTGTGTGGCTCTGCCTTCAAAAACAAAGGGGTGCAGATGCTACTGGATGCAGTGATCGATTACCTGCCTGCCCCCATCGATATTCCAGCGATTAAAGGCTTGCTGCCAGATGGTTCGGAGGTAGCCCGTCACGCCAGTGATGATGAGCCTTTCTCTGCTTTGGCCTTTAAGCTGATGAGCGATAAGTATGGTGATCTCACCTTCATTCGCGTCTATTCTGGTGTACTGGCCAAAGGCACCTACGTCCTCAACTCCACCAAGAATAAGAAAGAGCGCATTTCTCGCTTGGTTGTGCTCAAGGCTGACGAGCGCCAAGATGTGGATGAGCTGCGGGCGGGAGATCTGGGGGCAGTGCTGGGCCTGAAGGACACCACCACCGGAGACACCCTCTGTGACGAAAACTCGCCAGTCATCTTGGAATCTCTGTTCATCCCTGAGCCGGTGATTTCAGTGGCGGTAGAGCCCAAGACCAAGGCTGATATCGACAAGCTCTCCAAAGCCTTGCAATCTTTGTCTAAGGAGGATCCCACCTTCCGCGTAGCGGTGGATCAGGAGACCAACCAAACCATCATCTCTGGGATGGGTGAGCTACACCTGGAGATTCTGGTGGATCGGATGTTGCGGGAATTCAATGTTGAGGCCAATGTCGGTAACCCGCAGGTGGCCTATCGCGAAACCGTTCGCAAGCCGGTCAGCCGTGTTGAGGGCAAATTTGTTCGCCAAAGTGGTGGCCGTGGCCAGTATGGTCATGTGGTCATCGATCTGGAGCCTGCTGAACCGGGAACTGGGTTTGAGTTTGTCTCCAAGATTGTGGGTGGTGTAGTGCCCAAGGAATACGTTGGGCCTGCCGAGCAGGGGATGAAGGAAGCCTGTGAATCCGGTGTGATTGCCGGCTATCCCCTGATCGATGTGCGCGCCACTCTAGTGGATGGCTCGTACCACGAGGTGGACTCCAACGAAATGGCCTTTAAGATCGCCGGTTCGATGGCTCTCAAGGAGGCCGTCCGCAAAGCTAGCCCCGCCTTGCTGGAGCCGATGATGAAGGTCGAAGTGGAAGTTCCCGAAGCCTTTGTGGGCGATGTGATTGGGGATATCAACTCCCGCCGTGGGCAGATGGAAGGGATGAACACGGAAGGCGGTATTTCCAAGGTCAATGCCAAGGTTCCTTTGGCGGAGATGTTTGGATACGCCACCGATATCCGTTCCAAAACCCAGGGACGGGGCACCTTCACGATGGAATTCAGCCACTACGAGGAAGTTCCTCGTAGTATTGCCGAAACCATCATTGCTAAAAACAAAGGAAATGAGTAGCTAACTGAAAAGGAAGTGACGATTCATGGCACGCGCTAAGTTTGAACGCACCAAACCCCACGTCAACATTGGCACCATCGGCCACGTTGACCATGGCAAAACCACGCTGACGGCTGCCATCACCAGCACCCTGTCGGCGTTGGGACAGGCTACAGCCAAAAAGTACGATGAGATCGACGCGGCGCCGGAGGAAAAGGCTCGCGGTATTACCATCAATACCGCCCATGTTGAGTACCAGACTGCCAATCGTCACTATGCCCACGTGGATTGCCCTGGCCACGCCGACTACGTGAAGAACATGATCACAGGTGCGGCTCAAATGGATGGTGGCATCTTGGTGGTGTCTGCAGCAGATGGCCCCATGCCCCAAACGCGGGAACACATCCTATTGGCTCGTCAGGTGGGTGTGCCCAGCTTGGTGGTCTTTCTAAACAAGGAAGACATGGTGGATGATGAAGAACTCTTGGAACTGGTAGAGTTGGAGGTGCGGGAGCTGCTCTCCACCTACGATTTCCCCGGCGACGATATCCCAATTGTCAAGGGATCCGCTTTGAAGGCGCTGGAAAAAATGATCGCTGCTCCTAAAACACAGCGGGGCGAAGATCCTTGGGTGGATAAGATTTATGAGCTGATGGATGCTGTGGATTCCTACATCCCCACCCCTGAGCGGGATGTGGACAAGCCCTTCCTAATGGCGGTGGAAGATGTCTTTTCGATTACCGGTCGGGGTACTGTGGCCACAGGTCGGATCGAGCGGGGCAAGGTAAAAGTGGGTGAAACGGTGGAACTGGTGGGCTTAGGTGATACTCGTTCTACCACTGTCACTGGTCTGGAGATGTTCCAAAAAACCCTGGACGAGGGGATGGCTGGGGACAACGTCGGTGTGCTGCTGCGTGGGATCCAGAAGGATGATATCGAGCGTGGCATGGTGTTGGCTAAGCCTAAGTCCATTACCCCCCACACCAACTTTGAGTCTGAGGTGTACATCCTCAAAAAAGAAGAGGGAGGCCGCCACACCCCGTTCTTCTCCGGCTACCGTCCGCAGTTCTACGTGCGTACCACTGACGTGACTGGTACCATTGCGGCATTTACTGCTGACGATGGCTCCCAGCCGGAGATGGTGATGCCCGGTGACCGTATCAAGATGACGGTGGAGCTGATCCAGCCCATTGCCATTGAGCAAGGGATGCGCTTCGCCATCCGCGAAGGAGGCCGTACTGTTGGAGCGGGTGTTGTCTCCAAAATTTTGAAATAAATCCGAATCCTTTCGACAGGGATTGAGCACTGGTTACCCCAGAATGACTCGATCCCTGTTGCTTTTTGTCCCGTTCAGTCCCCCCTTACAACTTCCCAGCTATGGCTACCCTGACTCAACAGAAAATCCGCATCCGCCTCAAAGCCTACGATCACCGTTTGCTAGATACCTCCTGCGACAAAATTGTGGATACAGCCCGACGTACTGAGGCGGTGCCCGTTGGCCCGATCCCCCTACCCACCCGTCGTCGCATCTACTGTGTGTTGCGTTCTCCCCATACGGATAAGGATTCTCGCGAACACTTCGAAACCCGCACCCATCGTCGGATTATCGACATTTACTCTCCTTCTTCCAAAACTATCGATGCTTTGATGAAGCTGGATCTACCAGCGGGTGTGGATATTGAGGTGAAACTGTAGCAGGGCGTGATCTCAGGCTGGGATTCCCCTCGTTTTCAAACAGCCCATGCAAGGGTTTTTTGCATAGAGGTGGCAACAGGTGACCGAATCAGTCAATCTTGAGGCAGAGGCAGCGGCTTCCCCCATTCCGGTGCTTGTGGTCGGTGCTTTGGGGAAGATGGGGCAAGAGGTGGTACGGGCGGTAGCGGCTACCCCTGGCATGACGGTGGTAGGGGCAGTGGCTCGTTCTCAGATTGGCTTTGATATTGGTGAGGTGCTGGGTCTGGGATCTTTGGGAGTGGAGATTACAGATGATCTTTCAGGACAATTATTGAAACTATCTCAACGCAGTAACCGAGGTGTGATGGTGGATTTCACCCACCCTCGCTCGGTTTTTGAAAACATTCGCTCAGCCATCGCTTTTGGGGTGCATCCGGTGGTGGGGACAACAGGCCTAAGCCTGGAACAAGTGGAACGGCTGCAGGAGTTCGCTGAGAAATCCAGTATGGGTTGTGTGATCGCGCCCAATTTTGCTATTGGCATGATTTTGCTACAGCAGATGGCCGTTCAAGCAGCGCAGTATTTTGATCATGTGGAGATTATTGAGCTGCACCACAACCGCAAAGCGGATGCTCCTAGTGGTACGGCAGCCCAAACCGCACAACTCCTAGGTCAACTGGGAAAAGACTTTAACCCTCCTCAAGTGGAAGAGAAGGAGCTCATTCCAGGTTCTCGGGGAGGGATCCCTGAACACAACATCCGCATTCACAGTATTCGCTTGCCTGGCTTAGTGGCTCACCAGGAAGTCATCTTTGGCGGCATGGGACAAACTCTCACCCTGCGTCACGATACAACCGACCGAGTCGCCTTTATGCCAGGGGTAATTTTGGCCATTCGCCGGGTGCTGGAGCTGAAGGAGCTGGTTTACGGGCTTGAGCATCTGTTGAGCTAGAAACATGACGGGATCCCTGCCCACCGTGATTTTGGCCGGATGTGGCTATGGGGCCATTGAGGCTTTGCGAACCCTGAAAGGTCAGGCACGGGTGATTGCCATCAATCCCTACCCGTATATCGTCAATTCTGGGATGTCCACACGGCTGTTGAGTGGCCGTTTCTCCCTAGACTTGGTGCGGATCCCGTTATTGGATCATGTTCAAGCCAACGCAGCCGGGTATGTGCAGGGGCGAGTAACCTGCATCCAGCCCCAGGCCCAAGCCCTAACGGTGCAAACGGAGATGGGCCTGCAAAGATTAACCTACGACTACCTGCTGGTGAATGTGGGTCGGGAACTGCGCCCTATCGACGGCATCCAGCATGCTTTTACCATTCGTCCTGCCGAGCAGCTGCTGGCGGCCCACACCTGGATCCAAGAGTGTTGGCGACGGGCAGCCCAAGGGGATCCAACGCCGGGGCTACTCACGTTTGTCGTGGTGGGGGGAGGTTGTACCGGTACTGAGCTGATGGGGGAACTGTACGATCTCTGTCAACAGATGAGCTGTGAAACCGGGATCCCTTTGTCTCGGGCCAAGTTTGTGTTGATCAACCGCAACCGCTATCTGGCTGCCGGTATTGGCGCAGATAACCGCTTTAGTCGTTCCATTGAAGCGGCGATCCGTCGCTTGGGGGTGGAAATCTGGGCGGACTGTCAGGTGAAAGCCTTTGGACTAGAACAGGTGTGGCTAAACGATGGCCGCGAACTGTTGGCACAAACCCGCCTTTGGGCTGGGGGTTTACAGGCACCGCAGTGGCTATCTGCCTGTGGCTTGCCGCTGGGCTCCTCAGAAGGCCTGCTGGTGGATGAGAATCTGCGGGTAAAAGGCTCAGAGCAGATCCTGGCCATGGGGGACTGTGCTGATTTTATCTGGGGATCCCCAGAGCGCCTGTTACCCAAGATTGGCGTGTATGCTGTGCGGCAGGCCCCGATTGCCGCCCAAAACCTGCTGCGGCTAATCCGGGGTCAACCTCTAATTCCTTACCGTCCGCAAGCCACTGCTTTTGTCTGTGTAACGGTGGGCAACCGTATTGCGGTAGCTAAGAAAGGCCGCTGGATTGGGCGGGGTTATCTGGCCACCGTTCTGAAAAACTTGTTCGATTGGCTCTACATGCGCAATCTCAAACCCGTGCGCTGGCAAGATTTTTTCTACTAGTACCTGCTCTTCGAACACCAGCCCAAGCTCAGCAAAGAACGAGGTTAAGATCAAGAAAAGAATCCCTATCCATCAGCCTCTCTTTCCCTTGGTGAGAACAGCAAACAGGAGTACGAATGCCTCTAGATAACCTGCGCGGACTCTATCAGCAAGTCATTCTGGAGCGATACAAAAAGCCCCATAACCGGGGCAAAGTGGATCCCGTTCATCGTCACCAACGGGGGCATAATCCCTCCTGCGGCGATACCATCGATCTCACTCTGCAACTGGATCCCAGCCAAGAGCGGATCACAGATGTGAAATTTGAAGGGGAAGGTTGTGCCATCGCCCTCGCTTCGGCGGACTTGATGGCGGATGCTCTGCGGGGGCAAACGGTACCGGAGGCGATGCAGTTGATCGAGCGCTTTCAGGTCATGATGCGGGGGGGGGAGGAGTTTCCCCGAGAACAACGGGCCTTGAATGCCATGAAAGGGGTAGCCCAGTTTCCGGTTCGCATTAAGTGTGCCAACCTGGCCTGGCATACCCTGAAATACGCACTGGAATCAGCCGAACCGAATGCAGTGGCCTTTGTTAGCAACGAAAGCACCGACTAACTTTTCCTCGGTTTTACCCCACTCACTCGCTAATCTAGATGAGTCAATGAAGTTTCCCAAGATTTACAGTTCTTGTTGGGGCGAACCATGTCACAGCAGGTTTTGCTGGTTGAAGATGATCCCAATCTCTGCTACATCCTGAGTTTGCTCTTGCAGCAGGACGATACCGAGTTTGTGGCGGTTGCTTCTGCTCGCAATGCGATTCTCCATTGCCAAACAACCCGGCCCAATCTGATTATTCTGGATTTGGAACTGGCTGGAGATGAGGGATTTGCCCTGCTGGATTGGTTGGATAAAAATCCTCCCGCCAAACCCATTCCCATCTTCATCTATACCGCCCGCGATGTGGAATATCGAGAGCGTGTCCGCTTACAGTCCCAGTTCACACAGGTCTTTACCAAGGGACGCATCAGTCCAGCAGAGTTCCAAGAACGGGTACACCAACTGCTGACCGAAGCGACATGACCCATCGCCTCTTGATTATTGATGATGAACCCGATATCTGGGAGATGACCCAGCTGATCCTGGAAAATTTGGCTGGGTGGGAGGTACTAACAGCGGAATCCGGCCCGGAAGGGATCCAAAAGGCAGCCCAGGAACAACCGGAAGCAATTTTGCTGGATGTGATGATGCCGGAGATGGACGGCCCAACCACTTTAGCCCATCTGCGAGCCTTGCCGGAAACCCGAGGGATCCCGGTCATTTTTCTCTCTGCTAAGGTT
Organism: Thermostichus sp. DG02_5_bins_236; assembly: GCA_039794885.1. GTDB lineage: Bacteria > Cyanobacteriota > Cyanobacteriia > Thermostichales > Thermostichaceae > Thermostichus. The sequence continues at coordinate 9,890 of JAUQVI010000091.1, forward strand.
AAGAATGCTCAAGATAGCTCCTTAGCCGACTTGGGAGCGAATGGCATCATCAGCAAACCCTTTAACGCCGCCACCTTAGCTTCGGAAATCGCTGCCTTGTTGGGCTGGGATCTGTGAAAACCTCTCCCTGACCAGCACCCTTTTATCCTCTCCGAGTACTGATGCTTGAAATGTGACTGCAAGCCCTCACTTCCTAGATAAGGGAAGGCTGGACATGGGTTCCCAAACCTGAAAGGAGTCTAAAAAATGTCAGGGATCCCACGCAATCTACGCCAAATAGCGTATAAAAGTCATGGAAAATGCCTACGTATATTTTCGGTATTTCCCTGATCTTTCCCGATTCATTTGGCAGTATAGAGATGTCAACGATAGAAACACGGAATGAACACGGATGGAAAGCAATCTGGATTTAGCCCTTGACTACCGTGCTTACCGCTTGGCGGCTGTGTTGTGTGAGAACTTGCCATTGGGTGAGCTGCGAGGGATTTCCCTGATGTGGCAGAACAACGCATCTTCTCCTGACCAGCGTCAGTCTGGGGTTTCTCGTTTATCCATGCAGCAAATTGAACAACGTTACTTAAACCCACGTTAAGATCCGCCATGATTACTTCTCCTTTCTATACAGTCTCTTTGACGGCTTCTAGCATTCAGGAAGTCGTAGAGCAGGTATTCCGCGATGGATTTTTGAGTTTGGGCCAGGAAAGTTTGATCAATGATTTCCTGTTTCAGCACCGCTACTCCGAAACTGACCTGGAGATGTTGGATCAGCTCAGCTTGGCTTTGCTCAACCATCAAATTTCGGTGGAATCGGATGCCCCCCCGCTAGCGCGAACGGTCTAATTCCACCAACAGCGTTGATGGGATCCCTCAAATCAAATAGGTGTGGTTGAGGTAGACGAAATGAGGGATCCCTGTCAACACCAGCAGAGCAGTCTGCTGGTTCTCTAGATGTTGTCATGGGTGAGCGATCCCTGCTGTGCCTCATACTGGGATCCAGAGAACCGCCCAAGCGAGAGGATCCCATGTCCCAACTTAAACGGCTGCTCATGATGGCCGAGGATGAGCTGACTGAATACAGCACACCGGCCCGCAAAATTGAGAAACTGCGCCGCAAAATGGGTCTTACGGTTTCAGCCGTTGAGCAACAGGAAATCCGCCAGGCTTTGGAGGCCGAGGCAGCCAATGCCAGTTGGCTGGAACGGTTACTCGAACAACAAAGACAAACCGTTGCCCTACCCTGTTGGGGCATTGCCGGATTGGGTCTTTTGGAAGGTTTTCTGGGGCAGCCGCTGGGGTGGATAGCCGCTGTTGCCGGAGGATGTGCCGCAATTGGTGTACAGCGCTGGGGCTGGAAATTGGAGGCCCGCCGTTTGCTCCTGGATACGTTTCAAGATATCGAAAAGCGTTTGGCTGGGGAAGAAACCCCGTCTCGGAAAGAGGATTAAGGATATCCCCAAGGGGGGATCTTCTTCGAATAGACAACAAAAAAGGGATCCTGAGGGGATCCCTTGACTGGTAAACATCTCTGGATTAGGCTAGAGGGCTCTAGGTTGATCGAATGAGTAGCTAGCTCAACCTTAGACCGCCACCGTCTTTTTCACCTGAGCGGCCAAAGCGCCAGAGGCATATTTGGCAGCTACATCATCCAAAGTCACCACCGGAACCTTGGTGCCATGACCGGCACAACCGAAGGCAATATAGCGGTCAGCACACACCTTTTGCATTTCCGTGATGGAAGGCTTGAGGAAGTGGCGGGGGTCAAAGTTGCTGGTATCCGCAGCCAAAGCCCGACGCACCGCAGCGCTGATGGCCAAACGGTTGTCAGTATCAATATTTACTTTGCGCACCCCGTTTTTGATGCCCCGCTGAATTTCTTCCACTGGCACCCCGTAGGTTTCGGGAATGGAGCCACCAAACTCGTTGATGATGTCGATCAAATCTTTGGGCACCGAAGAGGAGCCGTGCATGACCAAGTGGGTGTTGGGCAGACGGCGGTGAATTTCGGCAATCCGCTCCATATCGAGAATATCGCCAGTGGGCTTACGGGAGAACTTGTAGGCACCGTGGCTGGTTCCGATGGCAACCGCCAAGGCATCCACCTGGGTTTGCTCGACAAAATCTACCGCTTGATCCGGGTCGGTGAGCAATTGATCATGGCTGAGCACACCTTCGGCGCCATGGCCGTCTTCAGCTTCCCCTTGGCCGGTTTCCAAAGATCCCAAGCAGCC
>JAUQVI010000092.1:0-12116 GCA_039794885.1 Thermostichus sp. DG02_5_bins_236
ATCCACGGGAGCACTTCAAGGGCTTTGTGGACACGATTGTGGATGCAATTTTACAAGCGGGGGGTACCATCCGCTATTCCACTCCAGTCGAACACATCGAAGCCAAAAGTGGTGTGGTGGAATGGGTGACGGCAGGGGGAAGCAACTTTGTGGCCAGCAAAGCTTATATCAGCGATCTGGATCCAAAACTGACAGTAGAGCTGATGCACGGGGGATCCCTGAGCAAAGCCGAGCGGCAACGCCTCACTGACTACGAGTACTCCGCCAGTGCCTTCAACCTGTATTTAGGGCTGGATAGCCGCTTTAACCCGGCCCGCTATGGCATCGGCAACTGGAACATTTGGTACTATCCCAACGGGGATCTAAACCGCGCCTACGAGCAACAACTGGCGGGCAACCTGGAGCACCCCTGGATTTTCCTCTCTTGCCCAACCCTCAAATCCGGCGAACCGGGCATGGCCCCCGAGGGCCATCATGTACTGGAAATTGCTACTGTCTGTCCTTACGAACCCTTTAAGCAACTGCACGATACGGATGCCAAAGCCTACAAGGCCAAAAAACGGGAGGTGTACCAGGCAGTGATGACCAGCGTGCGGGATCTGATCCCGGATGTGGACCGGTACATCCGCATGAAGGTGTACGGTACCCCCACCACCAGCGAGTATTTCCTCGGTCAACCCCGAGGCAACATCTACGGCGCGAAGTTGGTGCCCAAGCAAGTGGGGCTGCATCGCCTCGGCTATGAAACGGAGCTGCCCAACCTATTTTTGGTGGGGGCCAGTGCCGGTTATCCGAGTGTGCCGGGGGTGATCAGCAATGGCATGGATGTGGTGGAGCTACTCACCGACAAACAGGTACGGCGTTCTCCGGTAGGGGTATAAATCGAGAATTTCCCAGGCCGGGCTAGGGCCGCTCCAACCCAAAGGCGCGGTGAATCGCTTCTAGGGCGAGGATCCCCTGCTCGCGGCGCGCCACACAGCTCACCTTGATCTCCGAGGTGGCGATCATCTCGATGTTGATCCCCGCCTGGGCCAGAGCCGCAAACAGATGAGCCGCTACCCCCGGATGGGCTTCCATCTCCGCCCCAACAATGCTGACTTTGGCAATCTCATGGTCGGTATCGACTCCCGCCGCCTGCAGTTCTCGGGCCACCTGCTGACAGACGGCTTCTGCGGCTCCTGCCTGATCCTGCGGCACCGTGAAGGCAATGTCATTGCTCGGGATCCCGTTGTGATAACCCCGCTGGCTTTGGATGATCGTATCGACAATTACCCCAGCAGCAGCCAACTGCCCAAACAGGTAGGCAGCGGTTCCCGGTCGATCCGGCACTTTGCGGATCCCGAGGCGAGACTGCTTTAGATCCAGAGCGACACCCCGTACAGGCTGGCTATGGGGAGGGGGATCTTGGAGAGTGCCGGGATCCCTAGCAGACAACAACTCTGCCCGATGTAAGTGCGGGATCACCTGAAACGATTCCCCCAGTGCCAAGGCAGCATCACTAGCCCGCTCAGCAGCCACCACACAGCTCACCTTCATCTCCGACATCGAGATCATCTGCAGGTTAATCCCCGCCTCCGCTAGCACCTGAAACATCTGGGCGGCGATTCCCGGTCGCCCGATCATCCCCACTCCAGCAATGCTGACTTTGGCCACCGCCTCATCCACGATCACCTTGGCACATCCCAGCTCCTGGCCAATTTGTTGGGCCACTGCTGCTGCCTCACTAACCTGAGACTGGCTGACGGTGAAGGCAATGTCATTGGTGGGTTGGGTGGAGAGCGATGCGTCTTCCGGGCTAAATTGCAGCGATTGCAAAATCAAATCCACATTCACCGCCGCCGCCGCAATCCTTTGGAAAAGCTGAGCGGCAATTCCAGGCCGATCCGGTACCCCCACCAACACCAACTTGGCCTGATCCCGATCCAACTGAACGGTATCCACCGCCAAGCCCATCTCAATCCCCCCACTGCGGACGCCAGAACGCCGGGGCGGAGACACAATCAAGGTGCCCAGGTTCGCCTCCTCCCCCTGGAAGGGCTGCAAACTGGAACGCACCCGTAGGTTCACCCCATAGTTGCGGGCGATCTCCACCGAGCGGGGATGCAGCACCTGTGCCCCCAAACTGGCCAACTCCAGCATTTCAGCACTGGTGATCTCCGGCAGCAGTCGCGCTTCTGGTACCTTGCGGGGGTCAGTGGTGAAAATCCCCGGCACATCGGTGTAAATCTCGCACAGCTGTGCCTGTAACGCCACCGCCAAGGCCACCGCCGTGGTATCGGATCCACCGCGGCCTAGGGTGGTAATCTCCAGCTCAACCGGGCTGGTAATGCCTTGAAACCCGGCCACCACCACCACCTCTCCCCGTTCCAAATGATGCTGGAGGCGTTCCGTGTGGATCTCCAAAATGCGGGCCCGCGTGTGATCCCGCGTGGTGAGAATGCCCACCTGCGCCGCCGTCATGGAGAGGGCTGGACATCCCAGTTGTTGTAGGGCCAGGGCCAGAAGGGCGATGCTCACCTGTTCTCCGGTGGACAGGAGCATATCCCATTCTCGCTGCTGGCTTGGGGTGGTTGGGGATCCGCCCAGGATTTGCTCTGCCAACTCCACTAGGCGATCCGTTTCATCCCCCATTGCTGAGACCACCACCACCACCCGATGCCCCTGTTCCACCGTATGGGCCACCCGCTTGGCCGCTGCCCGAATCCGTTCAACAGAAGCGACAGAGGTTCCACCGTATTTCTGAACAATGAGGCTGGGCTGCATGACAAGCGGGCACCACATCAAGACGTGGTCAGGATCCTACCCCGGATCTAGGCCAAGCCAATCCAAGTTTGTAAAAAAGGCGGCACCGGCAACAGGATCAACACCAGCAAGGTCAGCACCCCCAACCCCAACAGATCCCGCACCTCGTCCAGTTCCGTCACATCGTTGAGAGCAGGCTCATCAGCACTGGAAATCACAAACAGCAACAGTGCCCACAACAACAGCCAAGGCTGCACTGTCAAAGCCAGCAGCAACACCAACCAACGGGCCACCCGACCCACATTAGCCCCCATCTGCTGTCCGTATACCGCATGCACAATGTGCCCACCATCCAATTGACCCACTGGCATTAGGTTAAAAGCAATCACCACTAACCCCAGCCATCCGGCAAAGGCCAGCGGATGCAAATCAATCACCTGCCCCGGCTGCAACTGATCCCAGAGCACAATGCGGGAGAGGATCCCAAGCAGCACTGACAAGCGGGGATCAATTTGATGAAAACTAATCGGGGTTGGTTGCCCTTCTGGTACAGCAGGGGCCGCCTGAGGCTCTGAAAAAAACAAGCCCAGCAGCAACATCCCCAAAGCAACGATACTGCCCGCTAGTGGCCCAGAAATGCCGATATCAAACAGCACCTTGCGATTGGGCACCGGCTCTTTCAACTGGATAAACGCTCCAAAGGTTCCCAGTACAAAGGGCACTGGGATGAAATAGGGCAACGAGGTTTTGATGTTGTGGCGGCGGGCCACCCAGTAGCGGGTCCACTCATGGGATCCCAAAATGGCCAGAATCGCCAGGGCATAGGGCAACCCCTTCATCAGTGCAGGGAGATGCAACAGTTGGTCAGCACTGACCCCCGCCGCCTGCGCCCCAGCACTGAGGGTTGTCCAGAAGGTGAACAGCAATAATCCCACAGCCAAAAGAGGCAGATCCCCCTGCCCCGTCAAAGAGCGCCGCGCCGCTGGGTTGGGGACCAAAGCAAAAAAGGGTTTGCCAGCAAATCCCTCTTGCAATACCAGCAGAAAGCGATTGCCAAAGGTGGTTTCCACATTGTGCTGCACCCGCTCGTAAGCTTCGCTGGGATCCGCCCGCAAATTGCCCCGACAGATAATCGCCTGCGGACGGTACTCCACGTTTTGCAGATAAAAGACATTCCAAGGAAAACAGTTGCTCAGTTTTTCGCGGGGCACCTCCGAGATCGGGGTATGGGCCAAGGCAACCGGTTGTGTCAGCGAGAGGGAGTCCTCAATCGGCTCGGCGGGGGTCTCCTCCTCAGGGTCTGGATCCGGTTCGGTCTTGGAATCTGGGGAAGGATTCTCCACTTCTGGCTTAGGGCTGGCTGTGGGTGGTCGAATGCGCCCCCGCCGCACCAGGGTCATGCTGGTGAAATAGGAGGTGAGAAATAATACCAACATCACCAAAGGCGGCATCTCGTACTGGAAGACCTGACGCCCCAACACCCACACCAAGGGCGGCATCATCATCACTAGCCACAGGATCCGCCACGGCACCTTCGAGAGGCGGGCCACACTTTTTTGTAGCAGCAGGTAAGTTGCAGAACCCACCAGTGCCAAAAGGATCCAATCTGCCATGAGTTGCAAGAGGAAGGAAATAGGGGAGAATACCTCTACCAAGCTAGCGGTAAATCCAATCATCCTGCTACGGCTCTGCCAGAGCCAGGCTCCGCTGACACGCAAGGGATCCCCTCAAGAGCCAAATTTCTGCTTGGCCTGTTCGTATACTTCTATGGTGATTTGTTGGATCCCAGATTCTTGGGCAAATTTTTCGATTTTCTTACGGGCGGCAGGGCGCACAAAAAAAGGGATCTCCTTGAGGCGAGCTTCTGCTTCCGGAGTCCATTGTACTGCTTCGCTCACGAGAGACCCCCTGAGGGGCTACCCCAACGCAACATCCATCCCGGCAAAAAGGTCTCTCCCATCATGCCCCGCAAGGTGAAATAGACAAACAGCAGCAACAGAAGGCAGCCCAGGGTCACCATAGCCCCTGCCGTCGGGCTTTTGCGATACAGATTCACGAACGGCTGTAAACCAGCCCAGATCCCCCCCAGCAAGACCGTGACAAAGTAGGTGGGATAGCGGGAGACATTCTCTACAAATTGATCTTCTAGTTTGCGGGGGGGCTGCGGTTGCGGCATGGGTAAAGAAACCTGACTCCTTCTCAGTTTGCCACAGGTACGGGATCCCTTACCGGATAGGCGACCCATTGAGGTAGCTTGACCGGGATCCCTGGAGTCGATCCTATTGACTTACTGTATGACTACTGAGTTTAGTATTAGTATTGGAGTACAAGCCCCGCCGTACCGCTACGCGGGTCGCCTTAGCGGCGCGTAGCGCTTAGCCAGCTAGTAGGCCAGGGAGCTGCCAAAGGCTATGCAGTATGAGCGACTGATCAACATTGTTTTGCGCGCCTACGGCCAAAGCAGCCGTCATGGTCTGGATCAGGAGACCCTCACCCTTTATGCAGAAGGCCCTTACACCCTCTATAAGCTCACCTCCCACTTCGACCGCCGCTCCATTTTTGTCTTGGCCCAAAATCGGCGGGATGTGTTCGTTTCTGGGGATGCTTTTAATAACAAGATCATTCCTGGTGACTGGCAGGTGTGGTTACAGCAGAAGGCTTTGGACATTACCTCCAATACGGCACAAGCGGGTTAGTCTAGGCTAGTCGGAGGCTTGTTCGGGTGTAGAAGGATTCCCAGCCACCCTGCTACAGCACCTCCTAGCCCACTGGCCAAGCACCAGCACCAGGGAAAACTCGTCAGGGGCTCTGTTCAGGCAGACATTTGCCCTCCATGTCAACCCACGCGGTAGTCAAGGGAATCACGGAATCTATTCGCCCAGTATCCTAAGTGGCGCTGGCCAAGATCCCAGGCTGCACCTGCCGAGGTACCACTGCTAAGCGATCCACATCAGCACAGTAGGCCAGATCTGTCTCATTCTCCGGCCCAATCCCCAAAAGCCGTTGCCCATGACTGGAGTGCCGCAGCAATTCCAGCAGATTCCCCTGCCAAGTCTGATATAGGGCCAAGGCTGCGAGCGCCTCATCGTTGAGTTGTTCCAGACGGCTCTGACACCCCAGGCGATGCAAAATCGCCCCGGCACAGACGGTATCTTCCAATGAAAAAGCCCCTTCCCAGCCGGATCCCACCAGCCACACCTCCTCAAACCCCCCTGTCTTCAGAAAAGCCTCCACAGCGCCTAAGTTCACTAGGGCCGCCGTAATCACCACCGGGATCCCTTCAATGCGTTGCAAGCTGCGGGTGCCATTGGTGGTGCTCATAAAAATGCGCTTGTCCTGAACCCGTGCCGGTGTGTAGTCCAGGGGAGAATTGCCCAGATCAAAGCCCGCTACCGTTTTGCCCCCCCGTTCCCCTGCCAAGAGCCGCTTGGGGGCCGGCCAGGCTTGGCTCACCTCCTGGAGCTGTTGCAAGTGGGCAAACACCTGTACCGCTTCTGCTCCAGCCGCTAGTGCCGTGGCAATCGTAGTAGTAGCTCGCAACACATCGATAGCCACGGCACAATCAGGGATCCCGGACAGGGGCACCTGTTCAGGGGTATGAAAATGGAAAAACCGCATAAGGGAAGGGGATAAGGGAGCAAAACTTCAAAATTTCGGTTCAAACAGGGATCAAAACTGACGCCGTGTAAACACCAACACTGCCAGGATGAGCAACAGAGCCGTGTAGACCAAGCCATAGAAGGCATCCCCTAGCAATTCTCCTGCCAGTGGAATTTGTCCGTAAACAGCAGCATCTCTCAGATTTAGGCGTTCCAGATCTGGCAGGACCAAGTAAATGGCCTCGAACACCCTGCTCAATCCGCTATCCTCCACCAAATTGCTCAGTTGCAGCAGGGCACGGCTAGCGTGTCCCATGAGAAAAAGGGCAATCGTGTAAAGAGTGGCCAAAATCGAGGAGGTAAACACTCCAAACAGCAGCGCCGCCGCCACGATGAGCGCCAGTTCCAGGAAGATAAACACTGCCGCCCAGAGAATGGCCAACAGAGGAATCTCCGCCTGCACCAGCAACAGGCCCAGCAGGAAAATAGCCGTCATGATCGCCAGCAGCACCGACAACAAGGCCGCCAGCCCCAGATGCTTACCAACGATAAACTCTGCCCGGCTCATCGGTTTGGCGATCAACACATAGACGGTGCGTTTTTCGATTTCCTTGTTGACCAACCCCGTGCCGACGAAGATAGCCACAATCAAGCCGAGAAAATGAATCGCTGCCAGCCCCAGATCCGCAATGATTTTGTTGTGGGCTTGGTTGGCCACCTCCGGGATCAAAACAATGGCCCCTAGCATGACCACGGCAAACACCATCACCAGGTAGAGGATCCGATCCCGAATCGTTTCTCTGAAAACATTTTGGGCAATGGCCACCACTCGCAATGCATCCATGATTTGACCCAGAGCCGTGACAGTTCGGCTGATACACTCGTAGCAGATTCAACATTCATTCTATGCAGTTCCAGGCCCAGATCCAGATTCACCTGCGCCCCTCCGTCCTTGACCCCGCCGGGGTAGCGGTGCAGTCCAGCTTGCATCAGTTGGGCCATACTCAGGTGCAGCAGGTGCGCATCGGCAAGCACATTCAACTGCAACTAGAAGCCCCAGATGCCGAAACGGCGCAGAAACGAGTGGGGGAACTGTGCAATCAACTGCTGGCCAATCCGGTGATTGAGACGTACCAAATCCAGGTGGATCCTGTCGCTTCTCAATGAGTCTTCTCGGTTGTCTTTTTCAGGGATCCCGATGTCCACTGTCAAATTCGGTATTGTCGTCTTTCCCGGCTCCAACTGTGACCGGGATGTGGCCTGGGTAACGCAGGGAGTGCTGGGCTGTCCCACCCGCCTCATTTGGCATTTGGAGCCGGATTTGTCGGGGTTGGATGTGGTGGTGCTGCCAGGGGGCTTTAGCTACGGGGATTACCTCCGCTGCGGGGCCATCGCCCGCTTTGCACCCGTGATGGGATCCCTGCGGGAGCATGTGGCACGGGGGGGCTATGTGCTGGGCATTTGCAATGGCTTTCAGATTTTGACTGAAGCGGGCCTGCTGCCGGGGGCACTGGTGCGCAACGCCAACCTGCATTTTATTTGTGACCGAGTCGGCCTTCGCATCGAACGACAGGACTTGCTCTGGACGGGTGCTTACCCGGCTGGATCCCGGATTATTCTGCCGATCGCCCACGGAGAAGGCCGCTACACTTGTGATCCAGACACCCTCAAGCAGCTTCAGGATCAGAGGCAGATCGTCTTTCGCTATGACCCGGTCGCCCCCAACGGCTCCCTGGATCAGATCGCTGGCCTTTGTAGCCCCTCCGGTCGTGTGCTAGGGCTGATGCCCCACCCAGAACGGGCCGCTGATCCAGAGTTGCCAGGGCAAGACGGGATCCCGCTTTGGCAGTCGATTCTGCAGGGCTTGGTAGCTTAGACAGGTGAACATCCAACCGGGTTTCAAGCCTGCTGCGGTTTCTGTGAGGACTGGGGCAATACCTTACGCACCTGGTTCACCATGTCTTCGTGATCCACAACCGGCTTGGCAATGTAGCCATCTGCTCCGCTTTGGGCCAAAAAGGCCTCTCGATCCCCCCGCATGGCATGAGCCGTCACCAAAATGATGGGAATGGGGTTGCTTTTGGGATCTTCTTTCAACAGTTGGGCAATGCGGATCCCGTCTACGGCCTCACCCCGAAAGGTGCTTTGGGATAGGGAAACATCCAGGAGAATAACATCCACCTCATGCCCCTGGGCCAACTGCAAAATTTGCTCCACATCCTGACTGTGGAAGACCTCGAAGCCACCCCGCCGCCGCAGTACCTTGTCAAAGACACGGGCATTGATGGGATCATCTTCCACCAGCAGCACTGTTGTCATGGTTTATCTGACTGTGGACTTTCACTGTGATCTTAGAAGGTCAAGGGGCAAGGGTTCTCCGCCAAAATGCTGAGAATTCCAACCAGAGCCCCACAACATTGATATTCCTACCAACAACAAAGCCGGAGGGATCCCCGCCGGCCTTCTGGAAAGAGAACTTGTAAGATCCCAGACCCAATTGGGCCGTGGCCTTAGCTCCCTCAAATAACTCTCAGATTACTTTTTGGTGATTTTGGGGGTTTCCCGAAAGGCGATGGCGAAGAACAGAACGCCCAGAGTCAGGAACAGGATAAAAGTATAGGCAATGGCTTCCATACGAAACCTCCGAATCGGATTTTTTAAGATGGGCTTGATTCCAGATTAGCTTGGAACCGTCAACACCCCATCCCCATATCAGAACAGAGTGCCGACGGCAGTAGGCAAGGCCAATAGAACCTTAGGCTTCTTGAGCTTTGCGAGTGGTGGGATCCCCCAATTTCTGGAAGACACCAAATTCCACCATTTCTTCGCTCATATCCGGGTCAATACCAGCAAACACATCCCGGAACAGGGTGCGAGAGCCATGCCAGATATGGCCAAAGAAGAACAGCAAAGCAAAGACCGCATGCCCAAAGGTGAACCATCCCCGTGGGCTGGTGTGGAAGGTACCATCTGCTTTCGGGGTTTCGCGGTCGAACTCAAACAACTGACCCAACTGGGCTTTGCGGGCGTACTTCTTCACAGTAGCCGGATCGGTGAAAACTTGGCCGTCCAACTTGCCGCCAAAGAACTCAACCGTCACCCCTACCTGCTCAAAGCTGTAGCGAGACTCAGCCCGACGGAAGGGAATATCCGCCCGTACCACACCATCCGCATCCCGCAAAATGACGGGGAAGGTCTCGAAGAAGTTGGGCAACCGTTGCACGGTCAGCTCCCGCCCTTCTTGATCGCGGAACACAGGGTAACCTAGCCACTCAGTCGCCAAGCCATCCCCTTTATTCATCGGGCCGGCACGGAACAAACCACCCTTGGCCGGGCTATTACCCACATAGTCATAGAACAGCAAGGATTCCGGCAGAGACTCATAAGCTTCGCTGCGGGTCATACCGGCTTCCACAGCCGCGTTCACCCGGCGGTTGATTTCTTGGTTAAAGTAGCCGGAATCCCACTGGTAGCGGGTTGGGCCAAACAGCTCAACCGGGGTTGTAGCACTGCCATACCACATCGTACCGGCTACCACAAATCCTGCAAAAAATACTGCTGCAATCGAGCTCGAGAGCACCGTCTCAATATTCCCCATCCGCAGTGCGCGATACAGACGCTGGGGCGGACGAACCGTGAGGTGGAACAAGCCCGCAATGATACCGACAATACCGGCAGCAATGTGGTGGGCAACCACACCACCCGCATTGTAGGGGTTAAACCCAGCCGGGCCCCATTCCGGTGCCACTGGCTGCACATGGCCTGTGGTTGCATAGGGATCGCTCACCCACATCCCAGGGCCGAATACCCCCGTCAGGTGAAAAGCACCAAATCCAAAACAGAGGATCCCGGCCAACAAGAGGTGGATCCCAAACATTTTCGGCAAATCCAAAGCCGGCTCACCGGTACGGGGATCCCGGAACAGCTCCAGATCCCAGTACACCCAGTGCCAACAAGCGGCCAAAAAGAGCAGACCCGACAAGACGATGTGGGCAGTCGCTACCCCTTCAAACGTCCAGAAGCCCGCATTGGCAACGCTCTCGCCGTAAATATTCCAGCCACCCCAGGAGTTTTCTACCCCAAGGCGAGCCATAAACGGCATCACAAACATGCCCTGACGCCACATTGGGTTCAAGGCGGGATCCGACGGATCGTAAATTGCAGTTTCATAAAGCGCCATCGATCCGGCCCAACCTGCTACCAGAGCGGTATGCATCAGGTGCACCGAGATCAGACGACCTGGGTCATTCAGTACAACCGTATGGACCCGATACCACGGTAGTCCCATAAAGTTCGGTCCTCCACGTTCTCCAACAATTGCGCGATATCCAGCAAAAAATTAAGCCAACATCTTCACCTGGGATCCTGACCTGAGCAGTCTGTTCAGTGTCGAGGGGTGACGCACCCGCCTGAACCCCTAAGCGCACCCGATAAGGATATCGCTCTCAGAATCTTCATCACGGGCATCAAACAGTATAACGAAACGCAACCGACCTGAGCGGTTTCAGGCAGGATGCCGTCTTGTTTGGCATCATCCTCCCAGATCTCTCGACGTAGATTAAAAACACGACTTAAAATGTAACAATACTTAGCAAATGCGAGCGCTTTCCTAGCTCAGTCTGAAAGGTGTCGTGGTTCCCTATAGCTCTATGGCAACGATCCGCTTCGTCAACGAAAACCAAGAGTTCTTCGTCGCTGATGGTACCAACTTGAGGTTGAAGGCGCTGGAAAACCAGATCGATCTCTACAAAATGATGGCCAAGCTGATGAACTGCGGCGGCAACGGTCAATGTGGCACCTGTGTGGTGGAGATTGTGGAGGGACTGGAAAACCTCTCCCCACGCACCGAAGCCGAAAACCGCAAGCTGAAACGCAAACCCGACACCTACCGTCTTGCCTGTCAGACCAAGGTGCTAGGGGATGTTTCCGTCAAGACCAAGCCTTAGGCTTAGCTTGCCGCTTCTCCCTTTGCACAGGCTGCACCTGAGGATGATATGCTGACTGGCAGTTGGGTTCGCGGCATGTGGAGCTATGGAAACAAACTACTTGGGCCTCCTGGGCACGATGTTGGCGATTTTGGTGCCCGCCATTTTCTTGGTGATTCTGTATGTGCAAACCTCTAGCAAGTCCAGCGACTAATGCCTTTTATCTGAGGCTAGTTACTGATGCTACGTCTGGGCTGAAGCTCAAAGAAAAAAGTTAGAAAGTGAAAGGGATCCCATGCTGAGTCAAGGGATCCCTTTTGACTATGTGGGCGCAATATATTCTTCCTTTGAGCGATAACCCCTAAGTGCCTGAAGCGGCGGCTTGGGTTGTTAGGATTTGAGCAAAGGTTCCGGCAGGCTCATACAAAAACTCAAACAGGTTGCCATCGGGATCCTTGCCATAAAAAGAGGCCGTACCATCCCGATGCCCGTGAATCGCTCCTACAGGGATCCCTTGAGATTTCAAGCGCTGATGCTCTTGCTCTAGTTCCTGCAAGTTATCGAAGACAAAGCCAAAATGAGGCCCTGCCGAACGATACCCCGGCCCCAACAGCGCTAACCCATCTTCACCCGCCTTCATGTAGGCCCAGTCGGCGTCCTGCCAAACATTGACCATGCCTAACTGCCGGTAGAACTCGACTGCCTTGGCAATGTCTTCCACTCGCACAGCGACATGCCCGAGTTGCTTGAGTGTCATGCCATCCTCTCCGCTGAAAAAGGCGATTCTTCTCCTCCTCTCAGCATAACTTGAAGCCAAGCCGACCTAGAGACGGAACGGCTACCCGTCTTG
>JAUQVI010000093.1:0-11727 GCA_039794885.1 Thermostichus sp. DG02_5_bins_236
TTGGGTGGGATAGTCCGGTTGAAACAGGCGGATCCCCTCCCCGATGAGCAGGGGCATGCAGGCCAAGATCAGCTCGTCAATTAACCGGTCTTGCAGAGACTGCCGCACCGTATCAGCCCCACCCACCCACCAAATTGCTCCGTCGGTGTGCTGGCGAATCTTTTGCACAAGGGATCCCACCTCTCCTGCATGGGCGTGATATGGTTGGACGAGGCGGATCCACCAGTGGCTGTCGGGTGAGCCCATGGGTGGGCATATCTCCGTAAGGCCAAGCCCCAAAGCTAAGCACTTGTCGGGCGGAGCACTGCGACGGATCCTGGTAGATTGGGCCGAACCCTTCACCAAGGGATCCCCTATCCACAGCGGCGACTTTTCTGTGAATAGGGGAATATCAGGAATAATAGAAGCGGCGCAAGCGGATCTCTGGGATCCCGAGCTTGGGCCATCCTATTCCATCGCTTGAGGTCGATTATGGTTTTGCACGAGGCGGCCGATACGCCCCGGATTAATGCGCGTCAATTCGATGCCTTTGATATTTTTAACCTTAAGCACTACCTCGGCCCCAACCCCTATCTGAATACTGCTGCGCTCACCTTCGACTTCACCCTCACTTACTCCCTCAAGCCGTTACCGATCGAGAGCTATTCAGCCCAGGTGTGCCAACGGCTGCCGCAACTGCAGGGAGAAACCTACTTGTCCTATGCCCACTTGTTCGCCCACTTGGTGGCGGAGGTGAACCGGTTGCAAATGGGCTTACACCTGTACCGTTGGAGCTTTCGCCTTTTTCCAGAGTATGTGCGCATTGCCGTTCAAACCTTGCATGGCCGCACCACCCGTGCTGCTGTCTATCTAGCCTGGGATTGGTTAGAAGCGATCACGCAAGGGCAGGCGTTTGATTTTCAAGGGGAGCTACGCCGATTGCAGCAGATGTTTCGGGAATCGGTCTATGGGGGGCCAACGGTGTACGCCCTGTTGCGAGCTGCCCACGAACGGGGCATTCCCACCTATTACCTGTGGGATGAGGGGGTGATGCAATACGGCTATGGACGCCAGCAAATACGTGGGGTCGCCACGACCTTTCACACCGACAGCAACCTCGACTCCGCTTTCACTACCCGTAAAGACGATTGCAAAGCCTTTTTGGCAGCTCAAGGATTTCCGGTGCCGCAGGGGGAGGTGGTCACCTCCTTGGCAGAGGCCCTGAAGCAAGCTGAGGCGATGGGCTACCCAGTCGTACTCAAGCCGGTGGCCGGTCATAAGGGAATTGGGGTCACCGCCCACATTCGCACCCCGGAGGAGTTGCAGTTTGCTTATGACGTGGCAGTAGATGCCATTCCTTACGATCAGCCAATTCAGGTGATTTTAGAAAAACACTTGCAGGGCACCGATTTTCGTCTGTTGTGCGTGGGCGGGCGCTTTGTAGCAGCCACAGAACGGCGTCCAGCTTCAGTCACGGGAGATGGTCAGAGCACCATTGGCCAGCTGATCCACCAAGCCAATCAGGATCCCGCCCGTTGGGATACCCCCACTTCCCCCTTGGGGCCGATCCAGTGGGATGAAGCTATGGAGCATTTTTTGGCGGAGCAGGACCTGACGGTGGAGAGTGTAATCGAGCCGGGGCGGACAGTATACCTGCGTAAGGTATCCAATCTTTCGGCGGGGGGGGTGAGTCGGGATGTTACCGCTAGCGTTCATCCTGACAATATTGTCTTGGCCCAAACCATTGCTCAGCAGTTTTCGCTGGTGTGTTTGGGCATCGATGTGATCGCCACCAGCCTGGAACGCTCTTGGACAGAGGGATCCCTGGGCATTATCGAGATCAATGCAGCGCCGGGGGTGTTGATGCACCAGAAACCTGCCATTGGGGATGGGGTCGATGTGCCGGGGGCAATTCTCAACCATCTTTTTCCGGCCAAGGGAACGGCTCGTATCCCGATTTTGACCTTCAATCGCTTGGCTCTGAGGGAGGTGCAGACCCTAGTGGAACACATTTTGGCCGCTCATCCCCACTGGTGTGTGGGATCCCTCTGTAGCGAAGGAGTGCTGCTCAATCGCACCGTCAGACCACGGCAGGGCAGTCATTTCCGCCAGGTGAAAACCCTGTTGCGCCATCCTCAGCTGGATCTGTTGCTGGTGGAAATTGACGAAGATACCCTAGAACGCGAGGGCTTGGCCTATGAGGGCAGTGATTTGGTGGTATTGCGGGATCCCTCTGAAAAAGAGCAACAGATGCTCAAGCGGGATCTCAACCCCGGTGGCACGCTGATCCTGCAACAGGGATCCACCGTAACCCTGACAGTGGCGGGCCAGGTGGAACGGTTTAATTTGATCGGGGCAGAACCGTTGCAGGGGATCCTGTTGCGTGCCGTGAGCCAACTACTCCAGGCTTGGCGTGAGTAGGAGAGTTTGGATTTTTTTCAGATTCCCGGCAAAAGCAGAAAGGATGGGGGGATCCCTACCGGGCACACGGCGGTGCTCACAGGTCAACTCTACACCAATCGAAAAGAAACGTTATCATAGAAATCTATTGGACAGTCTCCCTTGGTAGCTCTGTAAACCCTACGAGGCAGATCGGAATGGATTGGGTGGAAAAAGTTCTGGAAAAGATTCGAGAATGGGTGGAACGTGTAATCGACACCCTGCTAGGGGATCCCCAACCGCAGCCCCAACCAATTCCCATTCCGGTGGAAGATGGATCCCCTCGTCGTCGCTGATCCGACCGCCATTACACCGGGTCTGGATATCCTGAGTCTGCTGGTGTTACACGGCCCCAACCTGAACTTATTGGGAGTACGCGAGGTAGGTATTTACGGATCCCTGTCCTTGGAGCAGATTGATCAGGCCCTGCACCATCAGGCTCACTCCCTCAAAGCCAAGCTGGAAATTCTGCAATCCAACCATGAAGGGGTGTTGCTTGATGCCATTCACCGCGCTCGCCAGCAACACCAAGGCATTTTAATCAACCCTGGCGCCCATACCCATACCAGCATTGCCCTGCGAGATGCTATTGCCGGAGTGGGCTTGCCAACAGTGGAAGTCCACCTGAGCAACATTCATCGCCGCGAAGCCTTCCGCCAGCATTCCTACATTGCCGCCGTAGCGATTGGGCAAATCAGTGGCTTTGGGGCACAAAGTTACCTGTTGGGGTTACAGGCCCTGGTACAGCACCTGCGACTGCAAACTGCATAGCTTGAGCTCAACAGACTGGGGTAGCATCTTGAGTGGCTGTTGCACCGATAGATGGGTTGTTTTATGGGATCCAGTTATCGCAAAGCAGTGTTGATTTTGGCAAGTTTGTCCTTAAGCTTGCGTGTTCCGATGGCCTGGGGGCAAACCTCCAACACTTTTCAGCCTGGTTTTTTTCAGCCAGTGGCCCGCTTTGATCCTAGCCGCCCGGTGCAAGTTGTGTTGATCAACCGCTCCGACGCAACCGTGGAATATGGGGTTACCACCGATCTAGGCCCTGATCAAGAGCTGCTGCCGAACGAACAAGTTACCCTAACCATCCGTGAGTTGCCTGCCTACCTATCCATTCATACCCCAAGCCGCCCTCCCTTTTCCGAAATTAGCTTGCGGTATGTGGTTTCAGAGGATGCTGCCCAAAATCGGATCACGGTGAATGTGGCGGTGAATCTGCTGCAGGAAGGGGGAGGAGATCGCACCCTCGACTTCAACCCGGAGGGAGGAGTCTACATTTACTAGGGTTACTAGAGGTTAGGCTCCCTAGCTTACTACGATTGATACAAACTCCTGAAAGATCAAACCATGATGGGCAGAAGAACTCCTAATCTTGGAGCCCTAAGCGAAAAATCACCCATCTTTAGTCATCCATTTCAACACGCAGTCTACCTCAAAGCCCTCTGACTTTTTCCTGAGGATGCCTGCTGTTCTCAACTAAGAGCCTGTCTCTCAGAAAAGATATAACGCTTAAAATTACAGACCAGATTCCTTAACCCAATCACTGACTCTACTCTTGTGCTAATTCAGTCGTTTCAATAATCTTTTGTTCTATTTTGTCGACCTTTCTCTAGTCATCTCCCACGATATCAGTCAAACTATCACTCTCCTTTTGCCTAAGCGCGACCGAGTCTTTCGAGGCATCAGGGACAAAAAGACTCTTGCAGCAATGTTGTAGCAAACCGGCGTTCACTTTAGAGATGCGTAGCATTAAAGGGCTGTATTGTTTGAATTTAATTTTTTCAGGATTGCAGACAGTAGCTGTTAGCCAAGATACACCCTGGTGTTGAGTTCTTCTCATCAAGACAAACTTGTGGCAGTACTTTCCTCGTAATATTTTGTTGCTTCAATCTGAAGATATTTCTATTGGAGAAAAACTTAAACTTTCATTAGTCTACCCTTAATCTTGAGCTACTAGCCTTGTGTTGACTAGTTGAATGTGTAGCCAAAATCAGGCAAAAAGCTGGTGCTTTTTCCCATAAAGCATCTAGGCTCCCAAGAACTTGACAAGAGGAGGACTCAGCATGAATATCAATCCACACAACCCCAAGCTTCGTCCTGGGGATGAGCCCCTATGCAATCACTCCAATAACCCAACCTTCAACAGTATTCTCAGCAATCGAATTCAGCGTCGCCAGGTGCTCCAGGGCGGCATTGCAGCAGCGGTGGCTTCCTTTTTCGCTTCCCCAGCCCTGAATTGGGTTTCTGGATCCGCCAAAGCCGCCAGTGGCAGTGCTCTGTTAGGTTTTACGGCTATTCCCGTCAGTGAAGAAGACCTGCTTGTTGTGCCGGAAGGCTACACTGCCCGTCCTCTGGTAGCTTGGGGTACCCCAATCAGTGGTAACTATCCTGAGTACAAGCTGGAAAACAGCGGCGCCGATCAAGGGGTACAGGTGGGCAGCCACCACGATGGCATGCACTTTTTCCCCATTGACGGTGAGGATCCCTATGAAGGGAGCTCCACCGAAGGCTTACTGGTTATGAACCATGAGTATGTCGAGCCTCGGTACATGCACACTGCTGCGGTAGGGCAAAAGCTCGATTCAGATCAATACCCCACCAATGCTGATGGCACGCGGGATCCCGACCAAGTGCTGAAGGAACTGAACGCCCACGGCGTGAGCATTGTCCACATTGCCCGTCAGGAAGATGGCACCTGGGAAGTGGTGCGGGATCGTCTCAACCGCCGCATCACAGGCTTAACGCCGATGGAAATTCATGGCCCGCTGCGGGGATCCGACTTTGTCAAGACCAAGTTTAGCCCCGATGGCACCATGACCCGTGGCACCTTGAACAACTGCGCCCACGGGGTTACCCCTTGGAATACCTACCTCACTTGTGAGGAAAACTGGGCCGGGTACTTTTCCAACACCAAGCAAGAGGATCAAAAGCCCAGCCTACCCCGCGAACAATCCCGCTATGGGGTGAGCACCGGCACCTCCCGCTACGGTTGGGAACTGGCCAGCAACAAGGCCGATGAGTTTGTTCGTTTTAATGCCACCCCCATAGCTGCTGACCCCACGCAAGACTACCGCAACGAGCCGAATGGATTTGGCTGGGTGGTGGAAATTGACCCATTTAATCCCGACAGCACCCCGAAAAAACGTACCACCTTGGGTCGGTTTGCCCATGAAGGGGTGGTGTTCCAGCCGCCGGTGGAAGGTCAACCGATCGTGGCTTACTCTGGCGATGATGCCCGATTTGAGTACATCTACAAATACGTGTCTGCCCAACCCTACACGAAGGCCACTGCCGGTGGGCATCTTCTGGATAACGGCACCCTGTACGTAGCCAAATTCAATGAAGATGGCACAGGGGAGTGGTTGCCCTTGGTATTTGGGCAAAATGGCCTCACCCCAGAGAATGGCTTTAACAGCCAAGCGGATGTGCTGGTGAATACGCGCACAGCGGCGGATTTCGTCGGTGCCACCAAAATGGATCGTCCGGAATGGGGAGCTGTTGATCCCAAATCGCGGATGGTTTACTTCACCCTGACCAACAACAGCCGCCGCGAAGAAGCTCAAGTGGATGCAGCCAACCCGCGAGCCAAAAACAATTGGGGACACATCATCCGCTGGAAGGAAGCCAACAACCAGCCCAATGCCAAGCAATTTGAATGGGATATTTTTGTGCTGGCAGGCCCAGAAGATAACAGCCGCAAGCTATCCGGTGAGCCTCTGAATGAAGACAATATCTTCAGTGCTCCGGATGGTCTTTGGTTTGATCCGGAGAGTCGCCTCTGGATCCAAACCGATATTAGCGAAAGTGTGATGAACAAAGATGAATTTGCCCAGTTTGGCAACAACCAAATGTTGGCAGCCGATCCAGAAAGTGGACAAATTCGTCGGTTCTTAACAGGCCCGATCGGACAGGAAATCACAGGTGTGATCACCACTCCCGACCGACGCACCATGTTCATCAATGTGCAGCACCCCGGTGCTAACACAACTGATGAAGAGTTTGCCGCGGGTAATCTCAAATCCCGTTGGCCCGATTTTAACAACAATACCTATCCTCGCTCTGCCACCGTGGTCATTACCAAAGATGATGGCGGGATTATTGGCACCTAATCGAGGTTAAGGGTCCAACCTAAGTAATGAGTGCATGGCAGGGATCCCAAGTCCCTGCCATTTTTGGGTTTCTGGTTGGATGGAAGAGGGGATTTGGATCTTGGCCTCATCTCACTCAAACAAGCCCAAATCCGTCACCGCTCCCAGGCTACTGCTGGAGACCAACTTGGCATACTTGGCCAATACACCCCGCTCGTAGCGAGGTTGGGGAGGAGACCACTTTGCTCGCCGTTGCGCCAATTCTTCCTCGCTGACATTCAGTTGGAGCAAGCGGGCGTGGGCATCAATGGTGATGGAGTCCCCCTCTTCCACCAGGGCAATCGTACCCCCCACATAGGCTTCCGGAGCCACATGCCCCACCACCATGCCATAGGTACCGCCCGAGAAGCGACCATCCGTGATCAAGCCAACGCTATCTCCCAAACCGGCCCCGATAATGGCTGAGGTGGGGGAAAGCATCTCCCGCATCCCCGGCCCCCCTTTGGGACCTTCGTAGCGGATAACAATCACATCCCCGGCCTGGATCTGGCCGGCCAAGATTGCCTGCAAACAGGCTTCTTCCGATTCAAACACCCGTGCCGGCCCGGTAATGCTGGGGTTTTTGACGCCGGTGATTTTGGCTACGGCCCCTTCGCTGGCTAAGTTCCCCTTCAAAATGGCCAGGTGACCTTGGGCATAGAGCGGGTTACTCCAGGAGCGGATCACCTCTTGGTCGGGGCGGGGTTCATCTGGTACCTCTCGCAACACTTCTGCAATCGTCTGGCCGGAAATGGTGAGACAGTCGCCATGTAGCAGGCCGTGGTTGAGGAGCATCTTCATCACCTGTGGGATCCCACCGGCGCGATGCAGATCGGTAGCCACAAAACGCCCGGAAGGCTTGAGATCACAGAGCACCGGCACGCGGGCGCGGATCGTCTCAAAATCATCCAAGGTAAGGGGCACTTCCGCCGCATGGGCAATGGCCAAAAAGTGCAACACGGCATTGGTGGATCCCCCCACGGCCATGATCACCGAGATAGCATTTTCAATGCTCTTGCGGGTGATGATATCCCGCGGTCGGATGCCGGCTTTGATTGCTTCTGCTAAGACCTTAGCGGATTCGGCAGTGCTATCGGCTTTTTCCTCATCTTCGGCGGCCATTGTGGAGGAATAGGGCAGACTCATGCCCATGGCTTCAAAGGCACTGGACATGGTGTTGGCAGTGAACATACCCCCACAGGAACCGGCCCCAGGGCAAGCATGACGCTCCACGGCCAAAAGCTCCTCCTCTGAGATGCGTCCGGCGCTAAACTGCCCTACCGCTTCAAATGCGCTCACCACCGTCAGATCGCGGCCATTGTAGTGCCCCGGCTTAATGGTGCCTCCGTAAACAAAAATGGAGGGGACATTGGTGCGGGCAATGGCGATCATCGCCCCTGGCATGTTTTTGTCACAGCCGCCAATCGCCAGCAGACCATCCATGCTTTGGCCATTCACAACCGTCTCGATGGCATCGGCAATCACTTCCCGCGATACCAGGGAGTATTTCATGCCCTCTGTGCCCATGGAGATGCCATCACTGATGGTGATGGTGCCGAACATCTGGGGCATGCAGCCAGAGTCTCTTAAAGCCGCCTCGGCCCGGTTGGCCAGAGCTTGAATGCCCATGTTGCAGGGGGTAATGGTGCTGTGGGCGTTGGCAATGCTGACAATGGGCTTGGAAAAATCTTCATCTTGAAAGCCCACTGCCCTGAGCATGGCTCGATTGGGAGAGCGCTGTACCCCTTGGGTAACCACTTGGCTGCGCAGCGGGGAGGGAAAATTGGCCGTCATGGGAAAGTTTGAACGAAGAGAAATGAAAGATGAAACGGGATCCCATCGTTGGGAGTGGGTTTGATCCTATCTTGTTTCCTCCAGTCGGGAGTGCCCAGCTGCGCAGCCAAAATCTGAAGCAACTCTGTAAGTTCCCCGGACGAGTGAGGATCATCAGCCAGCCTACCTAGTGAAGGGATCCCCAAAGAATGAGTTTTGACCCGCCGTTGGCGTAGCCGAGAGCACATCAATGCTCAGTAGATTGCTCAGTAGATTTCGATGGGGATCCCTGACCCTGGCCTTTCCCCCTTCGCACCGGCGAGGTTGCCTCTTATGGTTCTGAGTTCTCCCTCCACCGTGTTGTCTAGCAATGCCGAGCGAGAGATGTCGCGGGATGTGCTCACCCTCTCCCGCCACGTTTTGCAACAGTTTGAGAGCTTTACTGCCGAGGCCCAAGATTTTAGCGCCCTGCTCAACCGGATTGCTCTGGCTGGCAAGATGATCGCCCGCCGTTTGGGTCAGTCTGGGTTGATTGAAGATGCCCTCGGGATCACCGGCAGCGTTAACGTCCAAGGGGAAGAACAACAACAGATGGATGACTACGCCAACCGAGCCTTTATCCGGGCTTTGGAACAAACGGGCTTGGTCTGTCGGCTGGTGTCTGAGGAAATGAAAACCCCTGCCCGCCTACCGGAAAATTGCTCCCTTAGCCGTTTGGCCCTGTTGATCGACCCGCTCGATGGATCCTCCAATATCGATGCTAACCTCACCGTCGGTTCGATTTTCTCCGTACTACGCCCCCGAGAAAACTGTCCTGAGACCGATAACGAAGATCTGCTGCAGCCGGGGCGACAGCAACTGGCAGCCGGCTACATTCTCTACGGCCCCAGTACCCAACTGGTGTATTCCATCGGCAAGGGGGTTCACAGTTTTACGTTGGATCCCAGCCTAGGGGAATTCATCCTCTCCCAAAGCCCCATTCACACCCCCGAACGGGGATCCGTTTATAGTCTCAATGAAGGGTATTTCTGTCAGTGGAGCGAAGGGATCCAGAACTTTGTCCGCTATGTCCATCGCCGTGACGGCTATACCTCTCGCTACAGCGGCGCCTTGGTGGCGGATTTTCACCGTATTCTGCTGCAAGGGGGAGTTTACCTCTATCCCGGCACCCAGAAGAAACCGGAAGGCAAGTTGCGCCTCATGTACGAAGCGGCGCCGCTGGCCTTTTTGGCTGAACAAGCAGGGGGTATGGCCACCACCGGCACGGAATCTATTTTGGACATTTTCCCTCAAGCTCTGCACCAACGGGTGCCTTTGATTATTGGCAGTCGAGAGAATGTAACGGAAGTGCTGAACTGCCTTTAGCGCTCTCCCCGTCCCAGTCTTTAACAGCTGTTCCCTGAGTCGATCCTGATTAACTTTTCACCCGAGCTAACTCTATGGTCACCCTGGCTGAAAACCCTCTCCGCGTTGGCCTCAACCAAGAACGCACCCCCGATCCCTGTATTTTGGTGCAGTTTGGGGCCTCAGGAGATCTTGCCGCCCGTAAGCTGGTTCCGGCCTACTATCGGTTATTTGTGCAACGTCGTCTGCCGCCGGAGTTCACCTTAGTGGGGGTGGCTCGCCGCGATTGGACCCATGAGGTTTACCGGGAAAAGATGCGGGCTGCCATGGAAGAATTTGCCGCCAAGGATCTCGGCCCTGAGGCCCTTTGGGAAGAATTTGCTAGCCGTTTGTTTTACTCACGCCTGGATATCGGGGATCCCGACAGTTACAGCCGCCTCAACCAACTGCTCAGCCAACTGGACACAGAACGGGGTACCCGTGGCAACCGGATTTTCTACCTGGCCGTTTCGCCGGATTTTTATGCGCAGGCGATCCAACACTTGGGGGCAGCCGGAATGGTGGCGGATCCCGTCAAAACGCGGGTGGTGATCGAGAAGCCTTTTGGTCATGACCTTACCTCCGCCCAGGAGCTGAACCGGATTGTGCAACGGGTTTGCCATGAGGAGCAAATCTACCGCATCGATCACTACCTCGGCAAAGAAACGGTGCAGAACCTGTTGGTATTTCGCTTTGCCAATGCCATTTTTGAGCCCCTCTGGAACCGCAACTTTATTGACCATGTGCAGATCACCGTGGCGGAAACCGTTGGCGTTGAGGATCGAGCCGGTTACTACGACTCCTCAGGCGCACTGCGGGATATGGTACAGAACCACTTGATGCAGGTCTACTGTTTGACCGCAATGGAACCGCCAGTTTCTCTGCGCAGTGATGGTGTACGCAGCGAAAAAACCAAGGTGTTGCAGGCAACGCGTCTGGCAGACACCCGTAATGTGGCTGCTGCTGCCGTGCGCGGGCAGTACGGTACCGGTTGGATGGCAGGCAAGCCCGTGGTGGGTTATCTGCAGGAACCGAACGTGAATCCGGCTTCTACCACGCCTACCTATGTGGCTCTTAAACTGGAGTGCGATACTTGGCGGTGGAAGGGGGTGCCCTTTTACTTGCGCACTGGCAAACGGTTACCCAAAAAGATCTCGGAGGTGGCGATTCACTTCAAGCAGGTACCCCTATCCCTGTTTCCGTCAGCAGCGCGGGAGGTGAGCCCCAATATTCTGGTGCTGCGCATCCAACCCAATGAAGGGATCTCGCTGCGCTTCGAGGCCAAAATGCCGGGCCCGGAGATCCGCACCCGCTCGGTGGAGATGGATTTTCGCTATGGGACAGCCTTTGGGGCGGGTACTCCGGATGCGTACGATCGCTTACTGCTGGATTGTCTGCTTTCGGATCCGACGCTGTTTACCCGTGCTGATGAGGTAGAGGCGGCTTGGCGAGTGGTTACCCCGGTGTTATCGGCTTGGGAAGCGGAGCCCAGTAGTGGCAACGGCAGCAGTGCAGCACCGCCGGTCTTTACTTATGAGGCTGGCACTTGGGGGCCAAAGGCGGCGGAAGATTTGCTAGCGCAGTCAGGGCGGCGTTGGCGACGGCTTTGATCTCGGATAAAGCCTGTCGTCTAGAGCCTAGGGTCTGCTTACCCCTGCTGGCCAAGTGTAGGGTCGATGGGTGGAGGCGGATGCCGGAGAGAAGATGTGTCGCTAGGATTATGTGTTACCGGATACTAAGCTACTCTATAGCCCTTTTCTGCATTGCCGATGTTGAGCACCCCTTCTGAGTTGGATGTTGCTGTTGCCATTCCTGCTCCAGGCCGAGTGTATCGCGGCCACCATATTTTGGAGGCAGTTCCCCTAACTGTGCTGGGATCCCGGGTGTTGGTGATCGGGGGAGAGCGCTCCCTGACGGTGGCAGAGCCGGCCTTGAAGCGCAACTGGGCGCGGGATCCGCACACCCAAATCCACTGGACCACCTACGGTGTGGACTGCAGTGAGTCGGAGTTGAGACGCTTACAGGC
>JAUQVI010000094.1:0-11700 GCA_039794885.1 Thermostichus sp. DG02_5_bins_236
GGCTCATGATCCCGCCGCGAATCGCCAGCACCATCAAGGCCAGCGAAACCCCCAAAGAGATCCACTTGAGGAACTCTCCCGAATCTTCAAACAAGCTCCAGGCGGCTCCGGTATTTTCCACGTAGGTGAGGTGAAAGACCCCCGGCCACAGGCGAATTTCTGGCCCCGGCAGCAACCATTCCACCGCCCAGCGTTTGGTTGCCTGATCCAAGATCACCCCTAGGGTTCCGGCCAGCCAAAAGCCTCGATTTTTCATGCTGTCTTCACCTCAATCACGTTCACCGACAAGAGCGCCCAGATTAGCACTTTTCCTATCCTGACATCCTCCTGCCCGAATCTTTGGCAATGCAGTCATGGAGAACTTGTGGTGGTTTTCTCCGCTAGGGCCAGGCAAAGGATTTGAGCTGGCTCAAAGTACAGCTCCAGGGTGGTCAGGGATCCCTTGGCGGTACAAGGGAGTTCCCCCGCCGGGATTGGATCCTCATTGAAATCGCAGCGTTGGGCAAGTTTGATCGGACGGTGAATTTGCAATTGGGCCTGTTGCGGGATCCCGCTGCGATTGTACAGCCTCAGGATCAGGCGACCGGTTTCATCGCGCTTCAAGGCAGACAGGGCGATGGCGGGATGATTCACTTCAATAAACTGGGCCGGGATCCCTTGGGGGTGGGGTTGCTCGTAGTCTCCCAACCATACCTGCTCTGTCCACAGAGGGTTCACCCAGGCATCGGCGAGGGCGGCAGCCTGTTCTGGCTCCAGGGATAGCCAACGCCAAGCATACTCAAAGCGGTGTTCCCCGTGGCATTGTCCTTCTGGGGTGGGCAAACTTGGCCCCGCCTGTACCTGCCGAATGGCACCACCCGCCCGCGACAACACCCCTACCGCCCGGAGCAAGGTTAAAGCACAACGGGTTGCTTGTCCTCGCTCCACCAGTTCATATTCGTGCAGGCCGCGATGGGCAATGAGCACGCCATGACGTTGACCGGGATCCCTGGTATAAATCATGTCTTGGCTGAACTGGGTTGGGTAAAGCCCTTCCCCTGGATAGTGGCGAAAACAGTCGGGATCCTGTGCCGACAGATCGACTCGCGGGCGGGCTTGAACTTGAAAATGCCCAGTTACATAGGCGGCTGGGATCCCGGCAGGGCAAGGCAACAGCACCCGCAGGCGATGGTTGTTCCAGGTGTTGTTCAACCGGGTGGTTAGCTCCACCCACTCCTGCTGCAAACGGATGTCGGTAACCCAATGCACAAGGGGATGCGGATCCCAGGGCAGTTGGACTGAGGTGACCACTTGCAGATGTTGAGGCTCCAACCAGGTGACGGCTGCTTCAGAAAAAACCTGTGGGGATCCTGTCAAGCTGCTGCTGTACAGATCCCCTTCATCCTGTTGATCTTCAAAACAGAGAAACTCTGGAATCACCTGCCCAGAGGGTTTGTGCAGCAGCGTCAGTTGACCGCTGCCATTGGCCATTATCCGGTAAACGCTGTTCTCAATTGAAATTGGCTCTTGAATCGCAGCCGGGAGCTCGGCCACGGCTGTCTCGGCCTCTACAGTTGGGTTGGGGAGATCAGAAGCCGCACGCAGTTGTAAAAAGCGCAGTCCCGTGGCGGGCATTTCCACTGCAAAGCAGAGTTGCAGACAGGATCCCTGGCGAAAATCCAAATGGCGGGCCTGAAACTGATTGGGGGCTTCCAGTCGAACCTGTACCGGAATCTCCCCCCAGTCCTGATGCCAGAGTACCCACCCCTGCGCGGGGGGATCCCAGCGCCAAAGCAACGAACAGACCACCGTCTGAGGGATGGAGTAAGGATGGGGATTGAACAGGGCCAGCCACTCCACGCCAGGTTCGGGCCGAACCCCGGACTGCAAGGCCAACTCAGTTAGGCTTTCGGCAATCACACCGCGAGCGAGGGTTTCCGCTTGCCGAAAATGGAACAGATTATCCTGATGCACGGGGTCGATGCTACAGCCGCAAATGTCGTCGTGAGGGTGACACAACAGCAACTGTCGCCAGGCTTCCTCCAGATGGGCCACCCACGGGATCCCTTCTGTGCCCAAAGCGGCCACCAGTGGCTCAGCATAGCGCTCTAGCAGAGATTGCACCCGTTGATTGTGCTGTTTTAGGTAAACCCGGGCCGACCACACGTTGCTCAGAATCGGGTGATGGGCATTGCCCAGTAACTCGCCCGTATAGGTTTCCAGTTCCGGTTGACAAGCGAGGATGGCCTGTACCAATTCAGGGTAGCTGCCGTGGCTGAGGGAGATCTCCGGCAAGGCCCGTTGAGCCTTTTCCAAAAGCTCTGGAACCTGCGGCTGAGGCGGCATGTGGTCGCCACCATTGCACAGCGGGATCACCCCCGAACGGCTGTGGGGAGCCAGTTGTTCTAGGCATGCCTGCAAGTGCTGTACCGCCAAGTGGGGATCCGGTAATCTGCCCCGAAACTGCCCAAACCGATGGGGATACCCCCACGCCGAGAAGTTGTCGTAGCCCCCCCGTAGATTGATGGCCAGAACCTGGCTGCCATCCGGGGCTTGCCAATAAAACTCCGTTCCGGTACGTTCAAACAGCGCTGCCGACATCCCTCGCATAAACAAAAAAGAGCGCAGGCCAAACCCCTGTAAGATCTGCGGCATCTGGGCAATATGGCCAAAAGAATCCGGCATATACCCTTCGCTTGGGATCCCACCCCAGGCTCGTACCGACCGGATCCCCCGTTGTAAGTTGCGCATCAGCGCTTCGCCACTCACCAGAAATTCATCTGGCAAGACAAAAAAAGGCCCCACTTGTAGCCGTCCCGACTGGATCCAGCTCTCAATTTCCGGCCAGCGTTGGGGACGAATTTGCCGGTAATCCTCCAGTACCGCCGTTTGCCCATCCAGGGTGAAGCAGCGGTAATCCGGTTGACTTTTGAGAATATCCAGCACTTGGTCAATTAAGCGCACCCAATGCAACCGGTAGCCTTGAAACGGAAGGTACCAGGCTCGATCCCAATGGGTGTGAGAGAGGATGATGGCTCGCATTTAGCCAACTTAGCCGCAATAACTCGCTACAGGCGATTCAGGGATCCCTGCCCCTGTTTCTAGCAAAGCTATTCCTCGCTGAAGTCCGCTTCCACCACGCCCGCACCAGCCTCTGCACCAGCGGCCACCGCCTGAGCCGGAACCGCTTGTGGGGGTGGCTGCACAATTTGCGGGGTAAAGATGAACAAATTAAACACCGTGTTGCGGCGAATATTGTCCATCATTTCCAGGAACAGCTCGTAGCCCTCATTTTTGTACTCGATCAAGGGATCCTTCTGGCCATAGCCGCGTAGCCCCACTGATTCCCGCAGCGCTTCCATTTGTTGCAGGTGCTCCCGCCAAAGGGTATCCACCTGCTGCAATAGGAAAAATCGCTCTGCCCGACGCATCAAGCCCGGTTCAAAGGTATCCAGGAAAGACTCCTTGGCTTCGTAAGCCAGTTCCGCTTGCTTAGTCAGATAGTCCAAGATTTGCTCGTAGGAAAGATCCCGCAGATCCTCAGCCTTGAGATTGTCCCTAAGTAGCGGCACAAACTCCTGCATCTTGGCGGTCAGCTTGTCGATTTCCCATTCTTCTGGGGGCAATTCGGGGTTGACATGGGCGCGTACAATCTCACCCACCGTTTTACGCACATAATCCAGAATCTTGGTTTTGATGTTTTCCCCCTCTAGCACCCGCCGCCGCTCGGAATAAATAGCCCGCCGCTGGTTGTTCATCACCTCGTCATACTCAAACACTTGCTTGCGCATGTCGAAGTAGTAAACTTCCACTTTTTTCTGGGCATTTTCCAGGCTGCTCGTGAGCAAGGGGTGCTCAATTGGCATATCTTCTTCTACCCGGAACATGTCCATCATGCGGGCAACCCGCTCACCACCAAAGATCTTGAGCAGGTTGTCTTCTAAGCTGAGGAAAAAGCGGGAAGAACCCGGATCCCCTTGCCGCCCGGCTCGGCCCCGCAGTTGGTTGTCGATGCGTCGAGATTCGTGCCGCTCCGTGCCGATGACGTGCAGGCCACCCAACTTCACCACCTCTTCATGTTCGGCATCGGTCACCTTTTCGTACTCAGCCTTGATGCTGTTGTAGACATCCCGCAATTGCAAGATCAGCGGATCCTGCACGGGTGCTTTTTCTGAGGCCACCGCAATCAGATCTTCGACGGCTAACTCCGGCAAACGGTTTAAGCCGTACTTAGCCACCGCTGCCGCAACCGCTTCTTCCAGGGCCTGGCTGACCGGTTGAGAAAGCTCACAGGGATAAAGACTGGCGGAAACCACCGCCCAGGATTTTTTCGGTTTCGGGGCCGCCCCACCAAACCCTTGGCCACCACCCCGTCCACCAATTTGTACGGATCCCATCGGGTTATCGGTATCCAGTTGCGCCAACTTGGGCATCAGCCGTTCCCGCACCTTCAGGCGGGCCATGTATTCGGCATTCCCCCCCAAAATGATGTCGGTACCGCGACCCGCCATGTTGGTGGCGATGGTAACCGCGCCTTTACGTCCGGCCTGGGCGATGATCTCCGATTCTCGCTCTACGTTTTCCGGTTTGGCATTGAGGAGGTTGTAGGGGATCCCCATCTCCTTGAGGATGGCCGAGAGTCGCTCCGATTTTTCCACGCTGGTCGTCCCCACCAAGACTGGGCGGCCTCGCTCGTGCATTTGGGCAATTTCCTCTGCGACTGCTTGCCACTTGCCGGTTTCCGTTTTGTAGACCAAGTCAGGGGCATCTTTGCGGCGAATCGGGCGGTTGGTGGGAATGGCCGTCACTTCCAGGTTATAGGTTTTGCCGAATTCAGCTTCTTCCGTGCGGGCTGTCCCTGTCATGCCGGAGAGCTTTGGATAGAGCAGAAAGAGGTTTTGATAGGTGATGGTGGCCAAAGTTTGACTTTCGTTTTGAATCGGCAGCCCCTCTTTGGCCTCGACCGCCTGGTGTAAGCCATCCGACCAGCGCCGACCGGGCATCACCCGTCCGGTAAACTCATCCACAATCACCACTTCTTGGTTGCGGATGATGTAGTTGACATCCTTGATGAAAAGCTCCTTGGCTTTTACAGCATTAAAGACAAAGTGGGCCCAAGGATCTTTGGGGTCAAACAGGTCAGAAACTCCTAGCAGTTGTTCCGCTGCTTCAAACCCTTCGTCTGTGAGGATGACGTTACGGGCTTTTTCATCCACCTCGTAGTGTTCTTCGTTGATCAACTCCCGCGCCACCTGGGCGGCCCGCATATATTTCTCGGAGGGACGTGCTACCTGACCGGAGATGATCAAGGGGGTACGGGCTTCATCGATCAGGATCGAGTCCACTTCGTCGATCACGCAGTAGTTAAAAGGCCGTTGCATCACTTCCTTGATGTCATTGGCCATGTTGTCCCGCAGATAATCGAAGCCCAGCTCGCTGTTGGTGCAGTAGGTCACATCACAGTTGTAGTTGCGGCGTTTTTCCTCCGGTGACATGCCCTGCTGGATTAAGCCAACGGTCAAGCCCAAAAAGCGGTGTACCTGTCCCATCCACTCCGAGTCCCGCCGCGCCAGGTAATCGTTCACCGTGACGATGTGAACCCCCTTGCCAGTGAGACCATTTAGGTAGGCGGGCAGCGTGGAGACGAGGGTTTTCCCTTCCCCCGTTTTCATTTCGGCAATTTGGCCTTCGTGCAACACCATCCCGCCGATCAACTGCACATCGTAGTGTCGCAGATTCAAAACTCGTTTTGCTGCTTCTCGCACCACGGCAAAGGCTTCGGGCAATAGCTCATCCAGAGATTCTCCTTTGTCCAATCGCTCCCGGAATTCGCTGGTTTTGGCCTTGAGCTGTGCATCCGAAAGAGAGGCGATCTCGATCTCCAGCGAGTTGATCAACTTGAGGGCGGGGCGGTACTGCCGCACCTTCCGATCGTTGGGATCGCCGAGGATCTTCTGTAAGGTCTGGAGCATGGGGCAAGCCTGGGCCAATAGCCAATAATATTGATCTGTGGCAATTTTACCATTTTGGCTTAGTTAGCCAGGTAGAGGTTCTCCCACAAGACTCCCGTTTACGTCCCTAGGGATATTAATTTTTCCTGAGCCCTGATGGCTGTTCTTCTGGTTTTGCAGTAAGAAGTTATTCTTTGTCAGTTTGCTGGAGCGCCTGCTTCAAATCGGCCATCAGATCCTCTGGGTGTTCTAAGCCCACCGAAACCCGCAGCAAATTCTCCGGCGTGGCCGAGTTGGGGCCTTCGATGGAAGCTCGATGCTCTACTAAGCTTTCCGGCCCTCCCAGGCTGGTGGCATGGGTAAAAAGCTGCAACCGAGCTGCCACCTGTAGAGCTTCTTGTTGCCCACCGCGCACCTGAAAGGACAACATGCCACCGAATTCTGGCATTTGCTGTTGGGCAAGGGCATGGGCGGGGTGGCTGGGTAAGCCCGGATAGTGAACCTTGTCCACTGCTGGGTGAGCATGCAAAAAGTGAGCCAGTGCCTGTGCATTTTGGCAATGGCCGCGCATCCGATAGGGCAGGGTTTGCAGGCCGCGTAAGGTCAACCAACACTCAAAGGGGGAAGGCACAGCCCCGCCGTTGCCTTGGATGTGTCGCAGGGATCCCCAAGTGGGGGTAGACTCCGGATCTGCCTCAGCAGTGATCACAGCCCCGCCGAGAACATCGCTGTGGCCATTCAGGTACTTGGTTGTGGAGTGAACCACCCAATCGGCTCCCAAATCCAGTGGCCGCTGCAACACAGGGGTGGCCCAGGTGTTGTCGCATACACAACGGGCTCCGTGGCGATGGGCCAGTTCGGCAATGGCAGCGATATCGGTGAGGGTCAGCATCGGGTTGGAGGGGGTTTCGATCCACACCAGGCGCGTATGGGGGCGTAGGGCGGCAGCCACCTGTTCCAAGTTGGTCATATCCACCTGCTCCACCTGCAATCCCCAACGGGCTAGGATCCCCTGGGCGATCTTGAAGGTGCCGTAATAGACATCCTGCGGCAGCAACACCTGATCTCCGCTGGCCAAAGTTTGCAGTACCGCCAACGTAGCCGCCGAGCCGGAGGCAAACATAGCCGCTGCGGATCCCCCTTCCAACTGAGCCAGGGCCTGTTCCAAAGCAAGGCGGGTGGGGTTGCTTTCTCGGGTGTAGGTGTAGTCGGGTAAGGATGCGCCTGCGAGGGTTCGCAAGGGATCCCGCCAGAAGGTGGTGGAGAGGTGAATGGGCGGAATCACTGCGCCGGTGCTGGGATCCAGGTGCCGCCCGGCATGGATGGCCAGGGTTTCAAAATGCATGGAGAAATATCATCCGGTTTGGGGTAAGTGGGTTCGTCTTTTCGGATCTCCTTTGGGAATGGCGGCAATGAGGCGGCGGGTGTAGTCCTGCTGCGGATGCAGGTAGATCTGGCTGGCCGGGCCGATTTCCTCGATCCGGCCCCGATTCATGACCATGATGCGGTCACTCATGAACTTGACCACGCTCAGATCGTGGGAAATGAACAGGTAGGTGAGTCCCAGTTCCGCCTGCAGATCCTTGAGCAAGTTCAGCACCTGCGCCTGCACCGAGACATCTAGGGAGGAGACAGCCTCATCACAGACGATCAAGCGCGGCTGAGAGGCCAAGGCACGGGCAATACAGATGCGCTGCCGCTGTCCACCGGAAAATTGATGGGGCAAGCGATCCAGCGATTCGGGATCCAACCCCACCCGTTGAAACAACTGTTTGGCCCGTTCCCGCCGCTCGGCAGCCGTGGCACCAATGCGGTGTAGGCACATCGGCTCCATGACGCTTTCCCCCACCGTCATGCGGGGATCCAGAGAAGCGACTGGATCTTGAAAAATCAGTTGAATCTCCCGGCGTAACCGGCGTAAGCGTTGGGACGGCACGCGGAGCCATTCATCACCGTCGTAGAGCACCTGGCCGGAACTGGCCCGCACCAAGCGCAACAAAGTCCGCCCCAGGGTGGTTTTACCGCAGCCGGATTCTCCCACCAACCCCAGGGTTTCTCCTGGATACAGATCAAAGCTGATTCCATCCACCGCCCGCAGCTCCCCCACTTGACGCCGAAACAGCCTTGAACGCACAGCATAGTGGGTTCTGAGTTGCCGTACCTGCAAAAGGGGTTGCTGACTGTGTAATCTCTGCAGTCGCTCCTCCTCTTCTGCTGCTGTGATCTCCATCTGCTGCCAGCGCTGCTCCACCGAGAGGGATCCCGCCGACTGGCCTGTTGCATTCTCCTCTACTGGAAAATCCTGCAAAGTGGGCAGCCGCCGCAAGCGTCGCTCCAACACTGGGCGGCAGGCCAGCAGGCCACGGGTGTAGGGATGCTGGGGATCGCGAAAAATCTGCTCTACATCCCCCTGTTCCACCGCCTGGCCCCGGTACATGACCACCACCTGATCCGCCAGCTCCGCCACCAAACTGAGATCATGGGTAATGAACAGGATGGCCATCTGCCGCTGCTGTTGTAACTGGGCTAGCAGACGCAGAATCTCTGCTTGCACCGTGACATCCAAAGCGGTGGTTGGCTCATCGGCAATCAACAGCTTGGGGTTGGAGGCAATGGCACAGGCAATGGCCACCCGCTGAATTTGCCCACCGGAGAGTTGATGGGGGTAGCGCTCCAGCAGTTGGGGAGAGAGTTGAACCTCCTCAAAGAGGTGAGCCGCTTGCGCACGAATTTCTGTTGCACTTAGGGAGGTGTTGGCCTGTAGGGTCTCCCGCAACTGCTGGCCACAGGTGTAGAGGGGGTTGAGGGCGGTGCTCGGCTCCTGGAAGATCATGGCAATCTGGGATCCGCGATAACGTCGCTGCTGGCGGGGATCCAGAGCCAACCAGTCCACAGGCCCCTGGGGGCCTTGCAAGCAGATTTTGCCTTCCACCTGAGCTTGAGCGGGCAAAAGCCCAATGAGGGTGAGAGCAGTCATGGTTTTGCCGGAGCCGGATTCTCCCACAATGCCCAGGGTTTGGCCGGCCCGCAGTTGAAAGAAGAGTCCATCCACCACTGCTTGCCGGGATCCCTGGGGAGCCTTGCCTGCGGGGGAATCTGTGCGGCTGGGTAAGAGCACCCGCAATCCCTCCACACTCAGCAGAGCAGCAGCAGCGTCGGTCATGGTCATCGGAGCAACAGCAGCAGGATTGGCAGGATTATAGACCAGGGATCCCGGTTTCCTCAGTTGTTGAGATTAAGGGCTCCCCCAGCAGCAGCTCGGTTCGCACCGTGCCAGCCCGTTCTGCCTGAGCCACAATTTGCAAGCGGGTTCCCGCCGGAGCCTGGATTACCCATTCCAGCTTGCGGCGAAAATCTACCGCTCCGGTATCGGTAAAGGCTTTGAGATAGACTTTGTTGGCGCGCCCTTCCAAGTGGCCTACCCTTTGTTTGGCTTGCCCCATCACCAACGTGGCTGTCTCCGGCATTTGTACCTCCACCGCAATGGGTTGCACAATCTGGCGTTCCAGCGCTTTTTGGCTGGTGTAGGTGGGCAAAAACCCTTGGTTTTCCAGTTGCAGAATGACCTTATACAAATAGGATCCCTGCGGTTGAACCCCTGCTTTGGCTATGGCCAGCTTAGGGCTCATCAGGGCATGGGCCAGGGTGAACTGGCAGTGCTGCCGGCATAGCTGCGGCAAAACTTGCGGGGGGGCATTGTCCCAGGTTACCTTTTCTTTCCAACCGCCGATTTCTACCGGCCCCAGTTGCGGATGCTCAAAGGGCTGCCAATCCACAAACCCTTCTCCATCCAGGTGTTTATCATTCCATTGCAGGATTTTGAGATCATCCGCTTCCGAATGGCGGCGGTACCACTGGATGTAGTCTCCTTTTTGGATCCCGGCAGCCGTGGGTAGATCCCAAAGCTCGGTGGTAAAACCAAACCAGCCCCAGTGATCGTAGGCATAGTCGTCCATGCCGCCGTGGAGAATTTGTTTGGGATGATAACGAAACTTGTGATACACCGAAACGCATTCGTAGCCGGTTCGTTGGGTGCCTTTTTCCCCAATCAGCTGAAAGGTTTCCAGATCTTCAACCGGGAAATGCTGATCAGGATGGGTGGAATAGGGCCGCAGCAGCACCGCTGAAAAGGTGTGATAGGTAACAAAGCCGTTGATGTTGCGATGGCTACGCCAAAACTCGGCTTCGGCCCGGGTTTCTGGCTCACTGAAAGGATAGGCACCCGCCCCTTTCTGTTCTCCCTCTGGAGCCCACTCAAAGGGATAGTTGCGGTTGAAGTCCATCCCCGCCAGCGGCGGCGCCACCCGCACGTCGTAGCCATCGAAGTTGTGGATCAGCCCTTCCGGCAACAGGGTGTAGTAGGTGCCGCCAAACTCATCCGGCTCCCGACGCACCATCAAGCGGGGATCCCGATCCGAAACTTTCCAGGCCCCGCAGTTATCTCGGAGGCGCATCTGCAAAATCAGCCCATCGCCGTTGATATCTTGCCGGTGCAGGCCATCTTTCTTGTCGGGATCCGGATAGGCATGGGGGCTAGAGCGCAGATCCTCGGGAGTAGTCAGATACTGCTCCGCCCCATCGACGGCAAGGCGAGGCAACACATAGAGGGTATGACCATCCAGAAGTTGGGTCGCCTGTGGATCCGCGCCATACTGACTCAGTAAGTGGTGAATGGTG
Organism: Thermostichus sp. DG02_5_bins_236; assembly: GCA_039794885.1. GTDB lineage: Bacteria > Cyanobacteriota > Cyanobacteriia > Thermostichales > Thermostichaceae > Thermostichus. Next base: position 10,608 of record JAUQVI010000094.1, read on the forward strand.
TAAAGTGCTACTGCTGAGCCGGTCACTTCCCCCGCATGGGTGTTGGCATCAATCCAGTAGGCCGGTTTGTCTAGGGCAGGGCCGGTGTTTTGATCCGTCAGAGTGGCCAGCCAGATCTGCCGGCCTTGGCGACTGTTGCCGAGGCTTTCTAGGGTAATCAGGTGGGGATAGGCGGCCACGGCGGCCTGCAGAAAATCCACCATCTCGGCGTAGGTGAAATAGTGACTGAAATCAAACTCTGGTAGCGCACCCATGGGTGGATGGATCCCTCTGCTGTGGCACTCGCACATCTTAATCTTTCAGGGTTTGGCTTGCCGCACCGGCTAAGGGTGGGGATCCCGCCTTCCCCAAGCATGAGCTGGGTTCTGTTCTTTTCTGTTCTTTAAGGACTTTGAGGATTTATCCATAGCTTTCTGTCACGGCTCGGGATCGGCTGCCTGACCGCTAGAGTCTTTGGGAAGCGGTACATAGTGGCTGCAGCGGCAGGGGCCGAGAGGGTTAACGGCGCAGGGCAAGTCCATCGACCGGGAAAAGTACCGACAGGAGGGATCCCACTGTCCAGAAGAGACCTCTGGTAAGGCACGCTGGGGAGTACGGTAGTCCCAAGTGGACAGACGGCGGGATCCCGCTTTGTCTAGCAGGGGGAGCAACTGAGCCAAAAAAGTGAGTCCCAGCCATAGGCCAATTCCCATGATCAGCGGTTGCACCATTGCCCTGCTCCCCTTGCTTTCAGAACCAGATATCTTTCCACCGCAACCAGCCTAGGTCAGCCTTTTGCAAATGGGCGAGGGTGTTGGCCAGTTTCGTAACCGTCCCCCTAGGTATTCAACAAAGTCGGTGGAAAAACCGATTAGAGTGAAGAGTGGATCGATACCGTTAGTCTTTACTTCCCCCCATGACGACTTCCACCCTTGATGCCGCCGCCATTTTAGAGGTGCTACGGCCCGTTCAGGATCCCGAGTTGCGCCGCAGCTTGGTGGAACTGAACATGATTCGGGATATTCGGGTGGAGCCAGAACGGGTAGCTTTTACCCTGGTGTTGACCACGCCTGCCTGCCCGTTGCGGGAATTCATTGTGGATGAGTGCAAAGCC
>JAUQVI010000095.1:0-11590 GCA_039794885.1 Thermostichus sp. DG02_5_bins_236
GTCGGAGACGATTCAACGCTACATTGAAGCCCAAGGCTGACGGCGGCTAAAGCCGCAGGGCGCTACATCCCACGCTTGAAAGACGTGGACTTTGCTTGCAGAACTGTAAGGGCTTGTCTCTGCCCCAAGCGTCTTAACTTTGCCATACTACAAACAATCCGCTTCTGGCATCCTGGGATGGTTCAGCAGCTAGGTTGCACCCTAGATGAGGGTCTTCTCTACCCCGAAAGTGACGGTCAACCGATGGCCGATAACACCAAGCAATTCCGTTGGATTGTCCGGGTTAAGGAAGGCATTGAATATTGGATGCGCCATCGCCCCGATGTTTTCGTGGCAGGGGATTTGCTTTGGTACCCCGTTAAAGGGGATCCCAGCATTCGCATGGCTCCGGATGTGATGGTAGTTTTTGGCCGGCCCAAAGGAGACAGGGGATCGTACTTGCAATGGCGAGAAGAAGGGATCCCTCCTCAGGTTGTTTTTGAAATTCTCTCCCCCGGCAATCGTTTCAGCCAAAAGCTACGCTTCTACGAACGTTATGGGGTAGAAGAGTATTACATCTACGATCCGGATCGGGGTACATTGGAAGGCTTTATCCGCCAAGGAGAGAACTTGGTCGAGATCCAGACGATGCAGGGATGGCGCAGCCCTTACTTGGGCATCTTTTTCGACTTGGTCGATGGCGAACTTCAGCTCACCTACCCCGATGGCCAGCCTTTCATCGACTTTTCAGAAGCCCTAGAGCAAGCGGCACAAGCACGGCAACAAGCAGAACAAGAACGGCAACGAGCCGTGCAAGCCCAGCAAGAAGCAGAACAAGAACGGCAACGGACAGCGCAAGAGCGAGAACGGGCGAACCGCTTGGCAGAACGTTTGCGTCAGATGGGGTTAGACCCGGATGCAGTGTGAGCAAAATCGGATCCCTGCATCCGAGGCACCCAAGAAAGTTAATCAATTGTTAACGTTTTTGTCACAAGCCCTCAACATCACCGGGATTGATGCGGTAGATTAGTGCAGCAACCCCCGCAAAGGGGATTTTTTGTGCCGTCTACGGACTGGAGAAGCTCTTGGCAAACGTTGTGGTTGTCGGTGCCCAGTGGGGCGACGAAGGGAAAGGCAAGATCACGGATCTGCTGAGCGAAAAAGCCCATGTGGTCGTCCGCTATCAAGGGGGGGTGAATGCAGGTCATACCCTGGTGGTGGCGGGTCAAACCTTCAAACTGCACTTGATCCCTTCCGGCATTCTCTACCCCGATAAGCGCTGCATCATCGCCAGTGGCACGGTTATCGATCCGGAAGTGCTGATTGGGGAGATCGACCAACTGCATCAATTGGGCATTTCCACCGACAACCTGTTTATTGCCGAAACCGCCCATGTCACCCTGCCCTACCATCGCGTTATCGATTTAGCGGAAGAGGAACGGCGGGGCATTTACAAGCTGGGTACCACCGGACGAGGGATCGGCCCCACCTATGCCGACAAATCAGAGCGCATGGGCATTCGTGTTGTGGACTTGATGTATCCCGACCAGCTGCGGGAGCGCCTCAGTTGGGCCATTCCCTACAAAAATGTTCTGCTGGAGAAAATCTACAACCTGCCACCTCTGGATCCGGAGCCGATCATCGAGCAATACCTGGCCTATGCCGAGCGACTGCGCCCTTATGTAACCGATGCCGCCTTGCTCCTGACCGAAGCCATTCAAGAGCGGGAAAACATCTTGTTTGAAGGGGCACAGGGCACGCTGCTGGATCTAGATTACGGGACTTACCCCTACGTCACCTCTTCCCATCCAGTTGCTGGTGGTGCTTGTATTGGGGCAGGGATTGGCCCCACCAGTATTGATCGCGTGATCGGGGTAGCCAAGGCTTACACCACCCGTGTGGGAGAAGGCCCCTTCCCCACCGAGCTAAAAGATGAAATTGGAGCTTATTTGGGCGCCACTGGAGCAGAATTCGGCACTACCACCGGACGGCAACGGCGTTGTGGCTGGTTTGATGGGGTGATCGGGCGCTACGCGGTGCGGGTCAATGGCTTAGATTGTCTGGCTATCACGAAGTTGGATGTGCTGGACGGCCTGGATCAAATCAAGGTGTGCGTAGCCTACGAGTGCAACGGCCAAGAGATTCGTCACTTTCCCAGCGATGCCCGCATCTTTGCCCACTGCCGACCCATTTACGAGACCCTGCCGGGGTGGAAATGTTCTACAAAAGGGTGCCGCTCTATTGAAGAACTGCCTCCAGAAGCCCATGACTATCTGAAGTTTTTGGCGCAGCTGATGCAGGTGCCAATCGCCATTGTTTCTTTGGGGGCTAGCCGCGACCAGACGATCATCGTCGAAGATCCGATCCACGGTCCTAAGCGTGCCCTTCTGTATCCCAACGGCGGCCAGCGTGTCCATGCCCTCATGCCCGATTAACCGAAAACACTGGAAAACACTGGATTGAATCGATTTGAGCGGATCCTGACCCATCCAACGGGATCCCCTACTCAGATTGATTGCTTGGGCTGTGCAGGTATGTCACTATACTTAGAACAGTCTTGTATATGTGTCGGTTCACACCTTAGACCACGGATATGAATGACAGTACCCTCTCGGTTGGCCCACAGCAGGAATTGGCTTCACGCCAAGAGGAATTGGCCGCCCTAGAGGCTGATTTGTCAGAGCAAGAGCTGGCCTTTGTCAACTTGCAGGGGGAGTTGCGAGCCTTTGAACAAAGCTATCAACGGGTGATCCTCAGTCGGCGGCAAGAGTTGCAGCGCATTGAAGAGCAAATTCACCAGTACACTCTGACGCTGCAGGCCATGAGCCATTTCCATCCTTCTGCCAGTTTGAAGCAACTGTATCGTGAGGTGGCCAAACGCATTCATCCTGATCTGGCTACGGAGCCGCTGGAGTATGAACGACGACAGGAACTCATGACAGCGGCCAACCAAGCCTATGCCGCTGGAGATGAGACAGAGTTACGGCAAATTCTGATCGCTTGGGAACAAAGCCCGGAGTCGGTGCGTGGGGAAGGAGCAGAAGCTGACTTAGAGCGAATCAGCCGCAAGATTGAGCAAATTCGCCGTCGTATAGAGTACCTGCACCAGGAAACGGCTGCCCTGCACCATTCCGACCTCTATCAACTGATGGATAAGGCCCAAGTGGCTAAGACCCAGGGGCGGGATCTGTTGCTGGAGCTGGCAACCCTGATTGAAGATGAAATCGTGATCGCTTTGCAACGGTTAGCGGAACTGCGAGCCCATCTAAAAAAGTAGTCAGAAACAAAACTGGCGTAGCTGGGCCAATTCTGTCTCACTCAGGTCTTGCCATTCACCTGGATTTAACCCTGTTAGCGACAATGGTCCTAACCCAACTCGAACCAGTCTTAATGTCGGGATCCCGACAGCGGCAGTCATACGGCGTACCTGACGGTTGCGACCCTCCCGCAGCGTCAGTTCCAGCCAGGTGGTGGGGATGGAGCGGCGGAAACGAATCGGGGGATCCCGTGGCGGTACGATGGGTTCGTCCGTGAGCACTTTAACTTGAGCCGGGCGGGTCTTTCGCCCTTGGATAATCAGCCCTTGTTGCAGTTGTTCTAAGGCTTGTGGGGTCGGGATCCCTTCCACCTGTACCCAGTAGGTGCGCTCATGGCCAAACTTAGGGTCGATCAAACGGGCATTGAGGATCCCATCATCCGTGAGCAAGAGCAGCCCTTCACTGTCTCGATCCAGCCGTCCTACTGGATAGACCTTGGGCACCGGGATGAAAGCCTTGAGGGTCAGACGGCCCACTTGAGCGCCCTCTGAAGATGCCGGTAGGTTGTCGGTGAACTGGGTGAGGATCCCGTAGGGTTTGTAAAACTTGAGATAACGCATGATCCCGATGATGGCGGTTCTTGGATCCTTAAGATTTGCGGGGGGGCTTCGACGGTAAGATTAACCCTTGAGGAAAAAGCATTCCTCAGTGGCAGGCGCAATTCACGGATCTCAGCTCATGGCAATAGACAACACTTTACTCTGGGTTTTGATCGGAACAACGGGCATCTCCCTCTTGACCTTGGTGTATGTGCTGGTGGATGAGGGCATGAAACGACGTCGCTACCAACAGCAGAAACAAGAGCAAGCCGAACAAGCTGCTGCTGAAGTAGCCCAATCAGCGCAACCCATAGAATCCTTGCAAGTAGAAGCCGAGCTCCCGACTGTATCCCCCGCGCCTGAAAAGCCATCTGCTCAAGAACCAGCTCCAAGCCTCGTTGATTCTGCCTTGTCAGAGAACGTGAAAGCAGAGGGAGAAATCCCAGAAACCTCTAGCTAAAGCATTCTGCTTGAGACAGACTAATCCTTCCCAGAGAGAGCCTGAAGTTACAGATTTATCGTTACAAAATCTTTGCTTAAGCTTGTCGGCGAGGTCTGGCCCGATCCAAACGCAAAGGTCGGCCCATGAAGTCCTCCCCGTTGGCACTATCGATGGCTTCATCTTCCTCAGCATCAGTGGCCAGATCTACAAACGCAAAGCCCCGTGTTTGCCCAGTCTCTCGGTCTGTCGGGATTGTAACCGACTTTACACTCCACCTCTGCTGGAAGAAAGCCGTGAGTTCTTCTGTTGAGGCTTTATAGTTTAGGTTTCCGACAAAGATGGTCATGGCAATTCAAGCAAAGTGCATCGCAAATCAGCAGGAATGGTAGCGAAACCTCAGAACACTTTACTTCTATCATGAGCCCTTACTTAATCGCACAACATGACGGGATGTAAAGGGATCCCTGTCAGGAAATCTTCGCACTTCGCTATCAAGAAATGTGCTTTTCTCAGACTTTACGGGCCTGTACTTTCTCTGTCCCTTTGTTCAACTCCTCCGCCCTTACCCCTGGATCTCCACTCATGTACCTCTGGGATCCCCCATCTTGTCGTTTTGTTGCGACTTGTTAAGATATACATTATCTTGCTTGCATTGCATCACTGGATCCCCATTGATGGATCCCTTCGCAATTTTCCGTTCCCTAGGCCCTTGAGGTGATGATAATGGATGAAACGCTAGATCTCTCTTTAGAACAGCAGTTCCGCCAGCGAGCTTTCGAGAACCTGGTTTCTCGGATGAGCCACGAGCAGGCCCAAGAGATCTTGGTTAAGTTACACAAGCAAATGCTCTTGCAAGAGGCCACCTACCGCCATCTGCTTCGTCACGCCCTGAGCGCCTAATGCATACCCTTTCGCTTCCCACATGGTGGATTCATATTGCCAGTATCTTGGAGTGGATCGTCGCTATCCTGCTGGTGTGGCAATTTGGGGAGCGAATCGGCCAACTGGAATGGCGAGGTTTGAGCTGGGGGATGCTGCCTGCTCTGTTGGGGGCGATGTGTGCGATTACCTGGCACTGGTTTGATAACGACCCGAATCTGGATTGGATAGTGACGGCTCAGGCCAGTTTGACCTTGTTGGGTAACTGCACCCTGGCTTGGGCTGCCTACCATATTTGGCAAGTGCAGAAGGCACGGCAGCGTTGGCAGGAGGGAGAGCAAGATTCGGAATGAACAGTCTGTTTGCCCTCTCCTTGTTTCCTTATTTGGCCTTTTTGTTTTTCCTGTCGCGGCTACGTCGGATCCCGCGTCTGGCTTTGGTTGGGTTCTGGATGTTGCTGCTGTTTGTGGTTGTTACCATTCCGGCAGGTTTGTACGCGCAAATCCATTACGGCACTTCCCTAGCCAATGTGGATCCCTTGCATGGGGGGGCAGAGGCGTTTCTCACCCTTTCCAACATTTTGGTGGCTTTGGGCTTCAAACAGGGAATTGACCAACAAGCCAAGCGACCCTCAGAGTCGGAGAACCCTGAGCTAAAATAAGAATCCTGCTTCGATTGTCTGCTGTTGTTTCGGGAGACCTAATGGTTGCCACCCTTTCTGTCCCCAAGGTGAAGTTAAAGCACCCCCCGCTGCGCATTCATCAAATGGGGGATAGAGTGCTGCGGCAGCCTGCTAAGCGTATCAGCCAAGTCAACGATGAAATTCGCCAACTGGCTCGGGACATGCTGCAGACCATGTACAGTTCTGACGGCATTGGCTTAGCGGCTCCCCAAGTCGGTATTCACAAGCGCATGATTGTGGTGGATCCCTATCCCGACAAAGGAGATGTACCCCCCTTGGTGCTGATCAACCCAGAAATCCGCGAGTATGTGGGCGAAACCGTTGCTGGGCAGGAGGGTTGCCTGAGCATTCCGGGGGTATTTTGCGATGTCATGCGTCCAGCAGGGATTGTGGTTTCTTTTAAGGATGAAACAGGGCGGCCTCGCACTATCCAAGCGGATGATCTGTTGGCGCGGGTGATCCAACACGAAATTGACCACCTGAACGGTGTGCTATTTGTGGATCACGTGGAAAATGAGCTGGTGCTGGATCAAGAGCTGCGCAAGCACGGCTTCCACATGCAAGATGTGCAACGGCAAAAATGAAACGGAATGGATCCCGCACCATTGCAGTCCTTTCTCTAGTCATCTCCCATGGGATAAGTCGAAATATTACCCTTCTTTCGCGTAAGCGGGACGGAGTCCTTTGAGGCATCAGGGACGAAAGCACTGTTGTATGTAGCAAACCTGCGTTCACCACTTGAGAGGCCAGAGCATTGAAGGGCTGTTGGACTCAAAACTCTGAGGATAACTCGAAATCCCTTGCCGCCACTGAAGCATAAGCCGTTATCCTACATTTTTGAGATTCTCTTGGCCCGAAATCAACCTAGCGCTCAAAATCTGGTCACTCAATTTAATCTGGTGCAGCACTTCCGTCCCTTCCGTCACGTAGCCAAACACCGCATAGCGGCCATCCATCAGATTTAACCCTGCTGGGGTCAGATCCGGCTCCGCCATGAAGATAAAAAATTGTGAGGAGGCACTGTTGGGATCCTCCGGGTAGCGGGCCATGGCCACTGTCCCTTCCGCCGAAAAGGGTAGAGCGGGTTCCACATCCCACATCCCCAACTGTTCAAAGGTTTGGCCGTAGTGAGGGATCACTTCTCCTTTGGCGCGAATTTCCAGCGGGATGGTGCGGGTTTTGCCGGTGTCCGGATCCACATACCCATCGGCAGAGCCAGGGGGATCCCCTGCTTGAATCACATAGAAATTTTCCACCCGGTCAAAAGGGAGACCATTGTAGAAGCCCCGCTGCACTAAATCTGCAAAATTGCCAGCGGTAATCGGGGCACTGTAGCCATCTAGGGTGATCAGCATGTCTCCAGCGGTGGTCTTAAGCTCTACCTCAGCTCGACCCAACAGTTGTGGCCTATCCGCATACTCGGCAGGTACATCGTAGGGAAAAGGCCCTAACCAGTTGTTCTCTAGGGATCCCAGGCTAGCCAACAGGCGGTCGTAAGCATTGCGGGCGGCATCTTTGCCTTTAGATTTGCGCTGGGTTTCCTGACTAACCACTTGGAGTTGCTCACGGATGCTGGCCATCTGTTCAGAAGCTGCAGGCAGCTTGGCTTCCGGTAACCCGGCTAGCAACGGGGCTGCATAGCGATCCAGCAACCGCTCCACCAGACGAACATCTCCTCGTACTGCCGACCAACGGTTGTATTTCAGATCAGCATCGATTTTGGAGATAGCCTCATCCAATTCCAGCAAGCTGGACTCCTGAATGGGTAAGGCTTGTCGTAGGAGGGTACGAGCATCGGTGATGGCATTGCCTTGCGGAAGGGCCAGTGCCGGAATCGCCCAGAAAAGAACACACATCAGGCCAATTCCCCAAAGACTGAGCTGTGGCCAGAAAAGTACCCGTTTGACTTGCTGAATCATGATTCGCCACGAAAAGCGCTTTGCTCTCAGACTGACATCCTTGTGTTACCGGCGGCAAGCCTTGAAGCTGTTGATTCGAATATCGATCTCCATTCAGGGTTAGGGCTATCAACTGCGGGGGGCGGCTTTGCTACACTCAGAGGTAATTTGCAGGTCGTTTGCTTGGGATCCCGAGTTCAGTAGCTGTAAAGTTTAGGAATGATCCCAGCGAAAGGGTTACCAAGTTGCAAGAGCTTGAGCGGTTGGAAAGGGATCCTTCGGGTGAAGAGGACGGTTAGGACATGGTGGCAAAGCAACTGAAGTTCTACTGGAGCCCACAGCATCAACTCTTTAGCTGTGACGGGGCCAAACTAGAGGGGCATGGCTATATTCAAACCAATCCATCCCATGATTTGGTTCATCTACTGATTGCCGCCAACGGCAATATGCCCTGGCAACCGGTGGATACCCGTGAGCAAACCTGCTTTGCCGAGTATAACGCGGTGATGCTAGAGCATCTGTTGGTAAATTGTTTCAATACAGCCGCAGTAGGATCCATGACTGCAGGACAAATCATTCCAGAAGCACGCAAGTTTCTCAAGTGGTTTGTCTCCGATCACTATGCTCCTTTCCCCGTTTCCGAAGAAGAAGCCTTTTGTCGCTTTGCCCAACATTTGGATATCGAGTGTGTCGTGCGCTTGTTTCCCTATTTTTATGACTTGCGCGCCTGGGAATGGCTCAGCCCTGACTACCGCAATGAGATCTACGATCTTGAATTTACTTCTGAGGATAATCCCGTCCAAGACTCACCAGAATGGGCAGCAGAAACCAATGTTTTGGAGACCCAAGAACTGGTGAAACAAAAGCTCACAGAGGCTTTTGCAGAGGCAGGGGTACTCAAACCTAAACTGGAGCCTTTAGCTGCTCAATCACAATTCAATTTATCCAGCAAGAAGAAATGGAAATCAGGGACTAGTTTTAACTCTGTTTGGGCTTACTAACTACTCCTTCATGCATGGGCATCTCCTGAAGGTGACGAGCAGAGAAAATTCTGCCCCAAATTTGCCCAAGCCTAACCCTAAGATCGTTAAGATTGTCAGTCACTCTTTAGGGCTTCTAAGGACGAGACTATGAGAGCAGCCATTTCAGGATCTATCCAGTTGCAAGCCCGAACCAATTCTGATTCTATGAGCCCACTACTGAGGCGATAGCTCCCTTGAACCCCCGGCACTTCTATCCAATCTGAAAAAACAGTACCTGACAAAAAGGGAGAATCTTGATTCGAGAAGTCTTGCTCTTCAACCCAGTAGAGATTGTAAGGGATCCCAGCAGATGCCATGGCTGGGGTGGTGAGAGGTTGGCTATTGGGAGGGACAGGGCCACCAAAACCACCCTCAGAATACTCAATCTGAAAGCAAGTGGCGATTGCCGTATCAGAAGTAAAGTACCGATAGTAGAGCGTATAGCCTTTGAAATCAAACTCTGTTTCCACAATGACATCAGATAAATAGGTGTCAGGAGGGAGAAAGCTAGGGAGAAGAATAGGCACCCCCAGTTCTTGAAGGGCGGCTCGATCAGGCCCGGAGATCTGAACCGACCTCTCCGCTTGCAGCTCAGGTGAATGGGATTGAGCAATCAGCGTTACCCAGTTGGGATCCTGATCGAATGTTTTGGGGAGTTGTCGGGGTTCAAGAATTGGAATGACAGACACAAGTATTGAGGAAAAGACAACTGAGATTAGGCTAATGTTGTGTAACATATTAATCCTTTAGCAAAGGGTTTGATTATAAAAACAGAAACTAATCGGCCACTATAACAAGGCGACGGAAAGACTTTTTGCCCACCTGTAGGATCTTTCCCTCTAGCTCAGCTGAACTGAGAAACTCGGTTTCAGGGCTCTCAATTTTTTGGCCATCCAGACGGACAGCACCCCCTTGAATTTGTCGGCGGGCATCCGCAGCACTTTTACACAAGCCCGATTCGCGCAAGATGTAGTTCAGTTTGGCTGGGTACTGCAGGTGAACAATAGAAAATTCAGGAATGGATCTCGTCTCTTGAGTGCTCCCCTGCAACACCAAAGATTGGGCTGTCCGCTGAGCTTCTTCTGCGGCTGTGACGGAATGAAACTGGGCCACAATTGTTTTGGCTAAGAGAATCTGCCGCTCTCTAGGGTTATCAGGCAACTGCGCCAATGGGATCCAGGTAAGCAATTCAAAATAACGCTCTACCAGATGATCCGGCACCTTCTCCAGCTTGGAGTACATAGTGAGGGGATCCTCCGTCAGACCCACGTAATTGTTTTTGGACTTAGACATTTTCTGGTAACCATCCAAGCCCTCCAACAGCGGCACCGTCAGACAGAACTGCGGCGTTTGTCCTTTCCAGATTTGCAAGTCCCGACCTGTGAGCAGATTAAACCGTTGGTCAGTTCCCCCCAATTCCACGTCTGCCTCCAAAGCCACAGAATCATAGCCCTGTAAAAGCGGATACAGAAACTCGTGCAAATACACTGGCGTACCCGAGTGATAGCGCTGGGCAAAATCCTCTTTGGCCAACATTTGCCCTAGGGTCATCTGAGCCTGTAGCTCGATCATCTCGGTCAAGGTCAGCCCCGCCAACCACTCACTATTTCGGCGCAATTCCAACCGACCGGGAGTGTCAAAATCCAAAATCTGGCGGGCTTGATCCAGGTAGGTACGGGCATTTTCCTCGACTTCTGCGGGCGTCAAACGGGGACGCGCCTCCGATTGCCCCGTTGGATCCCCGACTAGAGCTGTAAAATCACCAACTAGCAAAATCGCCACATGGCCCGCATCCTGAAACTGCCTCAACTTTCGCAAGGCGACAGAATGACCCAGGTGTAAATCTGGTCGTGTCGGATCAATGCCCAGCTTAATGCGCAAAGGGCGATCCGTCTGTGCCAAACGCTCGGCTAAGGCTGTCGCTCCACCGGGAAAAATCTCCGCTACCCCCCGCTCGGTTATCTGGGCTATCGAGGGATCCCAGTTACTGAAAGGGGCAACAGCTTGCGGGACTGATGTTGGCGATGTACTCAAAACCTGCTCCATCCGGCTCGACACATTTCACGATTTTCACTTACGCGGGCCTCCCAGGAAAGTCTGTTGAGGTTCTCCGTGCCTGGGGGAGGGAGGGTCTGCCCTTCTGTCACTGTCAATGGGGTTAGTTCTGTTTTCTCTGAGGATCCCTGAACCTACCTTACGCACAGGGGGAGACCTATAATAAGTCAGGTTTGTTGGGGTTGTGGACGTGGCGTACAGTCGCAAACAATCAGCACCGTGGGCAAAAGACCCCGCTTCAGGTCGTCCCCCCAGTCGTCCACTTCCCCGAGCACGGTTCAACGGGCAAGCCGAATATTCGCCACCACCACCTTCTTTAATCGCTCAATTTGCAGGCACAGTAGGAAATTTGCTCGTGGGATCCCTGTTGCTGGGTTCTACTGCCACGGCTGCCGGGCTGATGGGGTTGGCCATTAGCTTCCGCAACCTGCCGGATGTCCACCAATTGCGGGACTATGTACCGATTGCTACCACTCATATTGTGGATATTCGGGGAGAACCTATTGCCAGCATCCATGGGGAAGCCAACCGGGAAGTGATCTCGGTGGAAGAAGTTTCACCAGAAATGAAAAAGGCGCTCCTAGCTATTGAAGACAGTCACTTCTACACCCACCAGGGCATCAACCCCATCAGTTTGGGGCGGGTGATTTTAGGCAGTGTCGAGGGGGGAATTGGCTCTGCTGGCGGCGGCTCCACTCTGACGATGCAATTGGTGAAGAACCTCTTTTTAAGCCCGGAGCGCACCCTCAGTCGCAAGGTGGCCGAGGTGGTCCTAGC
>JAUQVI010000096.1:0-11588 GCA_039794885.1 Thermostichus sp. DG02_5_bins_236
GTCTGGGTGCAGGCTGACCAGGAAATGAATGTGGTCAGGCTCGACGCCCCACTCCAGCAACTCAGACCTATTTCTGCTGCAAATGCGCCGCACCGTTTCTGCGATGCAGTCAGCGATGGGCTGCGTAATTCTTAGGGTCTCTAGGATTGACCTGCCTACCTTAATTGCCTTAGTTCACTATCTTGATCCATGAGACGCTGATGCACAAATTTTAGTGCAGCCACTTGTGAAAACTGGTCATCCTGAACGCGCGGAGGCACTATTGCTGGGTTCGGCCATCCCTTCAGATCTGAACAGGGACAAGGCCCAATGGCAGTCGCCGGGGTAGCCGGCAGAGGGACAGGTAAACCGCAACGGCTACAAGGACTGATCTCCCAAGCAGGGCTGAGCAACTGCCCCAAAGACTCATCAGTCCCTTCCAAGTGACAATGCCAGGGATCCATGCTCATGCGATGCCAACTGAGTTGAAATTCCTGGCTTAGGGATCCCAAGCTCAGCAGGGGCTCTGGTTGTAGGCGCTCAAGACCAGCTGGGTGGTCGCGCAACACTGCTTTACCCAACTGTAACCAGCAGGCCACATAAGCTTTGACTTGGTTTGAGGCAGCCATAATTTTTCTTTATCCTGATCCTGTGCAACTGCAAAAATGAGAGCAGTCCACCCAGACCCTTTGCTCCCCTGATACTCCTAATTTTAGCCAACCTGAGCCAAGTCCCCCGGCTTCACTTTACTCCGCTTGGGTCTACTTGAGGAACTCCAGCGGTGGACTTCTGGGTAAACGAGCTAACCCTCCGGAAAAACACCCTCTCTAGAGCCACGATCTGCTCCAGGCAAAGGTAGAGCCTGGTATAGGCAAACACAAAAAGGCCTGCCAACACGGCCCTTTCGGCAGGAGATTTGCAATGGGGGTAAAATTAAGTAAACTTTGAGTCGTAAAGCTTTGGACTCCTTGTCAGGATATTTAATAAAACGCTTTATCCGCAGTTTGGGCTGCAATCTGACCTATGGCTCGCATACTCGTCATTGAAGATGACCCTTCTATCCTGGATATTCTGCGTATCAACCTGGAGTTAGCGGGCTACGAAGTGGTTAAGGCAAGCGATGGGGTGCGCGGACAGGCAATGGCCTTGCAAGTGATCCCCGACCTGATCATCCTCGATCTGATGCTGCCGCAAGTGGATGGCCTCACCATTTGTCAGCGCTTGCGCCGGGAAGAGCGCACCAGTGAAATCCCTGTATTGATGCTCACCGCCCTGGGACAAACTCAGGACAAGATTGAAGGCTTTAACGCTGGGGCAGACGACTACCTGACCAAACCTTTTGAGGTGCAGGAGTTGCTGGTGCGGGTACGGGCTTTGTTACGCCGCTCGGATCGCATCCCGCAGACGGCCAAGCACAGCGAGATTCTCAGCTATGGGCCCCTCACTTTGGTGCCGGAGCGCTTTGAGGTGCTCTGGTTCGGCAAGACCATTAAGCTCACCCACCTTGAGTTTGATCTGCTCCACTGCTTGATGCAGCGCCACGGCCAGACGGTTTCTCCCAGCGAAATTTTGCAGGAGGTGTGGGGCTACGAGCCGGACGACGATATTGAAACAATTCGCGTCCACATCCGCCACCTGCGCACTAAGCTGGAACCGGATCCCCGCCATCCCCAATACATCAAAACAGTTTATGGGGCAGGCTACTGCCTGGAGTTGCCCAACATCGCCGACCCCGGTCAACTGGAGCCGGAACTGGCCAAAGAGAGCCTCAAGTAGTCGCTGCGGACGCTGCCGACATCAACTGCTAATCTAGGGGATGCTCTGCTGCGGATCCGTGGGATAGATGGTTTTTATGTCTAGTCCGATTGAGTATTTAATGTGCCCGCCTGATTACTACGAGGTGGACTATGTGATCAACCCCTGGATGGTGGGGAATGTACATCGCTCCTCACGGGAACGAGCGGTGCAGCAATGGCAAGCTTTGTACCAACAACTCTCGCAGCGGGCCAAGGTTTATTTGGTGGATCCCGCTCAGGGGTGGCCGGATATGGTCTTTACCGCCAACGCGGGGTTAATTCTTGGATCCACCGTTGTGCTCAGTCGGTTTTATCACCCAGAACGACAGGGGGAACAACCTCATTTCAAGGCTTGGTTTGAGAGGCAGGGGTACACCGTCTACGAGTTGCCGCCAGCACTGGCTTTTGAGGGGGCCGGTGATGCCCTGTTGGATCGGGCGGGGCGCTGGCTGTGGGCTGGTTACGGCTTTCGCTCCATGCTGGAATCCCACCCCTACCTGGCCAAGTGGCTGGAGATTGAGGTTTTGTCGCTAAGGTTGGTGGATGAGCGCTTCTATCACCTAGACACCTGTTTTTGCCCGCTTTCGGAAGGGTATTTGCTCTACTATCCGGCGGCTTTTGATGCCTACTCCAACCGCTTGATCGAGATGCGAGTACCTCCCGAAAAACGGATCCCGATTCAAGAGGCGGATGCCATCCACTTTGCCTGCAATGCCGTGGATGTCAACGGCACGATTTTGGTGAATTGGGTCAGTCCAGAGCTGGAGGCCACCTTGCAGGAGCGAGGCTTTACGGTCGTCCAGACTGAGCTAACGGAATTTTTGAAGGCGGGTGGGGCGGCAAAATGTTTAACTCTCCGTCTGAATGAGGCTGTTGCTCCCCAAACGGATCCAGTCGCTACTGTATTGAGCCGAACTGTAACCCTCCAGGGCCACTTGGTGGACAGTGCCCTCCTGACCCATGCCATTGATTGCATCGTGGAAAATGGCGGCAGCTTCCAGATTCTCAAGTTTCACCTGGGAGAAAAGCGCCAAAGTACCTCGACGGTGGAATTGTCGGTTTCTGCCCCTACCGAGGAAATGCTGGATACCATTCTCAGTGCCTTAATTGAGCGGGGAGCCCAACTACCGGAGCAAAGCCATCAGGATGCCCGCCTAGAACGCATTCAAAAAGCGGGGGTGGCTCCAGATGACTTCTATGTCACCACCATTTATCCCACTGAAGTGCGGGTAGCGGGCCAGTGGATCCCGGTGCAACGACAGCGAATGGACGGGGTGATTGTGGTTAACGGATCCGCCGCCTACTGCACCTTGATCCGTGATTTACAGGTGGGGGATGAGGTGGTTTCGGGGGTGGAAGGGATCCGTACTCTACGCCAAGCCAACAAAGAACGGGGATCCCAGGAATTTACCTTTATGGGCTCCGGGGTATCTAGCGAGCGGCGGGTGGAGATCCTGGTGGAGCAGATTGCCTGGGAATTGCGCCAGATCAAAGAGCGGGGTGGCAAAACAGTGGTGGTGGCGGGGCCGGTGGTGATCCATACCGGCGGGGGATCCCATTTGGCCACTTTGGTGCGGGAGGGCTATGTGCAAGCCCTTTTGGGGGGCAATGCCATTGCTGTACACGACCTAGAACAAAATCTCTATGGCACTTCACTAGGGGTGGATCTGGTGCGAGGCAATGCAGTTAAGGGGGGGCACAAGCATCACCTGAAAACCATCAATCTAGTCCGCAAGTACGGCAGCATTCGGGCGGCAGTGGAAGCAGGGGTGATTACGGGTGGAGTCTTCTACGAGTGTATTCGGGCGCAGGTGCCTTTTTCCTTGGCCGGCTCGATCCGGGATGATGGGCCGCTGCCGGATACGGAGATGGACTTGATCAAGGCGCAGCAGGAGTATGCCCGCCTGATCCAGGGGGCGGATATGGTGCTGATGCTCTCTAGCATGTTGCACTCGATCGGGGCTGGGAATATGACTCCGGCGGGGGTGAAGCTGATCTGTGTGGATATCAACCCGGCGGTGGTGACCAAGTTGGCGGATCGGGGATCCCTGGAGTCGGTAGGCATTGTTACGGATGTGGGCTTGTTCTTAAGCTTGCTGGTGCAGCAATTGGCTCGCCTGGGGCAGGTGTACGAGCGTCCGGGATCGGTGCTTGCTGCTCTCTGATACAGCTTTGGGGGAGGGGTAACTCGCCGCTGGCAGGGATTGTCTTGCTAGTCTGGGAAGTGCAGTCAAAACTTTCCCTTCTATGCCCTTGCCTCCTGATGCCAAAGCTTGGTGGTGGGTACTGCTCCTATCTGGGGTGGCTGCCGTTCCCATATCTTTTTCAGGGCTAGGGTTTTGGCTAACGGACTTCTATTCCAACCTCTACAAGGGTTGGTTTGGCCACTCTTTTGCAGAAGGGTTGGAACTGGGGGGTCTATTCTTGGCGCTTCTTTTGAATGTCCTCTATCCCTTAGGATTCTTCTGGGGCTATTTGGCTATGTTGCCGCTGCGCCATCAGATGCCTTGGGTGTGGGGGGTAGGGATCCTGATTGCTCTGGTATGGACGCTGGTGGTGTTCACTGGCTTGTACCTTAAAGCTCTGGCCGAAGCGCGGCTGTTGTGAGAAGAAGCAAAAATGGGATCTCTCCGTGAGAAAGAAGTGAGTTGCCTCTCCAAAATAAAATGCCCTTGATCAGCCTGGTGACGGATTTTGGCCTGCGGGATCCCTATGTGGCCATCATGAAAGGGGTAATCTACACGCTTGCCCCGCAGGCGCAGCTTATGGATCTCACCCATGGGATCCCGCCTCAGGATGTAGCAGCGGCCCGCTTTGCTTTGATGACAGCTTATCCCTATATGCCCCTAGGAACCATCCACTTGGCGGTGGTTGATCCTGGGGTGGGCAGTAGCCGCCGTGCCATTGCTCTACAAACGGCCCAGGGTTACTGGGTCGGCCCCGATAACGGTCTTTTCAGTGGCGCTTTGGCCCGGTCACCGGCGCTTGCGGCTATCGAGCTGAACAACCCTCGCTACTGGCGCACACCTGAACCTAGCCCCACCTTTCATGGGCGGGATATCTTTGCCCCGGTTGCGGCTCATCTGGCCAACGGCATCCCTTTGGCGGAACTGGGGGATCCGATTGACCCGGCAGAATTGGTGAGGCTGGACTGGCCGGAACCTCAACCCACACCCAATGGGTATCAGGCTGTGATTCAGGCCATTGATCACTTTGGCAACTGCATCAGCACTTTGCCCGGACAACTCTTGCAGGGGCGAAGCTGGTGCGTCTGGGTGAAAGGAACGCGGATCCCTGCAGCGCTCACCTTTGCCGATAGCACGGTGGGAGATCTCATTGCCGTGGTCGGTAGCTCCGGCTGGCTGGAAATCGCCCAAAACCAAGGCAATGCCAGCCAGACCTTAGGCCTCAGGGTAGCAGACGAGATCCAGGTGGAATGGCTTTGAGCTAGGTAGCCGACCTGTTGGGGTTTTAAGGGATCCCGATTGTGCTTTCAATCCTTAGAAATTTCCCTGTCGTCGGTAAAGAGTTATCAAGCAGACTGGCCTTCCACAGACACCGTTTTTGAGTCGGGAGCATCCCCTGTGGTAGTCACTTGTACCTTCACCACCCGAGCCGATTCGGCCTTGGGCAGCGTTAGGCTGAGGATGCCATCGTTGTAGGTGGCAGATACTTTTTCCGGTTGGATGCGACGGGCCAACTTTAGGCTGCGCTGAAAGGACTTGGCTTCTACCTCTTGGTAGCGCAGTTCGGCATCGGCAGGGCCACTTAGCTTGATCTCGCCGCTCACCGAGAGCTGATGGGGGGTGGCTTCGATATTCAAGCTCTCCCGATCCGCGCCGGGAATGAGCAGATGAACAGTGTAGGCTTCAGCACTTTCCCAAACCTGTAGCGGGGCAGCGGGAACAGAGGCGCTGGGGCGCTCGGTGGGCCATTCCAGTAGGCGGTTGAGATCCCGTTGCAAGGATCCCATTTCGAGAATGGGGTTGAAATGAAGGTGTGCCATGGTGGCTCCTCGGGTAGTTGTGGTAAATGGTGGAGGGATCCGAGCGGGAAAATACCGCGATCTAGATCCGCAAAAATCCTGTTCTCATCATGGAAAAGAAGCCCTGATCATCGGGGAGGGCAAACCGATCCGAAGAGGGGAGGATTCCATCACCTACTGACTTAAATGTTCAAATGTTCATCAAAAACATTGCTGACGGAGCAGAATGTCGTAGAGATGAACATGGGATCCCGGCAGCCAACTTTTACCACCGCAAAGCCCCATCCTAGGAAAGCTTGCCTAGTAGGGCAGGGAGCCTGTTAATCTCTTTACATTTCTTTATACTTGTAGTTCTGGCTTTCCCTTCTAGTGAGTCGGCATCTTACCCAAGGCCCCTATGCACTCTCCCTCCATTGCCATTTGGTTTCACGTCAACGGCCAAGCCTACAGCGAGTTCATTTTGCCGGGATCCAGCTTGCTCAGTCTGTTGCGGGGGTTGGGTTGGGTGGGGGTACACCGCGCCTGTGAGACTGGAGATTGTGGGGCTTGTACGGTGCTGTTAGAGGGGGAGGCCATCCACAGTTGTCTGTACCCGGCGGCCCGTCTGCATGGCCAGCGGATCACCACCATTGAGGGGTTGGCTAAGGATGGGGCATGGGATCCGATGCAGGCCAGCTTTTTAGAGGGGCAGGGGTTTCAGTGTGGCTTTTGCACAGCGGGGATGATCCTGAGTGCACGTCAGCTGTGGGAAAAGGGGATCCCCTCTGAGGCGCAGTTGCGGGATCAGTTGCGGGGGAATCTCTGTCGCTGCACAGGCTACCAGGCAATTTTGGAGAGCATTCAAGGGAGGCCGGCGCAGCTGCCGGAATCCGATTGGGAAAGTGTGGGGCGCAACATCCCCAAGCAGGATGGACCTGTGATTGTTTCCGGTCAAGCTGCCTACACGGGCGACTTTACCCCTGCCGGGCTGCTGCATTTGCGGGTGCTGCGCTCTCCCTATGCCCATGCTCGCATTCGCAGCCTTGATGCCGAGGCCGCTTTGGCCTTGCCAGGGGTGGTAGCCGTTCTTACTCACAAGGATGTCCCCCGCCGAGTTTACAGCACCGCCGGTCACGCGGAGCCGGTGCCAGATCCCTTGGATCGCTTTGTCCTGGATGAAAAGGTTCGCTTTGTGGGCGATGCCGTAGCAGCTGTGGTAGCCGAGTCGGTGGCCATTGCCGAGCAAGCCTGCCAACGGATCCGGGTGGACTATGAAATCTTGCCCCATGTGCTGGATCCGCTGGCGGCCATGCAAGAGGGATCCCCTTGCATCCATGATGAACCGGAGGCGCAGCAGATTTACGATGCCAGTCGCAACTTGGCCGGCTATGTTTGTTTACAAAACGGTGATCCGGCCCAGGGGTTTGCCGAGGCGGATCTGATTCTGGAGAATACTTACCACCTGCCGGCGGTTCAGCACAGCCACCTAGAACCCCACGTCAGCACCAGTTGGCTGGAAGCCGATGGCAGCTTGGTGGTGCGCTCCAGCACCCAGGTTCCCTTTCATTGTCAGCGGGTGCTCTCGGAAATTTTTGCGATCCCGCGCCATCGCATCCGGGTGATCAAGGGCAAAATCGGCGGCGGGTTTGGCAACAAGCAAGAGATTCTCACCGAACCCCTCTGTGTTTTGGCCACCCTAAAAACGGGTCGCCCGGTGCAATGGGAGCTGACCCGTAGCGAAGAATTCACTGCTACCAACAGCCGCCACGCCATGCAGATCCGCATCAAAACCGGTGTAAAGGCGGATGGATCCCTGGTTGCCCAGGAGATCACGGCCTATGGCAATGCCGGCGCCTACGGCAACCATAGCCAGACGGTGGTGTTTTTGGCGGGTTATGTACCTTTGGGTCTGTACCGTTGCCCCCACAAACAGTTTGAGGGCTTTGCCGTCTATACCAACTCCATGCCGGGGGGAGCCTTTCGCGGCTATGGGGCCACCCAAGGCACTTTTGCCATGGAATCGCAACTGGATGAGATTGCCCACCGGTTGGGGTTGGATCCCATTGAGCTACGCCTAAAAAACCTGATTCGTCCCGGAGATACGTTGACCCTGGGCTATCGGGAACAGCAGGAGGCCGACCTCAAGGACTCCCACTTTAACTTGATTGGCAGCTACGGCCTGGAGGAATGCTTCCAGAAGATCCAGGCAGCTTTTGCCACTCCTCTGCCTCCCCCTCAGGGATCCCGCCGTTATGGCCGCGGTATTGCTGTTTCCATGCAGGGGAGCGGCCTCTCTAAGATCCACATTGCCGGTGTGAAATTGACCCTACTCCCCTCAGGACGGATCCTGATACGCAGCGGTGCTGTGGATGTGGGTACCGGCTCTGATACCACCCTGCGGCAAATTGTGGCCCAAGTGTTGGGGATCCCCATCGAGCAGATCGACCTGATTGCTGCCGATACCGGGCAGACCCCCTTCGATGCCGGCTCCTACGCTTCGGCAACGTTGTTCATTTCCGGGCAGGCCAGTCAACGGGCTGCCCAAGCCCTGCGGGACAAGCTGGTCCAAGCGGCGGCCCTGAAGTTACAAACGGATCCCCAGCAGGTGCAGTTTGCCGGTGGGATCTTCAGCAGCACCCAGGGATCCCTCACCTTAGCGGAACTGGCCAAGCAGACTCTGGATCCGCTTGAGGTGGAGCTGCACCACGCCGCCGATGAGTCTTCCCTCACCTTTGCCGTGGCAGGGGCAGAGGTGGCGGTGGATCTAGAAACGGGGCAGATTGAGCTGCTCAGAAGTGTACAGGCGATTGACCTAGGGACTGCCATTAACCCGCGCATCTGTTATGGGCAAGTGACAGGTGGCACCGCCATGGGTATCGGCTACGCCCTCTCGGAGGAGCTGATCCAAAATGAGCAGGGGCAAATCCTCAACCCCGGCTTTCGCTACTACCGCATCCCCACCGCCAAGGAGGTGCCGCCCATGGAAGTGCATTTGATTCAACAGCCGGATCCCTACGGCCCCTTTGGAGCCAAAGGGGTAGGGGAGATCACCACCAACTGCACGGCTCCCGCCATTGCCAATGCCGTGTTTCAAGCTACAGGGATCCGCTTTCGCCAATTGCCCCTCACCCCGGAACGGGTGTGGTCTGCCCTTCAGAGCAACACAGGTTCCGAGCAGGAGCTTATTCGGGGCTGCGCGAGAGGAGCTTTTGTCGTTTTAGAGTAGGCGGGAAAGGGATCCCGCAAGTCTGCCGGGCAGGAGGGTATGGGTTGGGTATGGATCTAATTTTGCGCCGGGCCAACTTACCGGATGGCCGCAAGGGGGTAGACATTGGCATCCAGACTGGTCGCATTGTGGCTTTGGAAGTCAACCTCCAGGCTACTGCAACTCAGGAAATTGATGTCAGCGGTCGGTTGGTATCGCCCCCTTTTGTGGATGCCCACTTTCACATGGACGCCACCCTCAGCTACGGGATCCCACGGGTGAATCAATCGGGCACCCTGCTGGAAGGCATTGCCCTCTGGGGGGAACTCAAACCTCTGCTCACCCCCGAAGCGGTGATCGAGCGGGCCTTGACCTATTGCGACTGGGCGGTGGCCCGAGGTATTTTGGCCATTCGCACCCATGTGGATGTGTGTGATCCCAGCCTGCTGGCGGTGCAGGCCCTGCTGGAGGTGAAACAGAAGGTAGCTCCCTACCTGGATTTGCAGTTGGTGGCCTTTCCCCAGGAGGGTTACTACCGCTCGCCAGGGGCGGTAAAGCTGCTGGAGAAAGCCCTTGACTTGGGGGTGGATGTGGTGGGTGGGATCCCCCACTTTGAGCGCACAATGGCGGAGGGAGCAGCTTCGGTACGAGCCTTGTGTGAGATTGCTGCTGAACGGGGTTTGCGGGTGGATCTGCACTGTGATGAAACAGATGATCCCCTCTCCCGCCATGTGGAAACCTTGGCCTACGAAACCCGGCGGCTGGGCTTGCAGGGGCGGGTGGCCGGTTCTCACCTCACCTCTATGCACTCCATGGACAACTCCTATGTGAGCAAATTAATCCCCCTCATGGCGGAGGCGGAGCTGGCGGTGATCTCCAACCCGCTTGTTAACCTGGTGATTCAAGGTCGCCACGATACTTACCCGAAGCGGCGCGGCCTGACACGGGTACCGGAATTAATGGCTGCAGGGCTGACGGTGGCCTTTGGTCAAGATTGTGTGATGGATCCCTGGTATCCGCTGGGCAGTGGCAACATGCTGGAGGTGGCCCACATGGGGATCCACGCCGCCCAACTCACCGGCTATGAGCAGATGCGTCAGTGCTTCTTGGCAGTTACAGAAAATCCCGCCCACATTCTCGGCCTAGAGGGCTATGGCTTGCAACCCGGCTGTTACGCAGACCTGGTGGTGCTCCAGGCAGCGGATGCGGTGGAAGCCATTCGCCTGCAACCGCCCTGCTTGTACGTGTTCCGTCGTGGCCGACTCATTGCTCAAACCCCACCTGTAGTGACTCAGCTCAACCTGCCCGGTCGCCCCACCCAAGTGGAGTTCACCCGCCCCTAGGGATCCCACACAATCCCCAATCTCAACGCCGTACCGTACCACTAAAACCGCTGGCTTTGAATTGTTCCATCGTCAAGGGTAAGGGGTTGGTGACCGGCACCGAAATCCGAATCGAGAAGGGACTTTCGCCGGGAGAAACTTCTTCAATCGCCCCCAGCCGTGTCCGTTCCGGCATCACATCATTGCCATTGGCATCGTAAAGACGGCCAAAGACATCAGCATTGACCAGGGTATTTTTGGAGCGATTCACCACCGTGCCTTCGATAAACAAGCACCTGGCTGCCATCGGGTTAGCGGTGCTGGTGACCATGTTTGAGTATTCGGCAGTATCCGGGCAGGGGGTAATGTGGAGATCCTTCAATTGCAGAGGAGTGGCCCCAAAGCCCATCAGCAGAAAGGCCAACACCGCACAACAGCCGAGCATCGCCCGCTTGGCCCGGTTCCAAAACTGGCTCATCATTTTTCCTTAGAATGCCCACCCTCCCTAGTCTAGGGGATCCCTGTCCTGTAGAACCCCTGCTCGGTTTGGATCCCGTCTAGGCGTTGATCCCAGTCCTCCTGAGGCAAGGGCTTCTCCACTAGGCAGGTCTGTGGCACAATGCCCCATTTGGGCGTAGAGCGATTTTGCAAAAAGCGGTCGTAATAACCGCCGCCATAACCCAAGCGCCCCCCTTGTCGGTCACAGGCTAGAGCCGGCACCAAAATCAAATCAGCTGCCTCCGGGTCAATCCCCTCAGCGCCAGGGGCCGGCTCAAGTAGGCCAAAGCGATTGCGAACCAGCTCTTCAGGGTTGTAACGGTGCCACTGCATCTGCCGTTGCGGCAAACAACGGGGGATCCCCCAGCGCTTCTCCGGCAAGGCGGCAAATAAGGGTGCTAAATCCACCTCAGAACCAAAAGCAACATAAGCCAGGATCGTTCTTGCCGCTAGCAGATCCGGGTGACGGGCCAAATGGGCAGAAATACTCTCGCCCAGCCGGATCCCATCTAGCCCCTGCCTGAGCTGGCGAAAGTGATGCCTCAGGCGCGCTTTCTCTAAACTGAAATTGGCAGGATCGCCTGGCAGATCATCAGGTTGCACGGCTGAAGAGGTGGATCCCTCTACAAGGAGTTGAGCTTATATAAAAAAATAAAAGTGACTGCTGCTATGAACCTATCCCAGACCCACAGGCTCAAGCTACTGAATGGCCAGCAACTCCACTTCAAAATCTAAGGTGGCATTGGGCGGGATCACGCCACCAGCCCCACGGCTGCCGTAGGCCAACTCAGGGGGAATACGCAACTGCCGCTTACCTCCCACCT
>JAUQVI010000097.1:0-11457 GCA_039794885.1 Thermostichus sp. DG02_5_bins_236
GTGAACTCTCGATGAAGATATCAGAAGCCCTGAGACAGCTATTTAAGATTGAAGAGTCAGAGCTCAGGGTTGTCTTCATGATGACCTTGATTCTTTTGATGAACTCGGTAGCTAGACAAATTTCTGATGTCGTTGCTGTTAGCGGTTTTCTGAGTACCGTTGGCTCTGATGCAATCTTAGTGGTCTGGCTGATCGATATGTTTGTGGTCATCCTGATCACAGCTATTCAGTCCATCGTGGTGGATCGATATAATAGGCTGCAGCTTCTAAGCTGGATGGTGTTTGGCTTCGCACTCTTTCATTTTGTATTGAGATTCTTGTTTGTATTCGAAGCCGCCAGAGGTATTAACTATGGACTATTGTTTCTTCTGTCAGAGCAGCAGCAGCTCTTCTTCCCCATTATTTTCTGGGTCTTAGCTAATGATATTTTCAGTATGACCCAGTCAAAGCGAGTATTTCCTCTCATTGCCTCTGGAGAGTTTGTCGGACAAATCTTAGGGCTTGGTATTGCTGGTTTCACACCCTTGCTCCTAAGCAGAATTGATCTTAAAACCGAAGAGTTACTCGTTTTTAATACCTTTCTGTATATGATTGTCTTCATCCTAATCCGAGCGGGCTTACGAGGCGTTGAGATTAGGCGCATAAGCAATAAATATGAGACTTTTCAGGAATCCTTAAGCGAAGGCTGGGAATTTATTAAGGAAATTCCTGCTTTCCGATATATAATGTTTTCAATTATTGGCGTTAATATTGTTCTGACAATCTTTGAGTTTGATTTCCTGGGTACTACCAATCAAGCGTTTCCTACAGCAGAAGGTTATCAACAGTTTTATAGCTTCTTCCGATTAGGCTTAATTATTTTAGCAACTTTAATACAAACCTTTTTAACCAGTCGGATTTTACAAGCTGTAAACCTGAAGAATGCGTTGCTTATTTTGCCAATTAATCAGTTCTTCGCTAGTCTCTGGATGATTGTATCTAGGGGGTTGCTTGGTGGGATTGGAGGGTTTAGTTTATCTAAAATCTCACAACTAACTATCAATGAAGCTGCTGGAAAGTCTGTGCAATCTCTTGTCCCTGAAGAGCGTAGAGGTAGAGTCAGTCTGTTCATGGATAGCTATCTGTTTGCAATTGGGACAATTGTGGGATGTGTTGTTCTGACCTTGATCTGGGGATCCTCATTCTTTGTCGAAAATGTTGATCATCGGCAAATCTACCTGATTGTAGCGGCAGTGGTTGGTGTCGCCAATATCGGATTTGTAGTAAAAATGCGGTCTACCTACGATAGCAGCTTACTGAACTGGCGGTTGAAACGTAGGCAGAAGGGCAGAAGTGTTTTGGATAAGCTCGATTTCTAGATGCTGAGGTTTGGAGTATCTGCCTAGGATATTAGAATAGGTGATGAACGGTGAATTCTTGTAACATCGAGATTGCTCATATTTACATTGACAAAAACAATCCTCAGCTTTTGTCGGATGAGGTAATTTACCACGTTAAGCTTTCTACAGAATATGCAGGGCTTTGGATCCAGGATCATGAGCTCAAGCCGATAGACTATTCCATCAGTGTTTTGATTGATGATCGAGAGCTTTTAGATTCAGGTCAAGATAGATTCTGGTCTTTTGTCCCCTTTATTACAACGATTGCCCGACACTTTGAGTTGGATTATGTGTGTTTCGAGAGTGAGTTGGATGCTTTGTTAGGATCCATGTTAGAGCAGCTCAGTCAGCCTGAAGTTCTACAAGAGGATATCTTTGGAAGATATGGCGGCATTTTACAATGTTCCCACTATGTAGGGATCTGGCACTTGATGAGGCTGGGATCCCTGCCGCTGATGAACTTGGTTATTCCTGTGTCTCAACGAGCTCAGTTGGGAAAGTGTAGCTTTGCTGCCGAAACGGCTGTGTCTATTTTGGGAGAGGAGTATCGTGGGGCAGAACGTTCTGCCCATCGTAAGATTCTTTCGCGCTGTTGGGATCCCAAGATCACTCACCGCATCAAGCACAGTTACTACCCCTCTTATGCTTTAGCAAGTGGGAGGAAGTTCTCGTGAAAATCGGGCTTACCTACGACTTGCGGCCTATGGAGCCACAATCTCCAGATCTACCTGTGGATTATTATGCAGAATTTGATAGCTCTGAAACATTGTTTTTCTTAACAGAAGGATTACAGGCACTAGGTTTCGAAGTTGAGCTGATTGGTAATCTTTCGATCCTGATAGAGCAACTTCATTCAAATCTGCTCACAGTAGATTTAATCTTTAATATTGCAGAAGGACTGTGGGGTCGAGGACGAGAAGCGCTCATCCCAGCCCTATTGGAAGCTTATCGGATCCCTTATGTTGGGTCGGATCCTCTGACACTCTCCCTTTGTTTAGACAAAGCTATGACCAAACAAGTGTGGAGAGGGTGTGGCCTTCCTACAGCTTCCGCTTGGGTGGTGCGAAGGCTTGAGGAACTCAGTCATTTGGAAATTGCTGCCAACGATTACCCTCTTTTTGTCAAACCTTGCCATGAGGGATCCTCAAAAGGTATTGATAGTCAGCGCTCTGTGAACTCCAATTTTTTAGATCTGCAAAGTCAGACTGAATATCTACTCAAGGTTTATCAACAACCAATCTTGATTGAAAAATTTTTGCCGGGCCGGGAATTTACAGTTGGGATATTGGGTACAGAGCAAGATGCCCGCGTGTTGGGGATCACAGAAATCACTGAGGTCGCCCTCTATGGAGCCAGTGGTTATCGAGAGAAGGAAGAATGGGAGAGCCTAGCACCCGATACCTATCTTCCCTTGGAGCCAAGCTTATTGTGGGATGAACTTGTCAACATAGCTCTCGCAGCTTACCAAGCAGTGGAATGTAGAGATTTGGGTCGAGTTGATATCAGGCTAGATGCAGCGGGGAGCCCTAACCTTCTAGAGATTAACCCTTTGCCTGGTCTGAATCCAAAACACTGTGCCTTACCCGTCATTGCTAAGCAACAGGGTCTTCTTTATCAGGATTTGTTGGGTCACATTTTGGAATCATGTCTGAGTCGTTATCAGAAGTCTTGAGAGAACAAAGAGTTAGTATCCAGTTGAGATCTGTGGGTTATCTGTGGGTTAGAATAACAGAATGGCCCATGAAATTAAGGATCCCATGCTCACTCAATCAATAACTGCTGAAGTCATATCCAAAAGGAAGAATAAGAGGCCTTTCCTAAGTCTGCGCTTTAAACTCTTGTTTGGATTTACTTTAACATTTAGCTGCGTTTTTGCCGGTGCCTACTACTGGTTCTATCGGTACTCCACTTCAACGGCATTGAGTCGAATTGAAGAACAGCTGCTCTGGACGCTTGAGGGAGCTTCGAGTCAGATCGATGGGGATTTGTTACTTGCTCTCAAAGAAGAGGCTGAGCCCCGCGAAGATGGCTACACAGACGATCCTCGCTACTGGGAGCATGTCCGCTTCCTTGCTTCTCTACAAGCGATCAACCCTGAGGTTCTTGCCTACACCTATGTGCCTGGAGACATACCAAATGAGGTGGTTTTTATTGGCAGTGGTACTGCTTTACAGGATCCACCATTTGGGGCTAAGTTTCTGGAGCGCCTCGTGAGTGTCGGTGGTGAGAGATCCCTAATCACAGGCTTAGAGAAACCTAGTATTTACCTTGAGCCCTACACTGATGATTTTGGTTATTGGGTTTCGGGTTGGATCCCTGTGCAGAACTCGGCAGGGGAGAATGTGGGGGGATTGGGAATTGATTATCGGGCTAACTATGTGCTCAGTGTTCAGGAAGGGATCCGCGACAGCATCCTTGTTGCCTTTGTCTCTACCTACAGTGGCCTGTTTATTCTGGTATTTACTTTTTCGTCTTTGTTTAGTCGCCCTCTACAGGTGTTGGCTAGAGCGGCTGAGGATGTGCAGAAGGAAGATTACGATAGCTATACCCAGCACTTGAAGCGTCTTGAGCCTCGTAAGGGCTTGCCCAGTATTCTGCCCACAGATGAGATTTCTACCCTCACTGATATTTTTGACTTAATGGTGCAGGACGTACGTGGTAGGGAGATCAGGCTGAAACAACAGGTTGCGGAACTAAAGATTGAGATTGATGAGGTAAAACGGCAAACTCAGGTTAAAGAAATTGTAGATACGGATTTCTTTCAGTCATTGCAAGAGAAAGCTAAGAAATATCGAAACAGAAAAACTGCCCCTGAGAAAATCTTAGATCCTGAAGGCAAAGCTTGATCGTCTTTAGGAGTCTTGCTGCCTTGACTATGGACTCAAGTTCTCTTATTATTTCAAGATTAAGAAATCTAATGTTGACCTTGGTACATTTGCCTCACCAGGTGGGGTAGCTCCGGTAAGATCAGGCTTTCCATGGCCAGCTGTACTGCTGCTGTCGATCCGGGCATAGAAAAAATCAGGGTTTGGCCATGGATCCCGGCAATGGCACGGGAGGCAATTGCTCGACTGCCGATTTGAGCATAACTGAGGTAGCGGAATATCTCCCCAAAGCCAGGCAAGACTTTCTCCAGTAAACTCTCGATAGCATCGTGGGTGGTATCGCGGGGGGCTATGCCCGTTCCACCATTCAACAAAATGACCGGCAGGGATCCGGCCCAATCCTGAACAAGTTGCCGAATCGCCTGCGGCTCATCTTTGAGGATTTGGTATTTGGCCACTTGGTGACCGCTCCGTTGTAAAGCTGTGCAAATCCATTGACCGCTATAGTCGTCGGCAGCAGTACGAGTGTCACTGACGGTGATGATGCCACAGGGCAATGATTCCAAGTTCCAAGAAGACATTTGTTCCAACAAGACATTTAAGGAAATGGCTGATTCTGGAGAAAACAGGGATCCCGTGGCAATGGGCAAAGGGATCCGAGTTGGTAGCGGCGAATAGGGGCGGGGTATGGCTGTACGAGCTGCTAAAGCCAAAGAATAGATTAGCTCCTGTTGTTCTTGCCACAGAGATTGGCTCATTTCAGGAGAAAAAGTGATGCGAGGACAGCCCCGTCGTTGCCAAAAGCGCAGGATTTGTTCAACAGAGGTAGCCTTGTAGCGGCCCTGGTACAGAGCTTCCAGGAGAGCAGCCGGGATCCAATCTCTGGGGAAGGCTCCAGCGCTCGATCCAAGCTTGGCCAGACTGCTGCTCCAGTTCAAACCCGTAGCATTCCAGGAAAGCGGCAGGATCCATACATAACCCAACAAGACTCAGACTAGGACTACAGCCTTTTCCCCCGATACCGATTACGGCTTACACAGATAGATACAGACTAGCTGCCTCTGACGGAGATGTTGGGCTGTTTGAGAACCTCTGCAACAAGCTGTCACTTCAGAACCAGGATTCCTGTTAGTGAGCTTACCAAGAATACTCTATCTTGATTTCTTTTTCATGAAGCTTCTATGAAGTGGAGGGTAGTGAGTTTATCGAGGAGCAAAAACTCAGGATCTCTCCTACGGGGCAAACTCGGCTGCTAAGGCAGGCTCACTAATGGCTTCCGGCCACTGGCGTAAACGGGAAATTGCGCCAGCAAACGCTGGAGAAAAGCTGCATCTCCCGTCAGTTCGTACAAACACATCAGCACATCCCCGGCATAGGGGCTGCGTGGGAAGCGGGCTAGCAACTCATTTCCGGACTGGATAGCTTGTCGTGCATATCAATTCAAAAACCGTTTCATACCACCAGAGGAAGTATTGGCACAGATCGGGATCCCTCCACACACCACAATGCCTCCGGGGGCAAATAGATCCACACCACTTGCCCTACCTCAAACCCCTGATGCGGAGCCACCCATGCCTGAAGCAATCCCAAAGTCGTTTGTACAGTCAGTCGCCGCTGGGTACCCGTAAAGCGTTCTGATACCACTTCAGCCCTCCAGACATTGTGGAGAAAAGGAGGAGGATGAGAAAACACCTGGATCTGTTCCGGTCGTATCGTCAGCCGTACCTTTCCCTGCTGGGGCACAGCACCGTAAAGACGGATCCCTTCCCCTACCCATAGCTCATGGTGATCCGCTTGGGCATCGAAGAAATTCACCCCGCCAAAAAAGTGGGCAATGCGTTCTGAGGCCGGGTGCTGATAAAATTCCGCCGGGGATCCCACCTGGTGCAGTTGTCCCTCAAACATCAGCCCAATGCGCTGGGCCATAGCGGTGGCTTCAGCTTGGTCGTGGGTCACCAACACCGTCGTCACACCCGATTCTGCTTGCAACTGTAAAATCAGATCCTGCATTTCCTGGCGCAGGTTGGCATCCAACGCCGAAAGGGGCTCATCCAAAAGCAGCAGTTTGGGTTGGATCACTAAGGCTCTGGCCAGAGCTACCCGTTGGGCTTGTCCTCCCGAGAGTTGGGCCGGACGACGGTGGGCAAAACTGGCCAGTTGCACCCGCTCCAACATGCGTAACGCCTGTGCTTCCCGTTCTACTCTGGGAATGCGGCGCATTTTTAGGCCAAAGGCGACATTCTCTCCCACGCTCATGTGGGGAAATAAACGACTGTGCTGAGAGAGCAACGTGACGCTACGCCGTTCAGGAGGCAAGGGGTTCAGCAGGATGCCATCCAGCCAAATCTCCCCCTGTTGACTTTGCGGGAGTACAGAATCTGGTTCCAACAGCCCGGCAATTAGGTTGAGGGTCGTAGATTTGCCACAGCCAGACGGCCCTAGCAAAGCGAAGATCTCCCCTGCTGCCACCGTCAAAGACAAATCCTTGAGGGCCGGGATCCCCTGTTTGTCGAAGCGTTTGCTGAGATGACGGAGAACCAGATGGCTCATGCCCAGAACATATTGAGACCGCAATGAATATCCAGGCTATCAAGGGAAAGGGGATCTCTGTCTGAAGTACGGATGAGAATTGTCTGAGAAGGAGAAGAGAATTAAACTGCACCCACAGTTTCTTTCTCTGCCTGAGCTTCCAGGTGAGCCTGCCGCAACTGCTCTATTAATTCGTTGCGCCGCTCATACAAGCGCTTCAAAGGACGGGGATCCCGTTTGGAGAGGGCATAGGCCGTCAGTAGCGGCATGGCAATGGTGGAATCGCTGTACACCACAATCGTGCCGGGCAACTTATCCGGATCGACTTTGCCCCAAGACACCGCCTCGGAAGGAGTCGCCCCAGATAGACCGCCCGTATCCGGTCGTGCATCAGTCACTTGCAGGAAAAAGTCGTGTCCCTTTTCTTCAATGCCCAGCACCTCCTGAATTTGCGGCTCCGTTTGCAGCATGAAGTTCTTTGGGGATCCTCCCCCCAAGATCCAGACGGCACTGGCTCCTCCACTGCGCTTTGCCTCCAATACAATCGCCGCCGTCTCATTCACATCCAAAGACACATCGATCACTGGCCCCCGCCCCTGCAACGCCAAAGCTGCCACATTCATGCCAATGGAGCTATCTCCTGGGCTGGAAGTGTAGACGGGTACCCCATAGCGATAGGCTGCCGCCAACAGGGAGCGATCGTTTAAGTCCAAGGCTTCTTCCCGAGCAGCGATGTACTTGCCACAGAGGTGATGAAATTCAGCGGATCCCATGCGGCGGTCGAACTCCGGTGCCTGCATGATCTGGCGAAAGAAGGCATCCGTAGACAGCAGCACATCATAGTCGAAGAAAATATCGTAGATGCGCACCACCCCCTCTTCCCGCAGCACCACATCGCTGATATCCGGGCGACCGCGGTGCAAATCCAGGCCAATGCCAAAGTGGGTATCGTGATAGAGATTAGCTCCAGTGGAGACAATCCAATCAACAAAGCCCGCCTTCATCAAAGGGATGACGGCTGCAATGCCCAATCCTGCCGGAGTGAGCGCTCCAGTCAGGCTCAACCCCACCGTTACCCCCGGCTGCAACATCCGCTCCACCAAGAGTTGACAGGCTTCTCGCAAGCGGCCGGAATTGTAGGAAAGAAAGGTTTGATCGATTAGGTCGGTGAGAGGGATCCCGGCTTGAATTGGTTGGGGGTCAATCTTGCGCCCGCGCAAAAACCGTTTTGAGGAACCCTCATCCTTGGCAGCCATCTTGGATCTCTCCTTCGGTAGATTGGGTGAGAATGGGTACCCCTGAATTGGGGCAGTCTTTCTATATCCACCATACAGGTTGGATCCCCCCTCAGCAGAGTATGGAATCCTGACAAACTCCAGTGGTAAGCCGGAGTATCATAGGATTTGATGCCCCACTAAGGATTTGAACCTTGGAACTGTCTTGCAAAAGTGAATACGCTCTACTGGCTCTCCTGGAATTGGCCCAGCACCACAATGATGGACAAGTATTGCAAATTAAAGAAATCGCAGCCCATCAGTCTATTCCGGACCGCTACCTAGAGCAGTTACTGGCCACCTTACGCCGGCAGGGATTGGTTCGCAGCCAAAGGGGGGCCAAAGGCGGTTACTCTCTGGCACGGGCACCCTGGATGATCTCTCTACTGGACGTGATTCAGGCCATTGAAGGGGAAGATCTGACCCGATCCCGCGATTTACCCACAGCGGATCCCACCCCAGAGCGGGAGGTACTCCTCAAGGCTTGGCAGGATGTACAGGCTGCCGCAGTGGCCATTTTGCAAAAGACTACCCTACAAAACCTCTGTGACCGGCAAGCGCAACAGCAACGGGCCAACCTGATGTACTACATCTAGACCCACCGCTCCCATCCCAAGACTGTTCAAGACAGGCTGGGATCCCCGGCAAGTTTTGGGTTATCCTGAAGCGCATTGTTTTTTTGTCTGACCCTATTTCCATGACCGTCCAATCTCCTCGCTCTCAGGCTGCTGACTCTTTTTCTTCGGAAGATTTTGCCCAGGCTTTAGACGCACAAAACCTCGACTTTCGTCCGGGGCAGGTAGTGCGTGGTCGTATCTTCCAACATCAGAATGACGGTGCTTTGGTGGATATTGGCGGTAAATCTCCGGCCTTTTTACCCTTGCGGGAAGCAGGGATCCGCCCGGTGGAGGATTTGAAAGAGCTGTTCCCCCTGAAAATGGAAGCCGAGTTTCTCATTGTGCGAGAAGACCGCGATGGACAGATGTTGGTCTCAGTGCGTCGCCTGCAACTGAAGCTGATCTGGGAGGAACTGACCCAGAAGCAAGCCAACGGCCAGACGGTGACAGTTCCGGTGATCGGCACCAACAAGGGTGGAGTGCTGGTGGATGTGCAGGGGTTGCGTGGCTTTATTCCCCGCTCTCATCTCAATCAACGGGAAGACCTCAAGGAGCTGGTGGGACAATCCCTGACCGCGGGTTTTATTGAGGTGAATCCAGAGGCCAATAAGCTGGTGCTGTCGCAACGGGTAGCAGCGCAAGCGGAGAACTTGGGCCGCTACGAGATTGGTCAGGTGGTGGAAGGCAAGGTGAGTGGGTTGAAGCCCTTCGGAGTTTTTGTGGATTTGGAAGGGGTGACCGGGCTTTTGCACATTAAACAGGTGAGCCAAAGTTTTGTGGCCTCCCTATCGGATTTGTTTAAGCCTGGCCAACTGATCAAAGCCGTTGTCATCGACCTGGATGAAGCCAAAGGACGGATGGCCCTTTCGACGCGGGTCTTGGAAAAGCATCCCGGTGAGGTGCTAGAACAACTGGCGGTGGTTATGGATGAAGCAAAAGAACGCGCCAGTAAGTTGAAGGGGAAAATCACGATGGATGGCAAAGTCGTCTGATCCGAATTTCTCTATCACGATTTCTCTGCTAGAATCCGCCCGCTGCATCGGCGGTACCTTAGCTGTTGACGCGGAATACCATACGGATCCTGAATCTTTTTGGGGCAACTGGAGAACAAGGGATCCATTCCTTTCGGAGTCGGGTATTGGAGCTACTGGGGAACTGGAAGATTATGCTGGATGAAAAGGCAGAAGCGGAACAAGAAGCAGAGAGGGATCTGATTATGAGCTTGTCACCCTCAATTCAGGTGTCAGGCAGAGATCTATCAGTTGTAGAATGAGGTGTACTGCGATATTCCCTACATCATCAATCTCTGGACTGCCCATAACCAAGACATGAGCCGGCATTGTTTGGAGGCCTTCCTTACCCGCAAACAAAACCGACTACAATCAAGCAAATAGGGTTGAACACTTGTCCTCAATGCAGATTGAGATTCGCCCAGTGGAAGACTCCGACAGTGCTGCTTTGCTTCACATCTTGGAAGTGGTCTTTGCCGAATATCCGGGTTGTGTGTTGGATCTAGAAGAAGTTCCGGAGCTGCTGCAGCCGGCTACCGCTTTTGCTCAACTGGGGGGATCCCTCTGGGTAGCACAACAGCAGGAACAGGTGGTGGGCTGTGTGGCCATGGTGCCCACCGCAACGCCAGAGCGAATCGAATTAAAAAAACTTTACACCCTCCCCAAGGTGCGCGGTAGGGGCCTAGGGCGGCGGCTGATTGAGCAGGTGGAAACGGCAGCCCGACAGCAGCAGGCAAGGTTCGTTCATCTCTGGACAGACACCCGCTTCATCACAGCCCATCGCGTCTATGAACGGCTAGGCTATGCACGGTTGCCGGAAACCCGTGAGCTCTATGACCGCAGCAACTCGGTCGAGTATCACTACGAAAAGTCGCTGCGTTAAGGATGCCGCCTTTGAACTGTGATGTAGTGGTAGTTGGCTGTGGGGTGGTGGGCTGTGCCATTGCTTATGAGCTGGCCGCTGCTGGCCTGTCGGTGATTGGAGTAGATGCCGGGGATCCGGGGGCAGGCTCTACCGGAGCAGCCTTAGGAGTACTGGTGGGTATCTCCAGCCAGCAACCGAGTGGGCATGTGGTGAATTTGCGCCTCAAAAGCTTGGCGCAGTTTGATCCCTGGATTGCCCGCTTGGAAGCAGACCTAGGCCGCAGCTTGCCGGTCAATCGACGTGGTCTGCTGCAGCTGCTCAAAGACGGAGAAGCCGAGGCTTGGCAAGCTACTTTGCTGGCCCGTCAGGCCGCCGGTTATTCCCTCCACCTTTTAAGCCCTTCTGAGCTGGGATCCCTGCAACCGGGGTTGCGGACGGATCGGGCTGGGGCCATCTATTGCCCTCAAGATCGGCAAATTCAGCCCAAGCTCCTCACCCAGGCTCTATTGGAGGCCGCCCAAGGCCGTGGATGCCGGTTCTTCTTTCATCAGCCGGTACAGCGGTTTAAGCACAGCCCGGATCCCCCTTTTCGTGTCCACGCCGTTTATACCCCGGATCTCACCCTCTCCGCTGGGCAGGTGATCCTGGCTGCTGGCTTGGGGAGTTCCCCCCTGGCGGATCAACTGCAGCTGCGGCTACCGCTGCAAGCGGTCAAGGGACAGGCGCTGCGGGTCAAGGCCCCCCATCTTTTGCTGGGGCCGGTGATCACCGATGAAGATTTACACTTGGTGCCCCTCGGGGATGGATCCCTGTGGATAGGCGCAACCGTGGAGTTCCATGCTCCCCATCCTCAGCCAACGCTGCTGGCCTTGCAGGATTTGCTGGCCCGAGCCATTGCTCTGTGTCCAGCTTTAGCAGAAGCCACCCTGATGGAGCATTGGGCCGGACAGCGTCCCCG
>JAUQVI010000098.1:0-11390 GCA_039794885.1 Thermostichus sp. DG02_5_bins_236
AGTGGTGCAAGCCGAAGATGGGGAACAAGCCCTCGCCCTTTATTTCCAGATGCAGCCACAAATCGTCCTGCTGGATGCCCTGATGCCGGGGATGGATGGATTTGAGTGTTGCCAGAAGTTGCAGCTGTTGGATGCAGACCTACCCTGTCTGATGATCACTTCCTTAGATGATCAAGCCTCCGTAGATCAAGCCTTTGCCGCCGGTGCAAGTGACTACATTACCAAGCCAATTCACTGGCCGGTAATGCGTCAACGGATTCGCCACCTGATCAAGGCGCGCCAAAATCTGTTGAACCTACGCCAACAGGCAGCCCGCGAACAGGCTCTCAACCGTGTCATCCGGGCTATTCGCACCTCCTTGGAGCTGGATCAAATCTTTTCTGTAGCCACCCGGGAGATTTGTCACTTGCTGGAAGCAGATCGGGTCAGCATTAGCCGCTATCAACGGCAGCAACAGCATTGGCGCATTATCTGCGAATATCAAATCCACCCGGAAGGTTACTTGGGCTACACACTTCCCGATTCTGACAACTCGATAGCACAGCTTTTGAAGCAGGGAAAAGTGGTAACTCTTGAAGCCGTCAGCCAAGTTCAAGACTGGGTCTATATCCCCTCTATGGCCAAAGCCTACCCCGGCACTTGGGTCTTGGTACCTCTCTATGGCGGCAGCGAAAGCTCGGAATCTTCCCCCACTACCCTTTGGGGTAGTTTGTGTCTACAACTGAAAACGGCTCGTCCCGGTTGGTTGGCCACCAGCCATGACCTGATCTTGTCTTTGGCAGATCACCTTTCCATTGCCATTCAACAGGCGGAGCTGTTTCAGCAAATTCAGGAGCTCAACCACACGCTGGAAGAAAAAGTACAGGCCCGTACCGCGCAATTGGATCGCCAGGTGCAGGAGTTGCAGCGGTTAGATCACCTAAAAAACGATTTTCTCAGCACCGTTTCCCACGAGCTGCGCACCCCACTTTCCAGCATCAAAATGGGGATCCGTTTGCTCAGTTCTGCGCTATTGTCCAGCAATGGAAGCCTCAAGCCTGCCGACCCGGAAAAGGTGACCCGTTACCTGGATGTTTTGAACAAAGAGTGTGAACGAGAAATCAAATTGGTGGAGGATTTGCTGGAGCTGCAGCAGTTGGAGGTATTGATTGGCTCACAGCAACCCCACTGGCTGAATCTAAAAGAATGGTTGCCCCAAATCACCGATCCCTTCGCAGAAGTGGCCCGCAGCCGTAATCAGATCTTTAGCCTGGAATGCTCTCCCGATTTACCCCGCATCTGCACGTTGCCAGAGGTTCTGCGGGCGGTGCTGACAGAGTTGCTGCAAAATGCCCACAAGTTTACCCCGCCCGATCAGCTGATCAGCCTGAGTGTACACAACCATCCTGATTACCTGGAGATCCAGATCCTGAATACCGGCGTAACCATCCCTCCGCAAGAGCAAGAGCGGGTTTTCGATAGGTTTTATCGGATACCCAATGCGGATCCCTGGCGACAAGGGGGAACAGGGTTGGGACTAGCCCTTGTGCGGCAGCGAATAGCCCTGCTGCAAGGGAGCATTCACCTAAGCAGCGAAGCCGAGCACACCTGCTTCACCGTACGGCTACCTTGGGTTCTGCCTACTTCTGGTAAGGGCAAACCGGCTCCGGCTAAGGCGTAGGTACCGGAGTGGCCGGTTCTGGAGAACCCGAAGATTTCGCTTCTTCCATAACTTGCTGCAAACGCACGCGGATCCGCTGGTTGAGGACAGGACTTTCGTTGGCTAAGGTCATCAGTTCACGATATTGAGTCACCGTCAGCCCCTGCTCCTCAACAACACGACTAGCTTGGACCTCTGTCCGCTGCATAATTTGCTCGTACTCATCCTCATCTTGAGTTTCCCGCAGTTGGGCACTGGCTCCACGAATCAAGGGATCCAACTCCAGCAAAATTTGTACCAACTGCTCCACTTGCTCATCCGTGACCTGCTCTGCCGTCAACCCTGGGGTGGGAGAAGCTTGACCTGTTAGGGCTGGGCTAGGAGTTGTAGGAACTGGAACCCCTCCCGAGGCGGGGGAAGCCGGAGCAGTAGGGCTAGGCAGCGGGGTAGACTCTTGTGCCCAAGTTGGTAGGGCAGATCCGGCCCGTAGAGTTCCCAACCCCAGCAGCAGACCCATCAGAACCGCAAACTTTATCATGCTCCAGACTCCCTATCCAGACTCCACAGCCGAGCCTGACCTGTAGTGGCCAAGCCAAGCCTGAAGCCAGACTAGCAAGATGTCTGTCCCCCGTCTAATCGGTTCAGCGCAGTGCTAGAAACCTATTGTGGAATTGGGGAGTTGGTTGTAGAGTCATTATGCTCTGTTTGCTTGTCAAACAGCTCTTCGGTGCTGTTCTGGCTGGGTTGTTTTCAAACTTTGCAATTCTTGTGAACAGGATCTGAACCTTGACCCAGCTTTTGGGGCTAAGTTTAGGTATATCTTCTGTTGAGTGTCAATTGGGTTAATGTTAGCCTAGGAAACACGGTGGAAGGAAGTTCCTTGCAATAAGCGGCTGGCTGTCTTCTCAGGTATTTGGCCCGGCAGTTTATGCCCCTATCATCTTTAACCTGATTTCATCAGAACGCTTTCTTGGCGCTCTCTTTGGGTGCTAGCTGTTTCGTATTTTGTTCGACAGATGAACAGTTTAGAGAGGGAGTGAGTCAGCCGTTAGTCCTAGATTCTTATCGCCTTTCCTTAAAAAAATCAATCTTGATCTTCAGATCAATCTTGCTCTTCATGTTTGTTGTTTTGTAAAAAATCACGACAAAGAGAGGGTGTAAGTTATTGATTTTCTTAAGGAATACTGATATATTTTGTGCGGTTGTTTAGTAATCCTTCTACAGGAGGCTTACATTGGTTAGGAGAAGAAAGCGTAAGAGTCGCCGTCGTTTAGAGGGGCGCAAAATTTTAGATCATATTCCTCAATTTAATTTGGATAGTGGTGAGGAGAAGTCTGTAACCGCTGCCCGAAAGTATATTCAGGATCAGTCTATCCAGCCGCCGGCACTCATCTTGGTTCGGCGCAATGAACACACCATTGATCGATTCTTTTGGGCAGAAAAAGGACTGTTTGGGGCTCAGTATGTCGAGGAAAATCATTTCCTTTTCCCCAGCTTACGAGCCTTGTTAGCAGAGGTTGCGGCTGAGAAGCCTGAACGAAAAACATCCAAGACTCTTGCTACTGCTGCTCGATAAATTGACGCTCGTCTTTCCCAGCAGGATGAATTTGCAGAACAGCCCCCCTACCCTGGGGGGTTTGTTGCTAGCATCCTCAAAAGCCTCTACACTGCCCAGGCCCCTGACCTGGGCTAGTTCCTAAGATGGGTTGTTATCTGACTGCAGTTGTGAGTTTCATGGTACCGGAAGGGATCCGATCCGGAGAGTTTTCATGAGTCGATTGCCCCAAACCACTGCCTATGTACAAATCACCCGCTACTCCTGGCAGGATGGTGCTATTGAGGGAGAAGTGAATGCCAGTGGTTGGGTCTGGCACTTTTGCTGGTGTTTTCGAGCCGGGGAGCTGAAGGTGGAACCTTCTGTGGGGCGGGCCCTGATTCGAGAGCCCTTGAGCCGCTTTCTAGAAAAGTCGGATTATCTGTTGGAGCCGGGGAGTAACTACTCCTTCGTGATTCGCAGCAGCCTATGAGGGGTTTCTCCATCTCTAGCGCTGTTGGAGCAGATTTTCGGGAAATGAACCTGTTACAGTAGCTGGCAATATCACGGATCTTAAGGATCTCTGAGTCTGGTTGGGTTGTGGGGAGAGGTGAATATGGCCTGGTCAGAAGCAAGCGGCCTCAAACGGGTACTGGGAGTATACAGCAGTCCCAAGATGGGGATGCTGCTGCTGTTGGGGTTTTCTTCAGGGTTGCCGTTGTTGTTGATCAACACCACCTTGAATGCTTGGCTGACGCAAGCGGGTCTGACCACCATCGCCATTGGCTTGTTCAACCTGCTCAATTTGCCCTATTCCTTTAAGTTTTTGTGGTCGCCGTTTTTGGATCGGTTTTTGTTGCCTGCACCGGGATCCCTGCGGGGGAGTCGGCGACGGGGGTGGATGGCCCTGACACAGGTGCTGTTGCTGCTCAGCTTGGGGCTATTGGGGTTTCAAGATCCGGCCCAAACCTGGCTGGAAGGGCTGGGTTTGGAAGAGCTGGCACAAACCTGGCCGGGGATCACCGTGCTAACCCGACCGATTTTTGTGGTGGGGCTGCTGGTGGCCTTTTTCGGTGCTTCCCAAGATATCGCGGTGGATGCCTACCGTACCGATGTGTTGTCAGAACGGGAGATGGGGGCAGGGGTAGCCATTTTTGTGTTTGGCTATCGCATGGCTCTGCTGGTGAGCAGTGGGGTAGCGTTGATTCTGGCAGACTACCTACCCTGGTGGCAGGTGTACAGCCTCATGGCGCTGCTGATGTCGATTGGGGTGGTTACCTCTTTTCTGGCTCCAGAACCGGAAGACAGTGCTCTTAAACCGACTTCCTTGCGGGCGGCGATCATCGAGCCGTTTCAGTCTTTTTGGCAACATCGCTTGGCTTTGGTAATTCTGCTGTTTGTGGTCTGCTTCAAGCTGCCGGATAGTCTGGCGGGGCAAATGACTCCAACTTTTCTGCTGCAAACGGGGTTTAGCACCAGTGACCTGGGCATTATTCGCAGTTGGGTGGGCTTGTTTGCCACGTTGACAGGGGCGTTGATCGGCGGAGAGCTGGTCAGCCGCATCGGCACCTATCGCTGTCTGTTTATCTTTGCAGTGTTGCAAGGGATCGGCAACTTGGGCCTAGGAGCGATTGGGCTGGTGGGGCAAAATTACCCACTGTTGGTCGGGGCAACTATCTTTGACAATATGGCTGGGGGTATGGGCACTGCTGCTTTTTTGGCCTTTTTGATGAGTCTGTGTGATCGGCAGTTCAGCGCCACTCAGTATGCCTTGCTCACCAGTGTGTTTGCAGTCGGTGGGACGTTGGCCGGGGCCGCATCTGGCTACCTGGCTGCTGCGGTGAATTGGCCGCTGTTTTACTTGATTACCGCTGTGACGGCAGCTCCGGCAATGCTCTTCTTGCTGTGGATTGGCCCCTC
This sequence comes from Thermostichus sp. DG02_5_bins_236, assembly GCA_039794885.1. GTDB lineage: Bacteria > Cyanobacteriota > Cyanobacteriia > Thermostichales > Thermostichaceae > Thermostichus. The sequence continues at coordinate 5,094 of JAUQVI010000098.1, forward strand.
CACAGGGATCCCTTCTGGAACTCCAGTCATGGTTAGCGAGGCTGGGGAAACACCGGCAGAGTCTGGAGAGATTTAGGGAATAGCCAAAGGAAATGCGACCCATCCCTAAAGTTGTGCCCCCCGCAACTTGCCCGTCCCACACCGTCTGCAGAAGCAAACCTGTACTGCGTACAAAAATGAGCACAAAAAAGGATCCCCATACAGCAGGGATCCCTTCTTCAAGTCCAGATTAACTAGGATAAAAGAGCCTTACAGCACCGTATCCTGACGCACAGAAAGGTTCTGAATGCGGGTATCTTGAGCCGCCGGGGTGTCGGGGTCGCTGAACACGCCAATCTGCTGCAGATAGAGAGCCAGGGCATTCTGCTCACTACCGGGGGTATCAAAGGTGATACCGGAGCTGGGTGCCAAGTTGACCCGATTGATATTGGAGAGTCTTGGGAAGGGATAGTCATCCCCACCATTGGCCAAAAAGTCCAAGGTGACCAAGCGGAAGGTACGGTTGGGATCCCCTTGCACCTGGCCGTTTTGTACCACAACATCCCGACCATTGAGGGTATCCACCCGCAATGAGATCACGCGGGATCCGGGCGGACGAGACGGATCAAAGCTGAAGGCAAAGCCACCGATTTGCGGGAAACGACCCGGTGTTGCCCCCGGTTGGGTTTGCGCTACCCCATGTTCGGCCACCTGTTTCAGCTCATTGGCAGTCACCGTCAGCAGAGACAGACCGTTGTTGAAAGCCAGGGAACTCTCAATATCCAACTGGGAGACTTCCCCAGACTGTTTGCCGGCATCTGGGTTGGCCAAGGGTGGGATCCGCTGTACCGGTTCATTGCCACCGCCGCCCGTTGTCGCCCCAATCGGCGCCCGGATCCCACCGCCATTTTTCAGGGAGATAACAGTGCTGGGGTCAATGGTGCGGGCGTAAGCCAGGTTGGCATCGGCAGTCAGGTTGCCCAGGTTGGTCTCTTCCGTGCGCACCTCTGCCCGCAAACCATTCAAGAAATTGGTGGTGGAGCCAAAGGTACGGCCATCTTTGGCACGGATGATGTTGCCAATGTCATTGGCAATCCGCAGCACATCCGGATCGGGGGTGCCCCCCACAGCCGCCACCCCTTGATCATCAGTAGCATAAGCCCCACTGACCGGATCGATGCCACTGATCACACCGTTGGCATCGAAACTAACCACCAGCCGACCGACATAGCGGTAGTTGGAAGCCGTATTCACCACCGCCACCGGCTGTCCACTGGGGGAAGTCCGCAGAATCGGGTAGTCACCGGTACGGCGATCCGGCAAATCGGTGCGCAGGCGGTCTTCGGGTTTGGCAATCACCCGATGGGATCCCCCTGCGATGATGACATCCACATCCCGCAACTGGCTGGCCAGATCCACTTCGTTCTGAAGCTGCTGCAGGTGAGCCAGGAGGAAGATTTTGTTGATCCCTTGAGCGGTCAGCTCATCTACATAGGGCTGCAATACAAAGGCATTCACCTGATCGGTTTCATCAAACCCTCCTTCCACCGTCACGCGGGGTCCGGGGCTAGAAATCCCTGCCAAACGGGTCGTGGTTGCCCCGACCAAGCCGATGCGTTCCCTATTGACCGTGATGACAGCGGTGCGGACAATCTTGTTGGGGATACTGCTGGCTTCTTGCCCATCTGCAGCAATATCGGCAGCCGTAATCTGGTCAGGATCAGGGGTAAAGGTCAAGTTGGCACTCAAATAGGGGAAGCGTGCCCCTGCATAGCCTCGCCCACTATCCGGTCGGATCAAATCGCGAATTTGACGAGGCCCTTGATCGAACTCGTGGTTACCAAAAGCCGCGGCCTGAAACCCAATGGCATTGAGGATTTCAATATCGGCTTTGCCAGGGGTGCGGTTGTAGCGGCTGGCCAGCGAGGGATCCGCACTGGCGTTGTAGAAGGGGCTGGGAATGTAGTTATCCCCACTGGAAAGCACCACCGTATTGGGAAATTGGGGGCGCAAAGCATTGACCACTGCCGAAAAACGAGGGACATCCTGCACAGCAGCCAAGGAGGCTTCCAGGTCGCTAGCATGCAGCACTTGCAGGGTGAAAGCGGGTGGCTGAGTCGATAAGACCACACCGGGATCCGTACCAATGAAGCCAGCACCGCCGCCGGTAGCCACTGAGCTACTGCCGCTGCTGCCACAAGCGCTGGTTAAGCCAATTACCAGGCAGAACAACCCAATCCAAAGGGATTTGGCCCAAGCGTTCAAATTGACCCAGGCCCACCTCAAGGGGGTGGGCCTCTGTACGCCGGGTTCCGGCGCAGCGTGACAAGATGCTTTCATGACAATTGGTTCACTCCATCCACGAGATAACGCGCATCCGCGCTCAGGCTACCAGGGTTGGGATAGAGGTATCGCTATGGCCAGTTTAAGGTTGGGTCAAGCCAGGGTTAAGCTTTGTCGTCGGGACTAGAGGGATCCCAGCCAAAGCACTGAAAATCCACGCGATTGTCGGAGTCAAATGGGATCCCTTCCGCTTCCAAGAGAACTTTTTGCAGGTCATCTTGACCGAAGCGAAAGGGTGAATAGGAGATTCGCCCCTGTGCGTTGATCACCCTTTGCCAAGGGATATCCGTCTCTTCCCCTTGTAGCCGAAACAGCGCATACCCCACCTGTCGCGCATAACCCGGATAACCGGCCCAGCGGGCCACTTGCCCGTAGGTGGCTACCCGCCCCGGCGGAATCTGTCGGACAACCTCGTAAAAACGCTGGTAAAGACCAATAGAGGGCTTTTGGGGAAGCATATGAGGCTCCATTGGATTGGCATTAACGATTTGCAGGGGCAGGATCTATTTAAGGATCCCTGCAGCTTTTGGCTCGCTACCTTGCAGAGGCTAGATCTCCAGCCTTGCCCAATTTCCTGGGCAATTCCTGCACAACTACTTATGCACTACTGCTGTGAACGACTGCCTGCGCAAGAGCTGCCTTCGAACTTAGCTGAAAATGGAATAAGCTATGCCATTCTGTACCCATTTTGAGGAAGCCATGAGCTATCTGATTGCAGTATTGCCGGATCGCATCGCTGCCGAGGCTGCCTACAGCGCCCTGGAAAAGGCAGGGTTTTCTCTCAATCAGCTTAATCTTTTGGGAAGGGGCTACAAAAGTGCCGATGAATTTGGCTTCATTGATCCAGCCCGGTCGGCCCGTCAGCTGATGAATCGTATGGCAGTTTGGTTGGTGCCCTTTGGCTTTTTAGCAGGGATCGGGTTTAGCATTTTGAGCGGGTTGCAGACCTTCGCTTGGGCGGGATCCGTTGGCAACCACCTCATCGGTGGGCTATTGGGTGGGGTAGCAGCAGCGATGGGCAGCTTCTTCGTCGGGGGTGGGGTGGGCCTGAGCAGTGGCTCAGGAGATGCCTTGGCTTATCGCAACCGATTGAACGCAGGCAAGTATTTGCTTATCCTGCAGGAAGAGGCCGATGCCCGCATCCGAGAGGCAACTCGCATTCTGCGCCAATTCGAACCGGAGAATTTGCAAGGCTACACCGAACGCCCTTGAAGATGCTGAGATGTCCTGAGTTCTCTCAACAACAAATCCAATCTCAGCCCACCCGGAGAGGGAGAGTTGACCGAATGTCATCAGCGGCGGCGGCCAGCTGTGATAGGGTTGCGATTGCTCTAAGGGTTTGGGGATCCAACAGAACCAACACTAGAGCCAGCGGTTCCGTCGGGGAGCAGCCGTCGGAGGTAAGGGGGAAAGTACGGTGCAAGACCGTCGCTGTCCCGCAGCTGTGAAGGGTGATTTCATCCCAGCCAGAATGCCCGCCGTCTGTTGCAGTGAACGCAATTCCTATTCTGCGAGGTACAGAAGTATGTCTCAGTTTTGGCAGGGATCCCCGGCGGGATCTCATTTTTTCTCTTGTCGGGCAGGGAAGAGAGTATCCCCGAGCTGGGTTGCTGTCTTGGGGGCACTGGCAGTGTGGTTCTGCTTCTCTCCGGCCTTTGCCCATCATGCTTTTGCGGGAGAACTGCCGCAATCGTGGTGGCAGGGGTTCCTATCGGGGCTGGCCCATCCGCTGATTGGGTTGGATCATCTGGCTTTTATTGTGGCCATTGGGCTGATTTCTGCCGGCCAAACCTGGCGCTACGGGATCCCTTTGGGCTTTGTCCTGGCGGCTCTAGCAGGTACTGGACTCCACATTGCTGGCATCGATCTGTGGCTCATGGAATTGGGTATTGCCAGTTCGGTGGTGCTGTTTGGGCTGCTGCTGGTGCTGGCAAGACAGGTAGAGGGCTGGGTGCTGCTGGTGTTTGGATCCCTGGCAGGGTTGTTTCATGGCTATGCCTATGCTGAGGCAATCCTCGGGGCAGGATGGATGCCTTTGTTGTGGTATTTGATCGGGTTTACCGTCATTCAGTACGGGATGGCCCTCCTGAGTTTGTGGGTGGCTGAGTATCTGGGATCCCGTGTTTCCGGGCTAACCCGTTGGGCCGGTTGGATCATTACGGTGGTGGGAGCGGGCTTCCTCACCTTGGCGGTGGTGGGCTAATGGGATGCGCTTGATCGGCTCTCTTGCGCTGGGGATCCCTGATCCAGTACAAGGATAACGGTGAAGATCTGTAACAACAAGGGGAAGACACATGGAGCGCACCTTTATTGCCATTAAACCGGACGGTGTGCAGCGGGGTCTGGTGGGCACCATCATCCAACGCCTAGAAAGCCGCGGTTACCAATTGGTGGGCATGAAGCTGCTGCAAGTGAGCCAAGAACTGGCAGAGGCCCATTACGCAGAACACAAAGAGCGGCCCTTCTTCCCCGGTTTGGTGAAGTTCATTACCTCTGGACCCGTGGTAGCCATGGTTTGGGAAGGCAAAGGGGTGGTGGCTGCTGCCCGCAAGCTAATTGGCAAAACCAACCCCCTAGATGCAGAACCGGGCACCCTTCGGGGGGATTATGGCATTGACATTGGCCGCAACATCATCCACGGCTCCGATGGCATTGAGACTGCTCAGCGAGAAATTGCCCTCTGGTTTGGCGACGCAGAACTGGTGAACTGGACGAGTAGCACCCAAAGCTGGATTTATGAGTGATTTAGCTTCGTGAGTCAATATCCTGCCTGATGGCTTGCAGGGCTTTCAACCGGAGTTTAGGTCGTGGGTGGGAGTCCTGTGGAAGGGATCCTGGCCTGCCTTCAGAGTGGCTGCCAAAAAGTGTTCGCTGGCGTAGAGGGCTAACTGGCTGCTCAACCCGCGAAACACGGCATCAAAGGCGTGATCGGCCCACGGGATCCGGATCCAGGCCACGGCGTTCCCAGCCTGGCACAACTGAGTGGCCAACAGCTGGCCATACTTGGGCTGCACCACATGATCTCGCCCGCCATAGATCAGCAAGGTTGGGGGTAAGTGGGGACGCACCTGATGAATGGGAGAAGCCTGGCGGTATAGCTCCAGTCGGGTTGCCGGGGATCCACCCAAAAACGCCTCCAGCACTGCACGGGTATTGATGGGGTCAGGTCGAGGGGGATCCGCATAGCCTGCCGCTAAGTCCACCGGCCCATACAAGACAATCACCGCTCGAAAGGGAGTCGGCCGGGATCCATGACCCTCTGGGTCGTGCAAAGCAGGATAGGCCAATAACAGGGCCAACTGTCCTCCGGCTGATCGCCCCATCACCGCCATCCGTTCTGGATCCACTCCCCATTCCCGGGCATGAGCCTGAACGAAAAGCAACCCAGGTTGACACTCCCACGGCTGAGGCACGTGGGATGCTTGGTTCAGCGAGCCGACTTACCTGAAGCAATTGCTTGATTCAGATAGCAGTTGTTCTCTCCCCAAGCTTTGATTCCTGTGTGCCCCACGGTATCTAATCCCTCTTTCAGGCTATTGATAGCAGCGTTAATGGGGACAGATATGCATATGCGTTCGAGTCAAGAGCGTTTTCTTGACTGTTTCACCGCAGCTCGAGCAATTCTGACCGGGGTAGTGGGGTGAAACAGCGACTGTTGCTACCCCAACCACTTTGCCAAAGTACTCAACCCAGCGGCGAAACTCTCCCCAGTTGGCCCAGTGATGATTCTTGACCATACAACACCAGGAAGTCGTTAGACTTCACCACGCACCTTGCTGTCTTTACAGCAAAGTCTCTACGCTGGCATTGTACTTTTAACAGCTTTCCTGCGATTATTGGAACCCTTCACCTTTTTGGCCACCTTGCGTTGCGCTCTTTTCAAGCGCTTCTGAGCTTGGCGGAGATGGCGGGGATTCTCAAGGGTATTGCCGTCCGAATCGGTGTAGAAGTGCTCCAACCCCATCGCGTTGGGTC
>JAUQVI010000099.1:0-11277 GCA_039794885.1 Thermostichus sp. DG02_5_bins_236
ATAGACTCCTTCTCAAGGATATCAATGATTTTTTGGCGGAAGTCAAGAGAATAAGGTCGCAAGGGAGGTACCTTCACACGAAGCTCTGGCTTGACTATACCTCACTAGGACACAAAATGCTGTATCTATGGAGAAATCCGTCCTGAGTAGGGCTGCGAATAGACTGATGAGAACTGCGACTACGGCTTTAGAAGACGGTGTGATCCTGATCAGGGAAGGCGATCCACCTGAAAAAGGACTGCGGAAAAGGGCTGTTATCCATCGAAAGTATTCATGGATCCCATGCAGAAGATGTTTTGATCCTTTCTGGGGCAATCGATAGGTTGGGAATGTGAACAGGCTCAACGGTCATCGGTATGAAAAGCATCCCCCTCAAGGTTTCTCAAGGTTGGATCCCGCTCCATGAGATGGAAGGGGCTGAATCTGAATCTCAAACGGCTTCTGCTCGGTTCCCCGCTGGTTTACAAGCGCTTGGATCAGGACTGAAACACGCCTGGCAAGCGGTAGCGAACTTCTGGGTTGGCTCCGATGAGGTTCAAGTTTGGCAAAGTCGGGATCGCGCCGGTCATGTCCTCTGGCACGCTTACGATCCAAAAACGGGGACATCTGCGGCTATCTTCACTGAAGATGAGTTGCGCACCTGGATCGAAGAGCGGTACTACCACCCTGGTGTTAGCCGTTTGATTCCCTAGATCACCCTAGATAAGGATCCCTCCCTTGGGTTGGCACCGCTGAGGTTGCCCTTACGTCTAGGGTCCGGGCCCAGAATAGGGTCTCGTCTCCTCTATTCAGCAGCAATGCCTAGCAGATAAAACGACTTGAGCCTGAACCCAGTTAGCCCAACTTGGGCCCCCCCAGGGATCCCTGCAGAGGGATCCTTTGTCATTGCAGGGGATGTCCTATCGCAGCCAAAAGAGATTATCTTTTGTGAAGAAAGGTAAGGCTCTGGTGCAGGAGATCTGGAAATGTACATCGTGCAGATTGCGTCTGAGTGTGCCCCGGTGATCAAGGCGGGAGGTCTGGGCGATGTGGTGTATGGCCTCAGCCGGGAATTGGAAGGGCGCGGCCACTGTGTGGAGCTGATTCTGCCCAAGTACGACAACATGCGCTACGACCAGATTTGGGGAATGCACGATGCTTATCGGGATCTCTGGGTGCCTTGGTATGGCGGGGCGATCCACTGCTCGGTGTACTGTGGCTGGGTACATGGTCGTCTCTGCTTCTTCATCGAGCCTCACTCGGGAGATAACTTCTTCAATCGCGGTTGTTATTACGGCTGCCACGATGACAACATGCGTTTTGCCTTTTTTAGTAAGGCAGCGCTGGAGTTTCTCTTGCGCAGCAACAAACGCCCGGATGTCATCCATTGTCACGATTGGCAGACGGGGTTAGTGCCGGTTTTACTATTCGAGATTTATCAGTACAACGGCATGTGGAATCAGCGGGTGTGTTACACCATCCACAACTTTAAGCACCAGGGGTTTGGCGGCTCTGAAGTTCTTTGGGCAACCGGGCTCAATCGCGAATCCTACTACTTCCACTACGATCGTCTACGGGATAACTTCAACCCGTTTTCCCTCAACTTTATGAAGGGGGGCATCGTTTTCTCCAACTTTGTTACCACCGTTTCCCCCAATCACGCCCTGGAGGTACAATTTGGCGATTACAGCTATGGGCTGGGTCATACCCTGTTTCTGCACCAAGATAAGTTCCGCGGTGTTTTGAATGGTATTGACTACGACATCTGGAACCCAGAGATCGACCGTTTTATCCCCGCTACCTATACTGCCGAAACCCTAGACGACAAAGCCACGAACAAGAAAGCCCTGCAGGCTCGCCTTCTGTTACAGGATGTCGATAAGCCGATCGTCGCCTACATTGGACGGCTGGATGAACAAAAGGGAGTGCATTTGGTGCATCATGCCATCTATCGTGCCCTGTTCAAAAATGCCCAATTTGTGTTGTTGGGAGCTGCCACCGAACGGGTGATTGGGGCCTGGTTTGCTCACGAAAAGCACCACCTGAACGATAACCCCGATGTTCATATTGAGCTGGGATTCAATGAAGAACTCTCTCACCTGATCTACGCTGGGGCAGATCTGATTGTGGTGCCCAGCCACTACGAGCCCTGCGGCCTGACCCAGATGATCGGGTTGAAATATGGCACGGTTCCGGTCGTGAGAGGCGTGGGTGGCTTGGTGGACACCGTTTTTGACCGGGACTACGACACGCAAAAATTACCTGAGCAACGCAATGGCTATGTGTTCTATCAGACGGATCCAGTGGCTCTAGAGTCTGCCCTGGATCGGGCTATCGATCTTTGGTACGAATCTCCAACCCAGTTCCGCCAACTACAAATTCAGGGTATGAGCTACGACTACTCCTGGAACTACCCCGGCAAAGAATATCTGGAGATTTATGACCTGATTCGCTACCGCTAAACTGAGCCGGGATCCCTACCAAATCCCTGCTGAAGACCCCTTTTCGTTAGCGATCCCCAGCGATCCCAGCCCTTGACCCAGGGGTTGAAATGCTGGACGATGGGTAGCAGTTACGGTCTTAACTTTCCCTACAGATTTACCAATGGGAGAGTTGAGGCTTATCCGTTTATCTGAGGATCCCTGGCCGTATGGGTTATCTCGCGTTGGTTCTCCATGCTCACCTGCCGTTTGTGCGCCACCCTGAGCAAGACTTTGTGTTGGAAGAAGAGTGGCTGTACGAAGCCATCACGGAGACCTACGTTCCCCTGTTGCACATGTTTGAGGGGCTAGAGCGAGATGGGATCGATTTTCGCTTTACCATGTCCTTGACACCGCCTTTGGTGTCGATGTTGCGGGATCCCTTGCTACAGGAGCGTTACGACGAGTATCTAACCAAGCTGGAAGAATTGGCCCAACTGGAATACGACAAAAACGTTACCAACGGTCACATTCGCTATCTAGCAGAGAACTACGTCAAGGAATTTTCTAGAGTTCGGGATTTGTGGGAACGCTATGACCGAGATTTGGTCAAGGCGTTTAAGGGCTTTCAAGATAGCGGCAACCTGGAGATCATCACCTGCGGCGCTACCCATGGCTACCTGCCCTTGATGCAAATGTATCCGCAGGCGGTTTGGTCGCAGTTGCTCACCGCTTGTGAACACTACAACGAACATTTTGGTCAATGGCCACGCGGCATTTGGTTGCCGGAATGTGCCTACTATCAGGGTCTGGAGCGGATGATCGCGGATGTGGGCTTGCGCTACATGATTACGGATGGCCACGGCATTCTTTACGCCAAACCCCGGCCCCGTCATGGCATTTATGCCCCTATTTTTACCGAAACAGGCGTTGCCGTTTTCGGCAGGGATCACGAATCTTCCCAACAGGTGTGGTCGGCGGAAGTAGGCTATCCAGGGGATCCGGCCTACCGCGAGTTCTACAAAGATCTGGGCTACGAAGCGGATTATGAGTACATCAAGCCCTACATCATGCCCAACGGCCAACGGAAAAACACCGGCATAAAGTACCACCGCATCACCGGACGCAATCTTGATCTCGGCCAAAAACAACTCTACGACCCCTACTGGGCGCGGGAAAAAGCGGCAGAACATGCGGGCAACTTCATGTTTAATCGCCAGCGACAAATTGAACATCTGTACGGAGTCATGGGTCGTCCACCGCTAGTGGTTGCACCCTATGATGCGGAATTGTTTGGCCACTGGTGGTACGAAGGGCCTTGGTTCATTGACTACCTGATTCGCAAGAGCTACTACGATCAATCCACCTACCGCATGACCCATTTGGCGGAATATCTGCGGGAAAATCCCACCCAACAGGTGTGTAAACCGGCTCAATCCAGTTGGGGGGCGCGTGGGTTTCACGAGTATTGGCTCAACCCAACCAACGCCTGGATCTACCCCCATTTGCACAAAGCCACAGAGCGGATGATCGAGCTGAGCTGCCGTGAACCGGCTGACGATCTGGAGTGGCGGGCGTTGAATCAGGCGGCCCGAGAGCTGCTTCTGGCACAATCTTCTGACTGGGCCTTTATTATGCGTACAGGGACGATGGTTCCCTATGCGGTGCGTCGCACCAAGTCCCATTTGCTGCGTTTCAATCACCTCTACGAAAAGGTCAAAGCAGGTCAGTTTCAGCGGGAAAAGGCCAGTCCAGAAGAGGAAGAATGGCTGTCTAAGGTGGAATATATGGACAACATTTTCCCGAATATCAATTACCGCACCTATCGACCGTTGTAGGAGTTAAGCGAATCCATGGGGATTTGCGACGGGTTGAGGAAACCTTGAGCAGTAGGATCGATGAGATCAATAAGCGAGTGGACAATCAGGAGTTTTTTAATCGAGGTGTGCTCCTGGCCGCTATTGGAAGCACATTGGGCGCTGTTGATAAGGTTCTCTTTTTCCCAAATTCGGGTTTGTAGGATCTGGATTCAAGCAGGGCCACACTCAACTCTGCCCAACTCTGAAAGTGGAAAGCAATCCAAAAGCAATCCGACAGAAAGTGATCCAATAACAGCGCTCTCACTTGAAGCAGCGGGTGGAACAGAACTGTCTAAGTTTTCGGGAGTTGGTACTGACTGACAATGCGCTGAGCAAAGAGAGGAACGTGTTGTTCTAGTTTTTCGGGATGTTGGCGGCGCACATACAGGTAGTTGCGGGTGAAGTGGGAATCGATGGAGAAGCGAGCATATTCCAACCCCTGTGGCCCAATCCGCTCGATGACTGCTCCCATCAGCTGGGCCAACCACATCGGTAGGGTCATGGCTTGATCGTAGGCTTGGATCCCTTGTTGCACTGCGGCCTGCCGGGATCCCTTGGAAATGACCGGTTGGGTCTCCAGTTCCTCCCACACCAGCTCCAGCAACTCACGACCCCGCCCATTGCGCACCAACAGCCATTGCCAACCCAAGGGGGATCCCATGTAGCCCACCACCAGATCCGCCAAGGCGTTTACATAGTCAAAACAACTGAGACAAGAGGGCGCAAAAACATCCTTCAGCTGCTTGGTGTTGAGGCCGAAAAAGGGCACCTTTTCCACGGAGCCATCCTCGTGCTTGAAATGGACGCGAAAATCCTGCATGAATTCATAATGCACAACCGTTTCTGGGGAGCGGCTGGTGGTTTCCAGAAATTTTTGCAACCCGGCCCGGCTGACATTATCCACACAGGGAGTACCCAACACGTAAAGCTTTTCTAGGCCCAGCTGCTTTTCTACCGCCCGCAGAGCCTGGATTTGGCAGCCCACCCCGATCACCAACAGCCGTTTCAGGCCACTTTGCTCCACCTGTTCCAAAACAGACAAATTGGGCGATAATGTCGGTTTATTCACCCGCGCCGCCAACACCTCCTCCGGACTACGCGCCAAAATCGGTTGCGGCTTAAAGCGATCCTGCGCATCTGCCTGCACACAGACCACCCCCTCCACCAAACCTGTGGTGAGAGCCTTCATGCCAATGCTACTGACAATGCCCGTCCACTGGGCTCCCTCGATTGGATCCCGCTTGCGGACAGTGAGCATCTCTTCGTAAATGCCGAAATAATCGGTATCTGAAACCGCCGCCGTTGGGGATCCGCTCTGTACCGTTCGCGATAGCGGGACGGAGTCCTTTTCCCGTGACCGCCCGTGGGTTTGTTCTTCTAGTGCCGTAAATTGCTGATTTAAGAAGGCACAGGCTTCTTTAACCTGTGCCACGTAGTGGGTGTCACAAAGGCCGCACTGGCTGCACAGCTCCTTGGCAGGGTAGTGGCCGGAACGGATGGGTTGAGCAAGACGACGTGAACGGGATCCCATGGGGTCTTCAGGGTAACGGATACAGGTGGGGAAAATGCACCTCCTTCAGTTTGGGGTCAAAACCACCTGCAGAGGGTAAAGAACTATAAGGGATCCCTGGCAAAGGATGACCCTCTAGGTTCTGCGCTTCCCGCTGAGTGCCGTAGACCATGGCAGGATCACAGATCACTGAAGCGCTCTTCCGCCCAAGGTTCACCGCGCATGTGGTAGCCGTTGCGTTCCCAAAAACCCGGTTGATCTTCTGTGAGAAACTCCAGGTCGCTAATCCACTTGGCACTTTTCCAAGCATAGAGATGGGGCACCAGAGTCCGTACCGGGCCGCCATGATCCACCGGGATCGGCTCCCCTTCTAGGGTGTGCACAATGTAGTTTTCCGGACGGATAAACTCCTCCAGAGTCAGGTTGGTGGTATAGCCGCCATAACAGTGTTGCATCACCGCCTTGGCTTCAGGACGAATGGATACCGAAGCCAGCAAATCCGGGATCCGCACCCCTGTCCAGGTGACATCCAGCTTCGACCAACGGGTGACACAGTGAAAATCTGCCGTGAAGGTCTGTTGAGGCAGCGCCAGCAACTCCTCCCAGGTGAGCACCACCTCTTTTGCTATAGCTCCCCAAATGCGCAGCTGCCATTCTTCCGGACGGATCACCGGGGTTTCACCATAGGTGAGAACGGGAAAACCGCGTGCCAAATACTGCCCCGGCGGCACTCGACTGGACAGGGGATCCTCCCCGGCCAACTTTTGAAAAAACTTGCCCACCATATCTCCCCTGCTCTGCGAGCATCGCTACTACTCTATCCCCAAAGGCCCTCGACAGGGTGAGAGAATCCTGGTCGCGTTGCGTAGCAACAGAGAAGACAGGAATAGCTTAGATTCAGTTTTTGCCCAACCCACTTTCCATGGCCCAACGAGCCAATTCAGTACGGTTGTGGAGGCCGGTCTTGCCCAGCATATTGCTGACATGGCTTTCGATGGTGCGCTGGCTTACCCCCAGAGCATCGGCAATCTCCCGATTGGACATGCCCTTGGCCACGTATTGGATCACCTTTGTCTCGGTTGGGGTAAGATCAATTTCTCGATCCAGTTTTATGATCGGCTGGATGCCGACATTCTGCATTTGCAACAGGCGATCCGTATGTTTTAGAGAAGACTCCACCTGCGCCACCAATTCTTCCGGCTCAAAGGGCTTGACCATATAAACATCTGCCCCTGTGGTGAGACCGCGCACCCGATCCGCCGTTTGCCCGCGTGCCGACAAAAAGATCACCGGCACCCAATCAGTAGCAGAATTGGCTCGAATCGTCTCCACAAAGGTGTAGCCGTCCATCTCCGGCATCATCACGTCACAGATAATCAGGTCAGGGGTGAAATTGCGCATCACCTCTAGCCCTTCTCGACCGTTGCTGGCCGGGATCACCTCGTAGCCGCGAAACTCCAGGTAATCCTTAACCAGAAGGATCAAGTTGGGATCATCATCAATGAGCAACAAACGCTTTGGGTTGTCCACGGGTCGCCTTTCACTTTCTAAGGAGGAAGGAGTTCAGGGGGATGTAGAGCGCTTGCCCATCGAAGCGAAGTGCCTCAGGCATAGCAATGGCGCTACTCGTCGCGCAGAGCACGATTTCTACCCACTTGAGTTCACCTCAACCCAGACCGCCAAGGCTCACCCCCAATGGAGCAACCCAATAGATCTGGCATAATAGCTATGATACTCAGGGATCCGATAGTTTACTGAATCCCCACTGCCATAATTTTACTCAATCTTGCGAGTGTACGGAGATTTATTCCTACACAAAATGATTAAGGTTAGGGATACCCACCCGAAACCATTACCTTGGCTGCATCCCGAGACATTTTCTCACGAAGACATGCCAGGGATCCCCTTCCGCACTCGTCACGAGTGAAACAATTTGTAGCATTCGTTATTGTCGATTTAACGCTCTCCCAACTCGTCTCTTGCGCATGGGCAGATGGACAGGGCTGATAGAGAATGGGAGAAGAGCCTGAGCCGAGGAAAACAGGGTGGAAAAGGGCACACTGGTGGAGTTTCGTCACAATAGCGACCGGGTGTTGGCGGTGGTTCAGGGCACAGAAGGGAAGAAAAACCTGTTGTTGGGGGTTTCTTCGGGTCAAGTCCACAGCGTCCATCCCCGTCAAATTACCTTTGCCTTGAATGGCGGCTCTAGCTTTACCGCTTCTGATATTCCTGGCTTTTGGGAGGCCGTACAAGCCAAGTTGGATCCCGAGAGTCTGGCGCTGGCCTGGGAACTGGTGCAAGAAGAGCGCCACACCTTCAGTTTGGCGGAGATTGCCCAGTTGTTGTTTTCCGATGACTCCCCGATTTCCACCTACGCCACCTACCGTCTGCTCAGCGAGGATCGCACCTATTTCAAGCCAAAAGGGGAAGGCTACGAACCGCGTACCCCAGCTCAGGTGAAGGAGATTCTGCATCAAATTGCCGTCACCCAACAGCGGCAGCAGGAACAGGCGGAGTTTGAGGCACACCTACAACAGGCTCTGGCCGGGCAAAAACAGGCCTGGACCGCTGCTGAACGAGCACGGTTGGAATTGCTGGAGCGGTTGGCTTTACAGGGGGCAGCAGCAGGGATCCGCAACCACGATGATCTGTCCCAGAATCTCAACGCCTCGGATCGGGAACGGGCCTCACAACTGCTAGAACAGATGGGCTTTCCCGCCACTCCGCAAGGAGCCTTTGATGCCCTGATTGCGCTGGGGTTGTGGAGCCGCCACGAAAATCTGGCCTTACGTCTAACGGGGATCCCGACTCAGTTTCCCAAGGAGGTGGAGCAATACACGCAAACCTTGCTGGAGAATCGCCCAGCTGAAACGGTGGCCCGCCGTGATCTCACGGCTTTGCACACCTACACCATCGATGATGCCAGCACCCGTGATATTGATGATGCCCTCAGTATCGAGTCTTGGTCAGAGGAGCAGGTGAAACTGTGGATCCACATTGCTGACCCTAGCCGTTGGGTGCAGTGGGGGGATCCCCTTGATATCGAGGCCCGTAAGCGGGGCACGAGCGTATATTTACCGGAACAAGTGATTCCGATGTTTCCGCCGCAACTGTCCACTGGCCCGATGAGCTTGGTTCAGGGGGAAGTGCGGCCTGCCCTCAGCTTTGGCATTGTGCTTGGATGCGAAGGTCAGATCCGCGACTTTGAAATTTGCCTGAGCCACATCAAGGTGACCTACCGCCTCACCTACGAAGATGCCGACGAAATGCTGGAACTAGGGGCCGAAGAGCAACTCACTGCCATTGCCCGGGCAGCGCAGTGGCGCTACGCTTGGCGCATGGGCCAGGGGGCAATCCAGATTGGCCTACCGGAGCAAGACATCAAAGTCATTGACGAGATTCCCCATCTGCGGGTTATCGAAGATACCCCCTCACGGCAGATGGTGGCGGAAATGATGGTGCTCACCGGGGAGGTAGCAGCTCGCTTTGCCCACCAAAACGGGATCCCGGTCCCCTATCGCCTACAACCGGCTCCCGACTTGCCTTCCCCTGAAACCCTGGATCTCTATCCACAGGGGCCGGTGCGCTCTTTTGCCATCATGCGCTGCCTATCGCGGGCAGAAGTGGGCACACAGCCGGGCCGACACACAGGCTTGGGCCTAGATGCCTACTGTCAGGTAACCTCCCCGATTCGCCGCTATGCAGATTTGCTGGCTCACTACCAGATCAAAGCCTTTTTGCAGGGGGATCCCCCACCTTTGACAGAGTCCGATGTGCAGCAGGTGTTGGTGGCTTTAGAGCCAGGTACTGCTGAAGCCATTCAGGTGGAGCGCAAATCCAAACGCTACTGGAGCATCGAATATCTGCGCCTGCGACTGGGTCAGGTGTGGCGGGCTTTGGTGCTGGGCTACCTGCGTGAGCAGGAGAACCTAGTGCTGGTGATGTTGGATGAGATTGCCTTTCGGGTGCCGGTGCGGCTAGAACGCCAGATCCCCCTCGGGGCTTGGATTGAACTGGAAGTACTGAAAGCGGATCCCCGTGCAGATGTCATCGAACTGCGGCAGGTGGAAGAGTAACAGCCAAAAACAGCACAATCAAGGTCAGGAGCTAGAACAGAACTTGGAATGATCCTGTGTCGAGGATCCCAGCAGCCTTTAGGACCCGAGGGCACTGAAAGGAGCAAGCATCCATGAGCCAAACGACCCTAGCAACAGAAGTCACCCTGCGGCAGCTCAAACAGGCTTTTGGGTTGCAGTTGGCGACGGATCCCGCTTTCTTCGGAGAATGGAGGGAAGTGGATACGACCGTTACCGAGAATGAGAAAGTTGTTCTCGATCGGGTCAAAGATAATTTTCTGCATCTGATGGAAGACCCGCCCCTCCTAGAAAATACTGTGAAGTTGGTGGTGTTAGCTCCTCTTTTAGATCTAGCAGGTTTTTATCAGAACCCCTTTCGCATAGAAACAGAAACCAGCATTGATGTGAAATTGGAAGATGAAGGCTTAATCATTCGCGGACGGATGGATGTGTTGATCTTGAGGGATCGGCTTTGGTTATTGGTAATCGAATCCAAACGAAGTGATTTTTCGGTGGCGCGGGCAATTCCACAACTCCTTACTTATATGTTGGCCAACCCCGATGCTGTCCAGCCTAGCTTCGGCATGATTACCAACGGCAACGAGTTTATCTTTCTCAAAGCGACTCGCCAGCCTATTGCTGCATACGCAAATTCCCAACTCTTTTCTTTGTTGAATCCTGATAATGAGCTGTATTCCGTGCTGCCAATTCTGAAGCATTTGGGAAACCGAGTGCTCCCTAACAGTCGTTGAGGCTTTTTCTCTTCTGGGGCACCTTTAGCAACTTCACTGCCGAAAACAGCCAGCCCTTTGCCGCAGAGTTCCGTAGTTTGGAACCACGGATGTGAATCGGGGTGAAGACATGCAACTGGATCCAGAACAGTGTTATCGAGCCCTACAAGCCAGGGATCCCCGCTTTGATGGCCAGTTTTTCGTTGGGGTTCAGAGCACAGGCATCTTTTGTCGACCCATTTGTCCTGCCAGGATCCCGAAGTTTGCCAACTGCCACTTTTTTACCTGTGCTGCCGCTGCCCAAGCCGCAGGGTTCCGTCCCTGTTTGCGGTGTCAGCCCGAATTGGCCCCTCGCCTTTGGTCCTACATCAGCACATCTGTAACGGTGAAACGGGCGCTGGATTTGATCGAAGCAGGAGCCTTGGATAGCAGCCCCGTTGCAGCCTTAGCCCGTCGCTTGGGGGTGGGGGAGCGCCATCTGCGGCAACTGTTTGGTGAGCATCTGGGCCTCTCTCCGATCGCGGTTGCCCAAACGCGGCGGCTGTTGTTTGGTGACATACTCCCGACACTCATGTTGACGCATAGAGTGCGGGCTTCTCAGTGAACGGGCGTATCCTGAGCTTTTTTATACTCCACGGGATGCCCCACCGCCGAGTGTTTTATATTGATGGCGGCATTATGGTCACGGGACAATTCCAAACC
>JAUQVI010000100.1:0-11008 GCA_039794885.1 Thermostichus sp. DG02_5_bins_236
GTTGCGATAAAGGCTTATCTGTCAGGATTCCTAGATAGTTTGTTCCTTCGCTTCGCTCAGTCACGCGGCTCTCATCCCGACGCTGACCGTTCCGGTACAGCGCGGGGCTTCCCGCCTAATAGCTAAAAGCGGATCGTGAGCAAAATCAGATTCGAGAGGAGCAAAGAACGGCTGAAATAGAAGTCCTTCGCCACCATCATCACAAAAATCGCAGAGATTCAGCGCGTGAAGACTAGAGAAAGGGCTACATCTGAGGCCATTGGCTTCCGTCCAAAATCTTACGGGGGCAAAAGGTTTAGCTACAAATTGTTGCAAGGATCACAAATGAAAATTCAGGGATCCCTTAAACTCACACTATCCTTGCAAGTCTTCCCTAGGATCTTGGGTCTCATGACAGCAGGTCTCTCCCCCAGCACTTCTACAAACTGGCTGGTCGTCTGTATGGCGGAATGGGAAGGAATCGAGCTGATCACAGACAGTACCCAGGTTGGCAAACTCTCACAAGATTGGCATCATTTTAGCCCCATTCTCAGTCGGCAGTTGGCGGATAAACGGGCCCATGTCATCGCTCGCCCTGTTGATGAAGCCCAAGTGATTCGTATCGCGCGCACCTGCGCCCAGGAGCGGATCCCGATGACCCTGCGGGGCGGTGGCACCGGTAACTACGGGCAGGCTGTCCCTTTGTACGGCGGTGTGGTGCTGGATCTGTCGCGTATGCAGCGGATCGTTTGGGTGAAGTCAGGTTTGGCGCGGGTGGAAGCGGGAGTCCGTCTGACAGCACTGGATAGAGAAGCTCGTAAGATGCACTGGGAGCTGCGCATGTTCCCTTCCACGGCGGCGACTTCCACCTACGGGGGCTTTTTGGGAGGGGGGTTTGGTGGCGTTGGCTCCGTCAATTACGGCATTTTGAAAGAACCGGGCAATGTGTATGCGGTGCGGGTAGTCACCCTAGAAGAGGAACCTCGGGTACTGGAGTTGCGGGGATCCGATGTCCGACAGGTAACTCATTCTTGGGGCATCAGCGGCATCATCACAGAGCTGGAAATCTCCTTGGCACGGGCGCAACCCTGGGCCGAGTGCATGATTGCCTTTTCGAACGTGATGGATTCGGTACGCTTCGGTTTTGATTTGGCCAAGGCCCCCGGGATCCCCACCCGTTTGGTCAGCCAACATGCCTGGCCGATCCCCCGCTACTTCGCGGCACTGCGAGATCACATCCCCAGTGGATCCCATTGTGTGCTGGCAATTTTCGTCGAGCCTGGGTACGAAGCCCTACAAGCTCTGGCCAAAGAGCATGGGGGTACCCTCTGTTGGGTTAAGGCTGCTGCAGATGCAGGCAAAGGCACCACCCTCACAGACTATTGCTTTAACCACACCACCTTGCACGCCCGGGCGGCAGATCCGGGGCTAACCTACATTCAAAGTCGCTTTCCTGCTAACCAAGCGGAAAGTTTGCGGCTAATTGAGCAAATGATCGATTACTTTGGCGAAGAGGTGGTGATGCACATCGAATTTCAACGGGTGGGGGGACAAGTCATTGCTGGCGGTGGGCAGGTGGTGCGCTATTCCACTCCTGAACGATTGCAGGAGATTATGGCCTTCCATGAGCAATATGGGGTGACTATTCCCAACCCCCATACCTACATCCTGGAAGAAGCAGGTAAAAAAGTCGTGGATCCCAAGCAGGTGCTCTTTAACCAACAGGTGGATCCTTATGGATTGCTCAATCCTGGTAAGACCCTTTCTCGTCCTGTCGCCAATGGCATCTCTTGCCCTTGAGCAGGTGTTCAACCCCTCTGGAATATCCATAAGTTGTGTTCGGATACACCGTTCTAAAACCCACTAACAACATTGGAAATTGTGCTCCGCACCGCTAACGCGATAGGGCTATCGTATAAGGATGAATAGGATGCCCCTACATGAGCCTCAGCCTGGCTCGTCACTTCCCCACCGACCCTTGATCGGCATTACCACTCGCAATCGTAACGACGAGGGCCATTTTATTGCGCCGGGCCGTTACATTGATGCCATTCGGGCTGCCGGTGGGATCCCCATCCTATTTCCTCCGGGCGAGAGTGAACCACAGGTTTTGTTGTCTTTGGTGGATGGGTTGGTATTGACAGGGGGTGGTGATCTCTGCCCCAGTACCTATGGTGAGGATCCAGAACATCCCAAAGTGCGCTATGTCAACTCAGAACGGGATCGGTTTGAGGTAGCTCTAGCTGAAGCGGTCATGAGGCAAGGGATCCCCGTGTTGGGCATTTGTCGGGGGATGCAGTTGTTGAATGTGGTCAGTGGGGGCAAACTGATCCCACATGTGCCGGATGTGTACGATGAGCTGGATCATTTCAACCCAGAAGATCGCAAGCCGATTCACCACAAAGTCAGCATTCTCAACTCAACACGACTTCAGCAAATCATCGGTGCCAAGGAAATCTCGGTGGTGTCTTGGCATCACCAAGCTATTTGTGATGTACCGGTGGGGTGGCGTTTGTCCGCTTGCTCTACGGATGAGCTGATTGAGGCGATCGAGCACGAAACCCACCCTTGGGCAGTCGCCGTTCAGTGGCACCCGGAATTTACCTTTGAAGAGGCGGAGCATTTTCGTCTGTTTCAAGAATTTGTGCAGGCAACCCGTCAGTTTTCGCCCCGCTTGGCGGGCAAGGTGTCTAGCCCTGAGCAAACACCACAGGTGGCTTAATGGGTTTCCAGGGTGTATGGTCTGGGGCAAGTAGACTGGGGGAACTAAGCTCCTATGCATCGAATTGCAGCCGTGCCGGGGGGATGGGATCCCTCTCAATCTGGGGTCATTTTCCTAGAGCAAGATCCGGCTCCTGTGGTGGTGCTTACGGCAGCGGATACCGATCTGGGCGCGCTGGCAGGGGCGATGCAGCTTCTGCCAGAGGGGTTCCCTGCGGTGCGGGCGGCTAATTTGTTGCAGTTGCAGCAGCCCTTGAGCATTGATGACTATGCGGAGAAAGTTTTGCGGCAGGCGCAGCTTGTCCTAATTCGGCTGTTGGGGGGGCGAGCCTATTGGAGCTATGGGCTGGAGGTGGCCAAACAGGTGGCTGCTGAGGCGGGATCCCATCTGATTGTGATGCCCGGGGATGATCGTCCCGATTGGGATTTGGTCAGCCATTCCACTGTCAGCTTGGCTGTGGCGGATCGGGTGTGGCGCTACTGGTTGGAGGGGGGAGCCGAGAATGTAGCAGCCAGCCTTACCTTTTTGGCCAAGGAGGTGCTGGGCTATCCCTATCCGGTGCGGGATCCCCAGGTGCTGCCTCGGCTGGGGATTTACACACCTCCCACGACTGCAATCGAGGATGCGGCTGCCCCCAAGGTAGGAATTTTGCTGTATCGTGCCCATGTGTTAGCAGGCAATACGGAGCCGGTGGATCAGCTGGCGGCAGCCTTGGCTCAGCGAGGATTACAGACCATTGGCCTCTACACCTACGGCCTGCAAGAACCCAACTTACCCCAGGCGATGCGGGATCATTTTGGTGGCCAAATTGAGATTTTATTGAACACCACCAGTTTTGCTTTGGCCCGCTTAGATAGTGACCAACCGGATGTCAGTCTTTGGCAAGCGCTGGATGTGCCGATGTTGCAGGTGATCTTGAGTGGTGGATCCCAACCCAGTTGGCAAGCCTCTACACAGGGGCTGGGGGCGCGGGATTTGGCCATGAATGTGGCTTTGCCGGAGGTGGATGGGCGAATTATCAGTCGGGCGGTTTCTTTCAAGACCGTGCGACAAGCGGATCCCCGGTTGCAGACGGAGGTGATGGCCTATGAGGCTGTATCGGATCGGGTGGAGTTTGTGGCGGAGTTGGCGGCCCGCTGGGTGAAGTTACGGCGTACTCCCATTCCAGAGCGGCGGCTGGCATTGATCCTGGCCAACTACCCCAATCGGGATGGGCGGCTGGCCAATGGTGTCGGCTTGGATACTCCCGCTAGCTGTGTGCAGATTCTCCAGGCCCTTCAGGTAGCAGGCTATGGGATCCCCTGGCTTCCCCAAAGTGGGGATGAACTGATCCCCTGGCTTACCCATGGCTACACCTACGACCCCCTCGGATCCCTGCGACCTGCCCAGCAATTCCTTTCTGTCCAGACCTATCGAGAGTGGTTCGGGCAACTGCCGGACGGGATCCAAACCCAGCTCATCGAGCAATGGGGGGATCCGCCCCCTGAGGATATCCCGGTTGTGGGTCTACAGTTGGGACAGGTGTTTATCGGCATCCAACCGCCACGGGGGTATGACCGGGATCCGGCCTTGAATTACCATGCTCCCGATTTGGTGCCTCCCCATGAGTACTTAGCTTTTTACCTGTGGTTGCGGCAGGTATTTGCAGCGCAGGCCATTGTCCATGTGGGTAAGCACGGCAACCTGGAGTGGCTACCTGGCAAGGGATCCGCCCTTTCGGCCAGCTGTTACCCAGAGATTGCCTTGGGGCCAATGCCTCACTTTTACCCGTTTATTGTCAATGATCCGGGGGAGGGCTCCCAGGCGAAGCGCCGTGCCCAAGCGGTGATTATTGACCACCTCACCCCACCCCTCACCCGTGCCGAGTTGTACGGCCCCTTGGCGGAATTGGAGCGGCTGATGGATGAGTATGTGGAGGCAGAACAGTTGGATCCCGGACGTTGTCTCCTCATTCATGCCCAAATCCAGGAATTAGCCCAGACCGAACATTTGCATGAGCAGTTCAATTTGCAAACAGAGGAGGATCTGAATCAGTTGGATGGCTATCTGTGTGAGCTTAAAGAATCCCAGATTCGGGATGGGCTACATATTTTGGGTCGGATCCCAGAAGGAGATCAACTGATCGATTTGCTAGCAGCTCTGGCTCGCTACCCTGGTAACGGTCAACTGGGCCTGACTCAAGCCATTGCCCAAGACTGGGGATGGGAATGGGATCCCCTAGCGGTCAATTTAACGGATCCTTGGTGGACACATTCTACGAAGCCAGAGTGAAAAATTAAATCAATAGAAATGAACAAAGAGGCTGATGAGGATCCCTCAATCAACCCCTTTATTACTACTACTTTGTTATCAGTAGACTATGTTACGAGTAACCGATTGAGCCAGTAGCAGAATCCAGCCGGATCAGTAGCGGCTTTGGAAGTTGCGACGGCGATCGCCACTGCCACCAAAGGCAGGGCGCTCCTCCCGTGGACGAGCTTTGTTCACTTTCAGATCACGCCCCATCCACTCTGCTCCATCTAGAGCCGCAATGGCAGCTTCTTCTTCGCTGTCCGAGCTCATTTCCACAAAACCAAAACCTCGAATACGGCCTGTTTCACGATCAGCAGGGATTTGCACCCGCTTCACAGAACCATATTCAGCAAAAACAGCGGTCAAATCCGCTTCCGTTACCTTAAAGGAAAGGTTACCAACATAAATCGACATGAACAGATCTCCGAAAACGAGAGAGGAACAACAACTGAGATGTTCGGAGAGCCGTCTGCCAATACGAAACGTGAAAACCCGTCAAGACCAGAAGAAACGAACACTGCAACCGACAGAAATCTCGATTCATAGTATAGCACAGAGCCATAATCTCACCCACCCTGCTTACAAATGGTCAACATGACCCCTCCGATAGCCAGATCAACCCAACTTCTGCAACCGGGACTCCAGTAAGGTGATCTGGGCATCCAGTTCCGCCAACTGCTGCTGATGGGCTTGCACCACCTCCGGGTTGGCACGGCTGATAAAGTTGGGATTCTCTAGGCGAGAGCGGATCCCTTGGGCCTCTTTGTCCACCTTGGCAATATCCTTCTGCAGCTTGGCCTGTAGCGCCTCCACATCCACCAGCCCCGCCAGCGGCATCAACACCTGCACCGTACCCACCACCGCCGCTGCCACCTGTTTTGGCTCTTCCGCTAAGGAGGCAGTGATTTGCAGGGACTCTGCTTTGGTCAACTCTTGAATATAGGCTTGAGCTGCTGTGAGGATACGTTGCTCGTTTGCATCAGTCGTAAGCAGAATAGCTGTGATTTTCTGCTGGGGTTTCAGACCGGCTTCTGCCCGCAGGTTGCGTAAGCTGCTAATGGTCTGGATCACCAAAGCAAAGTCCTGCTCCAGAGTTGGATCCACCCAGGCTGGGTCTGACTGGGGATAGGCTTGTACGGAAATGGAAGTGCTCTGCTCAGCCTGCATCAAGATTTGCCAGATCTCTTCGGTGATGTGGGGCATCCAGGGATGCAGCAGCCTGAGAATGCTCTCCAAGACGGTAGCCAGCACCTGTTGGGCAGTTTGCTTGGAAAGGGCATCTTCTCCCCGCAAACGGGGTTTCACCAGCTCAATGTACCAGTCACAGAAATCATCCCAGATCAGGGAGTAGAGCAGACGGGCTCCTTCCCCCAGGCCATAGGTTTCCAGCTCCTCAATCACCTGCGCCGTGGTGGAATGCAGACGGGAAAGAATCCAGCGATCCGCCAGCTCTAGGTGCTCTGCCGAAAGGGATCCCAAAGGAGCGGGGAACTCCAGATTCATCAGCACAAAGCGGGAGGCATTCCAGATTTTGTTGGCAAAGTTGCGGGCTGCCTCCACACTGGCACTTTCGCCAGTTTTGCGGTCGTAGGCCAAGCGTACATCCTGCCCTGCCCCCACCACCTCTTTCACCAAGGCATAGCGCAGCGCATCGGTGCCGTACTTGTCTAAGAGATCCAGCGGGTCAATGCCATTCCCCTTGGATTTGGACATTTTTGCCCCCTGCTCATCCCGCACCAGGCCGTTGATATAAACATCCTTAAAAGGAATCTGGCCGGTTAACTGGGATCCCATCATCGTCATACGGGCTACCCAAAAGAAAATGATGTCAAAGCCCGTAGACATCAGGGAGTTGGGGTAGTAGCGTTTGAGATCTTCGGTGTCATCTGGCCAGCCCAAAGTAGAAAACGGCCAAAGAGCAGAGCTAAACCAGGTATCCAGCACATCCGGATCCTGCTCCACCCCTTCCACTTGCGGACCCAACTGCTCCCGAGCCTTGGCCAGAGCCTCCTGCTTATTGCGGGCTACCACAAACACCTGGGGATCCTCAGGTAGCTGCCCCTCGATCAGCGGGTACCAAGCGGGGATCTGGTGACCCCACCACAGTTGCCGTGAGATGCACCAGGGGCGTATCTTCTCCAGCCAGCCGGTGTACACCTTGATCCAACGCTCCGGAATAAAGCGGGGACTGCTGTGGTGCTGTTCTTCTTCCAAGCAACGGGCGGCCATCCCGGAGACATCACAGAACCACTGAATAGAAAGCAACGGCTCAACCGGCACACCCCCGCGGTCACTGTGGGGCACCGTGTGGGTATAGTCCTCCACCTTCTCCAGCAAGCCGTGATCCCTAAACCACTCCACCACCTTTTGGCGGGCCACAAACCGATCCAAACCGGTGAAGGGATCCCCGTTCTCGTTCAAAGTGCCATCCTTGTTGAGGATGTTGGTAAAAGGCAGCTGGTGCCGTTTACCAATCTCAAAGTCATTGGGATCATGGGCCGGCGTAATCTTGACGCAGCCGGAGCCAAAGCTGGCATCCACGTACTCATCGCCGATGATGGGGACAAGGCGATTTTTAATGGGCAAGCGGATCTGCTGGCCGATTAAGTGCTTATAGCGGGGGTCAGAGGGGTTAACCGCCACAGCCGTATCCCCCAGCATGGTCTCAGGGCGGGTGGTGGCTACTACCAGGTACTGCTCAGGATCCGCTGCCAAGGGGTAGCGAAAATGCCACAGGTGCCCCTTCACCTCCTTGTCATCCAGCTCAATATCCGACACCGCCGACTGGCTAGCCGGACACCAGTTCACCAAATATTCGCCACGGTAGATCAGCCCTGCTTCATACAGCCGCACAAACGCCTCGATCACCGCCCGGTTCAAACCGGCATCCATCGTGAAGCGATCCCGGCTCCAGTCCAGCGATAGACCCAGCCGCCGCAACTGCCCCTTGATGGTGCCCTGAGACTGCTCCTTCCAGGCCCAAGCCCGTTGCAAAAAGGCTTCTCGGCCCAGGTCAAAGCGGCTTTTGCCCTCTTGGCGCAGCTGGTTTTCTAAAATGGTGTGCACGGCAATGCTGGCGTGATCCGTGCCCGGTACCCAGAGGACATTGTAGCCGCGCATCCGTTTGTAGCGGGTGACCACATCTGGCAGGGTAAAAGCAAAAGCATGGCCCATGTGCAGATTGCCCGTCACATTGGGCGGCGGCAGCACCATACTGAACATTTCTCCTGGTGCTTTCGGATCCGCTACATAAAAGCCTTTTTCCTCCCAAAATCGTTGCCACCTCGGCTCGGTCTCAAAAGGGTTGTACTGACTGGGCAGGCTATTGGCCTGAAGGATCACAGCGGTCATGAGAGAAAAAGGTAAAGGGTTGTCAAGGGTACAGAATCACCCTATAGAGTAGCAGGCCAAACCCTCACCGGCGGGGTGCCCCAGGCCTCAGAATAAACCCGCTTAACGCCTCTTGACTTTATTGTTGGGTATAAGGTTTAGAGTCAAAACATCCGGTTCAAGCCTAGAGGAGGTAGATGGGAATGCTGCTCAGGGTTGGCCAAGTTGCCCGCAAGTTGGGGCTCAACCCCCAAACGCTGTACTTTTATGAGCGCATCGGACTTATCCCCAAGCCGCGGCGAACAGAGGCAGGCTATCGCTTGTACGAAAAAGCGGATCTAGAGCGTCTGGCCTTCATCGGTCGTGCTAAGGCACTGGGTTTAAGCCTGGATGAGATTAAAGAGCTTTTGTCTCTGCAGAATGAGCAGGCCCTCTCCTGCCAGGAGGTATATACCAAGCTGAGCCGAAAGGTTGAGGAGATTGATAAGTCAATTGCTCGATTGCAAGAATTAAAAAGTGAGCTAATGCCGATGATCCAACAGTGTCAGCAAAAATCTTCTAATCAAGGCAAAAACTCCAATTGCGTTGTTTTTCAGGAAAAATTTAGCAGAATCGAATGAATCTAAATCTGAGTATACAGTAGTTTCCTAGTTGTCCTTTCAGCACCCTAAGAATCTGAAGTTCATTCCCCAGATTACTGAACACAAGCTTTTATGTCCAAATCTTTTGCTAAGAGAGAAAAACTAAGTTTATGCTTAACAACTGAGAGCATAATCCTATGGAGATCTATGTTGAGACATGAGAACTTCTTTCCTCCAACCATATTCTCCAATCATTTGCAATTATTTTCCTTGCTCTCAGGACAAATAAATTCTCAGGAATCAGAGGATTGCTGTAGGTTCTCATCATCTCATTTCCTATCACCCAAGCTATGACAAAGGCTTCACAAGTATCTAAACAATCATCTGGTGTGGGTAAGGTGTCCTCTCACCAACAGCCTCTCTGCTCTCAAAGTGGTTGGCCAGGAAAACATATTCCGTTGATTACCCTAAAAAGCCTGTTACTTCCTCATGCTTTAGAACAGCTGGATGTGAAAAGCTGCTATGCATTTTGCCCGGACTCTAGCTGCCCTGTCGTTTATTTTTCACAGGAAGGGAAAGCATTTGATATCACGGATCTCAAGGTGACCGTTTTCCAGAAAGCAATCGGTCAAGTAGCCGATGCCGACCTTCCCGTCTGTTACTGCTTTGGGTGGAGCCGCCAGCGTATTCAGAAAGAAATACAGCAATCCAAAACCGGAGAGCAGATCCTAGGTGAGATCACTGCTCATATTCAAGCAAAACGCTGCGCCTGTGAAGTCAACAATCCGCAAGGATCATGCTGTCTGAGTAATGTCAGGCAGATCCTTGCAGAGATTGCTTCACGGGGAGGAGAACTGAAAGAGTGAACATTCATCAAATTCATACCCTAGGCCAGCGATACCTCGATAGGAAATTGGGGCAGCAGCGCGCTGCAGTCGATCCGCAGCCAACACTTTTTCCTAGGTGGATGTTTAACCCACTTCTTAGCGGTGGTTCCGGTCAGAACCCTTGCCCCAAGCGGATCCCCATCCAGTTCAGCCTAGGTGAAAAGATACCCATGAGGCTCTACTTTGACGATTTTAGCGACAGGGTGCCCGACCAGGCTCAAACCCTGATTCTTCCGTTGACCCGGTCGATTGCTTGCTGGGCAAGGGTTTCAGCCCCCTGGACAGGGTCTAACCGGGGGGGAATTGCAGGCTACCGGAGGACCCTGTCGTTTGACGACCCTGGATCCCTTGCCGGGAGCGGGTTATAATCTGGGGGAGTCGCTTCTCTTCGGAGAAGTGGAATTAATGGAAACACTGTAGTCATAGTATTAACGCTAATAGAACAAATAGAAGTCGCTTCTCTTCGGAGAAGTGGAATTAATGGAAACTCGATTATACACATCTAATCGATTTTATAGATAGCGGAGTCGCTTCTCTTCGGAGAAGTGGAATTAATGGAAACAGGAGTGGTTAGAAGATGGCTCTCCTCCTGAGTTTGTCGCTTCTCTTCGGAGAAGTGGAATTAATGGAAACGCTCAGTGTCTCGTGCAATTCCTGTTTTCACGTGTTGTCGCTTCTCTTCGGAGAAGTGGAATTAATGGAAACTGGGATGTCCCAGAGCAATGCAACATAACGGATCTCGTCGCTTCTCTTCGGAGAAGTGGAATTAATGGAAACGGTAATATTCCACGTGTTCGACTACGAAGTCAAACCGTGTCGCTTCTCTTCGGAGAAGTGGAATTAATGGAAACTCTTAAATTCTTCTGGCGGGAATGCCATAAGGCTTCCCGTCGCTTCTCTTCGGAGAAGTGGAATTAATGGAAACTAATTTCCAACGGGTGGGGATCGTCGGGATTCCTAGTCGCTTCTCTTCGGAGAAGTGGAATTAATGGAAACGTTAGAAGATGGCTCTACTCCTGAACCGTCGGTACAGTCGCTTCTCTTCGGAGAAGTGGAATTAATGGAAACAATATTCCCTCCATTTGTACCGGAGGTAATTGGTCGTCGCTTCTCTTCGGAGAAGTGGAATTAATGGAAACATAGTTATTTGATCTACGCTCATGATGGGCATAGGGTCGCTTCTCTTCGGAGAAGTGGAATTAATGGAAACTGCAAAG
>JAUQVI010000101.1:0-10786 GCA_039794885.1 Thermostichus sp. DG02_5_bins_236
CCTGTGGCGACAGCAGGACGGAGTCTTTGTGCCCTTGGGTGCTCTCTTCGCTTTCTATCCCCAGGCGAGGCTTTACGACGATTTTCGGTAAAGGTGGATGAACTGGGCAACCTTCTAATTCTGGCTGAATCTTGAGAAGCTTGCACCGGCGCTGGGAAGATATCAGAGAAACACTCAACTCCCCAGCACCTCTGGCTGTCCACAGCGCCGATGATGGTCTGAAAATCTACCGGGAGATCAGGTTTTGGACATTCTACAGGAATCGGAGCGAAAGGATTTGAACCTTCGACCCCCACTACCCCAAAGTGGTGCGCTACCAAGCTGCGCTACGCCCCGACGCACTTGCAAGAGAGAAAACTCTAGAAGTGCTTCGCTAGTGTAGCATTAGATCCCGGCAGGCGTTAACCCCGGATTGCGGGATCCCCTGAAAGACATGCTAGCTTAGTTAAGCTGTTCAAAAATCACACGCCTGAACCATCGGGTGTCCTTAACCGGGATCCGTTCAGGCGGAGGCTAACCCGCAGGAGATTCACATGAGCGTAGTCAGTTTGCCTCAACTATTGGAGGCAGGGGTTCACTTTGGCCACAAAGCCAGCCGTTGGAACCCGAAAATGCGGCCCTATATTTTCACAGAACGGAACGGGATCCATATCATTGATTTGGTGCAGACGGCCCGTTACCTCAACGAAGCCTACGAATATGTGCGGGATGCTGCCGACAAAGGGCGGCGGTTTCTGTTCATTGGCACTAAACGGCAAGCCGCCGGGATCATCGCCCAAGAAGCCCGTCGCTGTGGCAGCTATTTCGTTAACCAACGCTGGTTGGGCGGTATGCTCACCAACTGGGCCACCATCAAGACCCGCATCGACCGCCTCAAAGAAATCGAGGAAATGCAGAGCAGCGGCATGATGGATCGCTTGCCAAAACAAGAATCGGCTCGGCTAAAGCGGGAACTGGCCAAACTGGAGAAATACCTGGGTGGCATCAAAACCATGCGCAAGCCGCCGGATGCCGTGATCATCGTAGATCAACGACGGGAATCCAACGCCATCCAGGAGTGTGTCAAACTCAATATTCCGATTATCTCACTCCTGGACACCAACTGCGATCCGGATCTCAGCGATGTGTTCATTCCGTCCAATGACGATGCTATTCGTGCCATCAAGCTGATCGTGGGTAAGCTAGCCGATGCCATCTACGAAGGGCGACACGGGCAGCTCGACACCAGCGAAGAAGAGGACTATGACTACGAAGGTGCTATGGATTTCGATGAGGATGGTCTGGATGATATGGACGAAGATGAAGAGGGAGACTCAGACGAGACAGAGTAAGCGCTAGACCCCATTAGGCAGGGATCCCTCCTACCGACTGTGGATTTCCCTGCCTGTCCCCTACCCAGAAGCTTGTATCCTTGACATATAGGTTCACAATTTACCCCTGAGCCTGCCCTCTTATCCGGCCACGCTTTTCTTGTTACCCCTTGTTTGTACGATGTGAGACTCGAGGAACCCTCATGAGTATTGATGCCAAATTGGTCAAAGAACTGCGCGAGAAGACGGGCGCAGGCATGATGGATTGCAAAAAAGCCCTCGTGGAATCAGATGGCGATATGGAAAAAGCCATCACTTGGCTACGGCAGAAGGGGTTGGCAGGAGCTGCTAAAAAGGCGAGCCGCGTCGCGGCAGAGGGGGCTGTGGATAGCTACATCCACTTTGGCAACCGAATTGGCGTGTTGGTGGAGGTGAACTGCGAAACTGACTTCGTAGGTCGCGGGGAAGATTTTAAGAAATTGGTGCAGGATATCGCCAAGCAAATTGCCGCCTGCCAAAACGTGGAGTACGTCAGCGTAGCCCAAATTCCGGCTGAGGTAGTGGAGCGGGAAAAAGCCATCGAGATGGGCAAAGATGACCTGGCTAGCAAACCGGAGAACGTGCGGGAAAAGATCGTGCAAGGTCGCATCGACAAACGCCTGAAAGAGTTATCTCTATTGGATCAGCCCTTTATCAAAGATTCTTCCATCACCGTCGAAGAACTGGTGAAGCAACACATCGCCAAGCTGGGGGAAAACATTCAGGTGCGGCGCTTTGTCCGCTTTGTGCTAGGGGAAGGGATCGAAAAAGAAGAGGTGGATTTTGCCGCTGAGGTAGCTGCTCAGACCGGTCTTAAACCGGCAGAACCCCCGAAAGTGGAGGAAGCTCCGCCAGCTCCTGCGGAAGAACCCGTCCCTGCTCCCGCCGCCGAGAGCAAACCGGCCAAGAAGGGATCCACCAAAAAGAAAAAATAAACCCATGTTGGAGCTGCACTGCCATACCACCTGTTCTGATGGATCCTTGAGCCCGTCACAATTGGTGGAGGCAGCCGCTCGTGCCGGTGTAAAAGCCTTAGCCATTTCTGACCACGACACTCTCGCCGGTTGGGATGAAGCGGTTGAGGCGGGATCCCGTTGGGGCGTTGAGATTATCCCGGCAGTGGAGTTAAGTACCGTTTGGCAGGGGCGATCCTTACACCTGTTGGGGTTTTATCCCCGGCGAGAGCAGCTCACCCCTCCCCTAGAAGAGCGCCGCCAGGGGCGGATTCGGCGCGCCGAGGCCATGGTGCAGCGCTTGGCAGAACTGGGGTATCCGATTCCCATGCCCAGCACCCATCTGACCCCCGGTCGGCCCCATTTGGCGCAAGCTTTGGTGAGAGCAGGTCATGTGCGCAATGCTCGTGAAGCCTTTGAGCGCTTTCTGGGGGATGACGGGCCGGCCTTTGTACCCTACGAAAAGTTCAGCGCCCTGGAAGGGATCCAACTGTTGCGTGCCTGTGGAGCGGTGCCGGTGTGGGCGCATCCGGGACTTTTTCGAGGAGATACTCTAGAGAATACGTTTGCGGCCCTGTTGGGAGCGAGGTTGATGGGCCTAGAGGTTTATCACCCGGATCACAATGTGCGACAGAAACGGCAACTGTTGAAACTGGCCCAGAAGCACAACTTGGTGGTGACCGGAGGCAGCGATTACCACGGGCCAAATCAAGCCGGGTTTCGTCTGAATATGATGAACCTGAGCTTAGATCTGCTGGATGCTCTGAAAGCGGCCCACGCCCGTCTGTCTGCTTAGTGGACTTGCCCGGTACTAATCTTGGCAGGGTTAACTTGAACACGTTAAGGTAGCAAGCGGCCTTTCTGGATCCCTGGCATGAGCTACGTCTTCCGCAATGCGCTAATTCCCACGAGCACAGGCTACGAAACCACAGATGTACACGTTGAAGGGGAGCGAATTGCAGCGATTGGCTCCAGCTTAGCCGTAACCGCCACCGAAGTGGAGGCTCGCAATAAGTTGCTTCTGCCAGGTTTTGTCAATGCCCACACCCATTCCTCAGAACTGTGGCAACGGGGAATCATCCCTCCCTATCCTCTGGAACTGTGGTTGGCCCAACTGCACGAATATTCACCCCTGGACACCGAGAAGGTCTATCTGAGTGCTTTGGGCACTGCTGTGGAAACTCTGCTCACGGGTGGTACCTCGGTGGTGGATCACTTGGTGTTGATCCCAGGACAAGAGTTAGCCACCATCGAAGCAGCCGTCCGTGCCTACCGAGAAAGCGGCATCCGCGCCTTTATTGGCCCACTGATTCAGGATCAAGCCCTGTCAACGGGGTTACCCACCGGGGAATCCACCGATTTGGAACACGAGGCTTACCCCCTCACCACTGCAGAAGTCTTGGGAATTGTAGAAGAGGCGGTGCGGCAATTCCACCGACCAGAAGAGGGAATTACCTTGATGGTGGCCCCGACCGGCATTCAACTGTGCTCTGATGATCTGTTTAAGGGCTGTGTGGAGCTGAGCCAAAAGTACAACCTGCCTCGTCATGCTCATCTGTTGGAAACCCGTGCCCAACAAATGCTGGCCCAAGAAAAATATGGCTGCAGCGCCGTTGAACATTTGCAACGGATTGGGTATCTAGATCATAAAACCTCTTTGGCCCACTGCGTTTGGCTGACGGATGCGGATATCGAGATCCTGGCACAGACGGGATCCACCGTCGTCCACAACCCCTTGAGCAACCTGCGCCTAGGCAGCGGCATTGCCCCCGTCTTGAAATATCGGCAGGCGGGTGTGAATGTGTCTTTTGGCTGTGACGGATCCGCCAGCAACGACTCCCAAGATCTTTTGGAAGCCATTAAGATCGGCAGCATCCTGCACAATGTAACGGACTTTGACTATCGCCACTGGATTAACCCCCGCGAGAGTGTAGACATGGCAGCACGAGGTGGGGCTACGGGCCTGGGTATGGCGGATCAGTTCGGATCCCTGGCAGTGGGGATGCAAGCAGATTTGGTGCTCTACGACCTGACCCAGCTGTCGCTGCTGCCCCGTACCGATCCCATCGGACTTTTGATTTTGGGTCGCCCTACTCAGGTGGTAGATAGTGTCTGGGTGCGAGGCAAGCAACTGGTCTCAGCCGGAACCGTAACCACGGTGGATGTCAACAAGCTACAACGGGATCTCTTTGCCCACAGCCACTGGGATCCCTTCCGTAAGTCAGAGCAGGCCAAGCAACTGGAAGACCGCTACCGCCATGTCATGGGGCTGCCAGAATAGCCTTAACCGTTTTGCCATCGGGATCCCGTGTTGGGGGAAGCAGAGCAAGCCAGAGCGACAGAGCAGATCAAGCAGCAGGCGCTAGCGGTGGGCTTTGATAAAGTTGGCGTTGCCAGCGTGGCGGATCCCCCGGATTTGCAGGGCTTGCACACTTGGCTGGCAGAGGGTATGGCCGCAGATATGGACTGGATGCGGGATCCCCGTCGAGGCGATGTGGAATTGGTTCTGCCAGGTGTCCAATCGGTGATCTGTGTGGCCCTCAATTACTACACCCCGATTCAGCACAGCTCGGATCCCAGCCAAGGCAAACTCTCCCGCTACGCTTGGGGACGAGACTATCACCGTGTTTTGGGGCGACGGCTAAAGCAGCTCCACCTGTGGCTGCAGGCTCAATTTCCCGATTATGCCAGTCGCTTTTATGTGGATACCGGCCCGGTTATGGAAAAACCTTGGGCGATGCAGGCGGGCCTGGGGTGGATCGGCAAAAATAGTCTCCTCCTCACTCGTGAGTACGGCTCCTGGGTCTTCTTGGGGGTACTGCTCACCACCTTAAAGCTGGTACCCGATCGGCCACACGCTTTCCACTGCGGCACCTGTACCCGTTGCTTGGCCGCTTGCCCCACTCAGGCCATTGTCAGCCCAGGCCTTGTGGATACCCGTCGGTGTATTGCTTATCACACTCTGGAAAGTCATGCCGAAGGGATCCCCTCTGCAATCGCCCAGAACCTTGATAACTGGGTGGCCGGCTGCGACATTTGCCAGGATATCTGCCCCTGGAACCAACGGTTTGCTCAACCCACCCGGATCCCGGATTTTCAACCTTACAGCTGGAATATTGCCCCCAACTTGCAAAAGTTAGCCCACATCAGTGAAGCAGACTTCAACCAACACTTTCCCGCCTCTGCTCTGCGCAGACTCAAGGCCAAACGACTGCGGCGTAATGCCCAAGCCGCCCTGCAAAGCTCACCCGGATCGGATGCACAAGCACTCAACCCTTCTGCCAACCCCTGAGATAGGAAATATAGAGGAGGATTTTTGCATTTGCACTTATGATCCAATTACTCCCATAGCCCTTTTGCGATCATTTAACTCTGGCATCAACAGACAGATGGGTGACTTCATGAAAAGTCTAGGGATCCCTTTTTAGCAGCCAGATGGACTGAGTTGGATGGCAGTCGCCATTTTTAACAGGGATGAGGTGCCGTTATCTGAACATGAATTGGGCTCTCAGTTACAAAAAGATCTCGGAAATGTTTTCAGAGAGTGCTCCAACTTGATCATAGATCTCGAGCCTACTGTACAAAATGACGGTAGTGTTAGAGTCGTCTTTGAATACGATGAAGATGCAGTCGTCATGCAGGGCAATAGCTTCATTCAACAGGATAGTGGCTATCTGTCCTTCTTCATTTACGTCATTGTTCTCAGAGACCAGTTCCTAGAGCTAAAACCCAGCATCGACCGAATTTTGAAATCTATCAGGTGAATTCAAATAATTCAAATGTGTTGTGGTAGCTATCATTTGGTCTTTCAAGTTAATATACACATCCCAGCCTCTCCGATTCGGAGGCACTCAGTCCTCACCTCATCGCTTACTGCTCTAATAGGGGCGGCGGCCCCCTAGTTCTTCTCAGCTACTGCTCTTGCATGGATAACGGTTACGACAACTATTACCCCAGCTACCAACAGCCCACAAGCCAGAACCTACTGGGATCCGGGTGGAGGCCGCTGCACCGTCATTTTGATGTGGAATATTTTTGGCAACTGGCCCTGCGGGATCCCTGGGACTTGGCCCAAAAAGCGCTGGATGTGTGCAGTGATGTGGCCAATGCTGTGGGTCGGAACGAATACAGCCCCCTGGCCAATTTGCTCAACCTGTTTTCAGAAAACACCCGTTACGAAATCGACGAATTCTGGAACAGCATTACCCCACCCCCACCCGGTCCCGACTATACCTTTCAAAACTCCCTCTCCACAGAAACCCCGATTCAGCAACAGGTGAGCCGTGACCAAATCCCTATTGATTACGTTCTCAATCGCCTGCAGGAAGTCACCGTTCTCAAAATTTTGGCGTATCTAGGACGGCCAGCCCAGATCATACAAGTGTTCATGGATCGCTACTTCTATTACCCAATCGAACGCTTCAGCAGTTGGGAGCAGATCCGCAGTCTGGGCACTGTCTATGCTTTTTGGCCAGCGCATCAAATCTGGTTGCAAATCGAAACCACCTATCAATCTCGCCGCCGCTATACCTTAATGGGTGTCGATCTCAAGCCCTTAATTCGTAAGGTTACCTACAACCTGGCAGTGATGCTAAGTGGTTACCAAAGCCGGATCGGGCAAATCCAAAGTCCATATCCAATCAGCTCTTTTCCTACTGAAATTCAAACTTTTACCGATCAAGTGCAACAACGGATTCTACAACAGGAGCGATTGGCCATTTTGGTACACGGGAGCCCGGGCACCGGCAAAACCGTTTGGACCCAGGCGATAGCCCACGAACTGTTGATCCCACTCGGCTATGTGGTGTTTATCTTGGATCACGAAGCCGTGCAGGAATTCATTCCGCCCCCCTACCTAGAGCGGGTCTGTCTGATCGTTAACGAGGCTGATAACCTAGCCCAAGATCGCGCCAGTGAAGTGGCCCAACAGAGCAGTAAAACCGAGCGCATCCTCAGCCTCCTAGATGGCACCCTACACCAAAGCGTGCTGGATGAAGAACAACCCCACTGTGAACAGAAGCTGATGGTGTTGATGACCTGCAATACAACTGAGCGCCTGGATCCAGCAGTTTTACGCAAAGGACGGGTGGATTTGGTGCAGGAATTCACCCATCGCTACGTTTAGCACTTATGGATCTTGTGGAGCTTGGACGGGCACCCCATCCGTTTGAGATGAGGATTCGCATGAAGCTGTGATTTCGGTCACGCTCTGACCCAGCTTCATACTTTAGATCTTGATCGCTCAGATCTGCCCCAAACAACACAGCATTGGGAAAGTCTCGTTCTCCTTGGGCATATCGACGCAGTAGATCAGCAACGGTGATGCCCGCTGCTCCAGAATCCGTGCTTGGCTCCACTGAGAAGGTCTCGCAGGGGTGTTCCAAAGCAGTTTAGCTCACAGGCTGTAACCCAGATAACACTGAGATAGAGTCAATTTCCGTTTAGCTGACAGCCACTTGTGGCGTGGCAGGGGAAGATACTGGACTTTTCTCTTCCTCAGGGGGAACCACCGCAAACTCAATGTGGTTGAGCAAGGTGGTAACAAATGCAAAGAGCAGAAAAGGCAAAGAAACCACCAAAATGAGCCCAATGGTGAGGAAAGCATAAAGGGGGCTATTCATCAGGGAAAGGGCCGCTGCCAAACTGGCAAAGATCACGATCAGCCAAATGATGATCTGCCCGTAGATATCCCCAAAGGAGAGCGTGCAGGTGAAGCGATAGCGGTCGTGGGTGTTCATGGGGTGCCTCCTGAATGCGGTTTTCTTTTGAGATCAACAAAATGTGCTTTCTCGATGGTTTTGCAGATGTGCCGAAAGACAAGCAGTAGTCCCAGAAGCCACTTAACCGTGGGATCCCCGTCCCCAGCTCACTAAAAAGAGTTAGCTTGATCCTAGTCTGGATCGAGCTCTTAATAGAAGAAGTATGCCGAGATTTTAGACAAGTCTCAACAAGATGCCCGTCTTTACAAAGAAATGTCTCAAGTCAGGTTTACAAAATTAGGGATCCCTGGAGGTGGAAATGTTATCGTCAAAGTCTTGCACTGTATCATGAAGGCGGCAGCCATGTGTATTTGTATTCACTGCCACTACGTGGATCGTTGCACCACCTATCACGCGGTTGAAGCTCAGCACCAACAGGCTCACCTGACTCTGGCTCCCGATTTTGAGCCTGAGGGGCCGCAGATCAATGTGAATATTCGCAACGGCGGCACGGAAATGGAATGGGATGTGGTGGGTTGCCAAAGCTTTCAGGAGGAACGTAACAAATGGGCACAGCTGCGTCCTTATGAGGCGGTTCCCACCTAGAATGGCTCTGGTCACTACAACACTCTGTCGAACCACCTTGTCGATGGAGACAAGTGGCGGCGTTCTTTTTCCAAGCTACTTTCCAATCAACGATCTGCGATGACAATGCTGACCTCAAGCCCCGTAGGTCTGCCGGTGGATGCCCGCCAACAGGTAGGCCAATTCATGCGGCAGCTCCAGGATGACATCTGTGCCCGTTTGGAGGCTGTGGATGGTGCAGCCCAGTTCCGGGAGGACAGTTGGGAACGACCCGGTGGCGGTGGCGGTCGCTCGCGGGTGATTCAGCAGGGGCGGGTGTTTGAACAAGGAGGCGTTAACTTTTCCGAGGTATTCGGATCCCATTTGCCCCCCTCGATCCTGAAACAACGCCCGGAAGCAAAAGGGCACTCCTTCTATGCCACAGGTACCTCGATGGTGTTGCATCCACGCAACCCGTATGTGCCGACAGTGCACTTGAACTATCGCTATTTTGAAGCGGGGCCAGTGTGGTGGTTTGGCGGTGGCATGGATCTCACCCCCTACTACTTGTTCGAGGAGGATGCCATTCACTTCCACCAGACGATTCAGGTTGCCTGTGATTCGCTAGATCCCGTCTATTACCCTGTTTTCAAAACGTGGTGTGATCAGTACTTTTTCTTGCCCCATCGGGGTGAGGCCCGTGGCATTGGGGGTATTTTCTTCGATTATCAGGACGAACGGCCCGGTTTGGTATACCGACCTGATGGTCAGGTGGACGGGGATCCGCAGCCCCAGTCTTTACAAGTCAGGGTGGGATCCCGCACTTGGGAGCATCTTTTCCAGTTGGCTCAGGCTTGTGGCCAGTCCTTTTTGCCCGCCTATGTGCCGATTGTGGAACGACGGCAGGGGATGGAATGGGGGGAGCGGGAGCGGCAGTTTCAGCTGTATCGTCGCGGGCGCTATGTGGAGTTCAACTTGGTGTACGACCGGGGAACGATCTTTGGCTTGCAAACCCAGGGACGGACGGAATCGATTTTGATGTCCTTGCCACCCTTGGTGCGCTGGGAATATGGCTATGAACCGGAACCTAACACCTGGGAAGCGAAGCTCTACGAGGTGCTACGCCATCCCCGCGATTGGGGAGTGTAGTGACGGCTTAGCTGAGCGGCGGCAGGTAACCTTGGCAGCAACTTCAAGAGATCTCAACTATAGGCTTCATCGACTTATTCACTGATTGATCCTAGGTAGGAGGATGCAATTATATATAAGACGCTGTAGGCTCTCCAAGAAGCGCAAAACCGCTAAGAGTTACAGCTTGCTAACTCGTCCTTCGTCTAATCCAGCCTCCCTGCTTACCAACTACCAACTCATTCTTGGATCTTAGATTGCGCTTCGTCTAGCTCCCGTCTTTGTGCCTCGTCTCCCATATCTAGGCCATTAGCATGAATGAACTGAATGTCAGTCACACCTATGAATTGAAAAGCATACCTGAGCGCAGGGGTAGTGCATCGTAAGTAATGCTGAGTTAATACATGATTTCTAAGTTTCCAAAGAATGATCGTGGTGCAATGCCCCGAATGCAACTCAACTAGCGTCGTTAAGTATGAAAAGATACGCAATGGCAAGCAGGGCTATCGCTGTCATTCTTGTCATCGACCGTTCGTACCTAATTCCACCAAGAAGTTTGTCTCGAAAGAACCTAAGTCTCTTGTTGATCAACTTCTTCTTGAACGACTTTCTCTAGCAGCGATCGCTAGGGTGGCGGAAGTCTCTGAGACCGGGTTGCAAGATTATGTGAATCACAAAGCTATTTATACTTCTCAGCTGCTGGAGAATCAGCCGAAAAAAGGAGGCTCTAATCCTGCAGTGCGATGAGCTATGGCCGTTTGTGGGATCCAAAAATAACTCCCAATGGTTGTAGATAGCAATGGATTCTGATACCCACAAAGTTGTAGCTGCTTAGGTTGGGGATAAAGTAGAAAGAGTGCCAGAAGACTATGGCAACGGATCCCAGAAGGTTATCGTAAAAACACTCTGATTTATACAGGCTTTTGGGATGCGTATGTGGGTGTGATGCCAGCTAAACAGCATCCGGTGGTTCATAAAAGAAATGGTATTCTAACTCC
Source organism: Thermostichus sp. DG02_5_bins_236 (assembly GCA_039794885.1). GTDB lineage: Bacteria > Cyanobacteriota > Cyanobacteriia > Thermostichales > Thermostichaceae > Thermostichus. Next base: position 10,692 of record JAUQVI010000101.1, read on the forward strand.
ACAAACTCTTAGATCTGGACTCCAGGAAGACCCAATAACTTATCAAGAGGAAGCAAGGTTTGCTGTGGAACTCAGTATCTCATGGTACTATCAAC